>NZ_JAESIF010000002.1:311206-403675 GCF_016757295.1 Streptomyces sp. M2CJ-2 | reverse complement strand
CTCGACCGTCGGCCGACCCATACGCGCCATGAACCCAGCCTACTTCTATGGCGTAATAAAGACTCATGACACTAGCATCCCGACTTCCGAAGATCCGGGCTGCGGCGGAGGTGTCAGTTCGGCGGAGACGGCGTGTCGCTGCCCGTGTCGATGAGGATCTGTTCGGCCCCGGTGACGTTGTCGGCCCGGACGGCCCTGGCCATCGCGGCGCGTGCCGCGTCAGGCATCGTGTCCGGCGGGACTACCAGCAAGGAGAAATGGTCCCGGTCGCCTCGGGTGATGAGGACGGTGTCGTCACCGACCGGGAAGGAGTCGATGTGCACGACTCGGCCGTCGATCACCAGCCGTGTCGGCAGTTCGTCCCAGGCACTGGCGTCCAGACCGACGCGGGTGACGGGTCCGAGATGCTCGGTCAACGCGGTGATCAGCGAGGGCAGTTCGGCACCGATGTCCCGGGACCGCGGCCACCAGGCACCGTCCAGGATTCCCTCACGCGCGTGTGTCGTCTCCAGTCTCAGCAGGGCCGTCCCGGGGCTCACCGGCTGGTGGACGGCGTCCGGCAACAGCCTGGGAGTGCCGGGGGTGTCGGAGTCGGTCATGGTGGCCGCCCGCCCTTCGTATGCCGGTCGCACGCCCTGCGGCCGCACCGCCTCTGTGGACGCGGCTCAGTCACGCTCTTTCTCTTCTGTCTCCATCTGCCGGATCCCCTGGTGCGTCAGCGTGATCCTCGCGGGCGTGTCACCCCTCCCCCAGTCGACGACGACCCAGCTTTTGCCCGCCAGGTACGTACAGGCAGCGGCCAGATCCCGCTCAGGGATGCCGAGGTCGGTGCGGAGCTTCGCCCCGTCGACGCCCAGGAGGCGATTTCCCTCGGCGGCTTGGTACAGAGCCCGCATGATCTTCTCGCGGTACGTCTTCCGCTCACGCAGTATCCCCATGACATGCCGTCCTCTACGGCCCCCGGTCGGGCCGAAGTCGATGTCATCCGCGGTCGCTGTCGCGGTGGGGCGTGCCAGGGCGGTCGCGTCCACCGTCGGCCGGCGGTGCCTCCGGGTCCGGCGGCCGATCCCCGGCAGAGCATCGCTGTAGTGGAAGGCAGCGATCCGTCCGTCGTGCTGAGCGTTGAGCCGGTGGATCAAGGCGGCTCCGATGGCGATCAGAACGAGCAGCGCGGCCACGGCGATGACAGTCATGGTCCGCTCACCTCCGTTGACCGGCGGGCGAACGCCCTGTCGAGCCGATGGGCCGGGGCGGGGAGGACGGCGGACCTGCCCCGCCGTCGGTCTCCCACGCTTCTTCCCTGCTTCGGGCATCGATCCTGTCTGCTGCTTCCTCCCGGCCCGGGGCATCGATACCGTCACCCGCCATCAGTCGTGCGGCGGCATCCGCACTGGTTTCCGGCGGAATCACCAGCATGTTCCGGCGGCTACCGGTGGAGAAAAGGGTCAGCCGGTGCGGATCCTGCTCCTCGGTGGACCAGCCCACATGCACGGTGCGCCCGGCGCCGGACACCCAACTCGGGATGACGGGCCAGTGGTCAGGGTTCACCGTGACACCTGTGATGCGGCCCCAGAGGTCGCCCAGTGCGGCTGTCAAAGCCGGCAGCTCACGGGTGAGGGCACGGGAGCGAGGCCACCACATGCCGTCCAGCCCGCCCGGCGCGGGCGTCAGGCACAGGCGAGCCGGCAGCGACGGTGCGCGCCTGCTCGATGCCGTACGGTCGATGATCACGGTCATGGCGCGAACCTGCCCCCGGGCTCGTGGGGCGGCCCGGCGTTGTCGATCACCGGAAACGGCACCCACAGCGGAGCCGGTGCGCGAAGAACTCCCGGTGTTTTCACACTACTCCGCTCGCTGGCCCGAAAAGCTGCGGATGACCAGGTACTTTCCTGCCTCGGGACCTGGCCCCCGGCGCCCAGTGGCGAGTCGGGACAAAGCCAGTCCTTGCGCTCAGCATGCCCTTGAGAGCGGTTGACCAGGGGCAACGGAGGTGCGCTCCGGCCCCCCAGCGGTCCGGCATCAGCCACGTCTGCCCCCGGACGGGACAGCAGTCCGCACACAGTCCGCAGGACACCCGTTCAAGACCGTCGCACCCCATCGCCAGCAATCGGCAAAAGGCCAGGTCAGCGACCCACAGGGAAGATCCCTGCAGGCCCCCGACCCGGCCCGTTCCTAGGACACCAAGTACGTGATCGCGACAGCCCCCGACACCGTGTTTGCGTTCTCGCTCATCTGAGGACTAACGGTGATGCCAGTGGCGCTGATCGATGGCATCGCCCACGGTTCCTAGCTGGGGCGCCCGAAGGGAGTGGCCCGAGACCCGAGTGCTAGCCATGGCCGACCGTCGACGAGCAGCTTCGGCCCTTCGATTGGGTACGGGGTTGCGACTCGTGTGCTGGATGCGCGTGATCAGGACCCGGGCGGGTCGACGGGCGGTGGTCAGCTCGCGTTGCGCAGCTGCCTCCCTGAGGAGCTCGTGCGGTTGGTGCCCGAGGGACTCGGCGTCACTGAGGACAGTCGCGAGGGCAGGCCAATCATCGTCAGTCAGGATGCGTCCAGCGTGGTCTGGGACGGCCGCCCACACGTCGTGGGCAAGATTGCGGCTGGCGTGCTCCTGGAGACGGCGGAGCGCCAACCTTTCCAGCACTGGGGCGAGCGCCTGGTCTGCGGCGGTCTGAAGGTGTTGGACCGCCTGTCGAGCGGCATCGGCCTGCTGGGCGTGTTGCTTCACTTCGTGCCACCGGGCGGCAACGATCGTGGCCCAAACAAGGGCCGCAGTCAGTGCGGCCAGAACGCTGCCGTCCGGGTCGGTGGCGGTGCGGGCGATGTCTCGGACGGCTGCACGTAGGGTGCGGGCGGCCTGATGCTCAGCTCGGATCTGAGATCGCTGGGCGCGGGTGAACCTCTGAGAAGCGGCCTGCAGCTCGGGGCGTAGGACCGGGGGAGCCTTCTGAGCAGTGACTTCGATCAGTTCACCTAGGGCGGCAATGTGCGCCTGTGTGTGAACGTCGTCGCCGTTCATGTCGGTGCGGAAGGCTTCAAGGGCATCGGTGGCTTGCTCCCAGTCGCTGACTGGGCGGTTGCGCCGAGCGGTGGGGTGCTCTTCAGGTGCGGTGGCTTCCAGGCGAGTCCTGAGCTTGGGCAGACTCAGGTCAGGGGCGATCTTCCCGCCGGGATGGAAGATCTGTTCGCCTTCGTCGTTCACGTCACCGGGGCGGCCGACTGCGTAGCCAAGGAGGTCGCCGGATGGTCCGCGGCGTGGCTTGACCGCGATGCCGTCGGCTTCGAGGTAGGCGAGCAGCTCATCGGCGGTGCCGGCATGAGGGATGGCTGCGCGGATGCGCTCCTGGAGCCACTCACGGCTGGTGCGCTCCCACCCGAGGCGCTGAGCCTTGTGCATCTCCGCCTGGGTGGGGCGGCGGGTGGCGGTGCGGTCGCCCTTCTTCAACTGCCGCAGGCCATAGTCCTTCTCGATCTGCCGACATGCGTCGCCCACACGGAGACCGCTGTCGTGAAGCTTGGGACGGCGGCCGTCCTCACGAACCGTGGTGGCAAGGATGTGGATGTGGTCGTCGGCGTGGCGTACGGCGATCCAGCGGCAGCCGAGGTCGTCGCTCGCCGAGACGATGCCGGCGGCTTCCACGATGCGCTGGGCGATCTCCGCCCACTCGGAGTCTGAGAGGTGGCGGTCCTCGGGGGCAGCACGAACGGGGCAGTGCCAGACGTGGTCCGTGATCTTCTTGCCGAACTCGCTGTTGCGCAGCCGCACGGGCTCGTCGAGGTGGCGGGTGAGCTGAGTGAGGGTGGCGTCCTCGTTGCGTCCGGGATCGGGCATGCCGAGCATCGCGAAACCGGCGACGATGTGCGGATCGGTGTGCTCGTCGTGCCGACCCGGCCCATAAAGGTACGCGAGCAGGCCGCGTGTGTTGGCCCCGGCCGGTTTGATTGCGGCGATCATGCGGACAGGTCCTTCGTCGGGTCGGTGGGCTCGCGCAGAGCCTCGGCGATCAGCTCCAGCAGGTGATGGAGCTCGGCGAGGTTCCGGCGGATGTCGGGCGGAGTGAGGTCGCTGTTGAGCGCCCGGGCGATCTGGTTGACGTTGACGCCGATGCGGTTGAGGTGGCGCAGCACCCGCGTGCGGAACTCGTGCGTACGGCGGCGGTCCTCGGACAGAGGCAGATTCGCAGTGAACCGGCCGTCCATGAACGCGAGGACTACATCGGCGGCGAAGCCGGATTCGCCTTTGTAGCCGTGCTCCGCGGCGACCTCTTGGAGGCGCAGGCGTTCCTCGCCAAGGAAGCGCAGAGGGCCGACGCGTTCTACACGCTTGTCGCCGGTGAAACGGCGGATCGTGGGCTGAGCACACTGGGCATGCGGATCGCTGGACGCGGGGCGGAGAACGGCTCTCTGCGCGGCGAGGAGTTCGTCCGGCTCGGGGCTGCCCTCGGCCCCGAGCCCTCGGTCCGGCGCCCCCTGGCGCTGGGCCGTCTCCGCCACCCCCGGGGCGGAGATCCCCGAAGTCCGGCCGTGAGTCGGACTCGGGGTACTACTGGCTCCGCCAGGGGCCGTCCGTCCGAACGCGTTCCGCAAACGCCCCAGCGGCGTAGGGGACTTCGCCGGCGGCAGCGGCTCGTCGGGGGCGTTCTCGGGGTGGAGCGGGTCGTGTGTCATGGACGGTTCTCTCCAGAAAGGGGCGGGGAGGGCATGCGGGTCGGCGGGAAGGTCTGATGGGGTTCGAGCGTCCACCTCCCCATCCACAGGTGTGGATGGGGAGGCAACGCTCGGGGCGGTGACCAGCGGGCCGGGTGACCGGAGAGGGTTCCGGTCACCCGGCAGGGGTTCCGGTCAGATGCTGGCCGGATCGGACTCGGCAGGGGCTTCGCGCTCGGCTCGGAGGATGGCCATCACCTCGGTCAGCCGCTTGCTGCCGATCGTCAGCCCCTTGTCCTCAACTGCCGTTCGGACGACGGCCCGGGTGAGCTTGCCCTGCTCAGCGGCAGCAGCCCGGCCGATCTCCACGAGTACCTCGAGAGGGGCGCCGGGCGGGCGGCCACCGCGTGGCTTGCCCTCTGCGGCCTCGGCGGGCGGTTCCGGAGGCTGGACGGATACGGCGGCCGGTGGCTCGGTGGCCTGGCCGGGCTCAGCCAGTGGCTCGGCAGGCCGGACGCGCTCGACCGGAGCCTCGGCAGACCGGCCGACTGCGGTGGCCGACGGCTCGGTGGGCTGGCCGGATGGGGTGACCGGTGGTTCCGGCACCTGCGCGGAACCAGGGCCCGAGTGGTCGACAGGCTGCTCGACGAGCTGGTGGATCTGCCGCATCAGTACGCCGAAGGCCACCATCGCGGCGGCCGGGGGAACCGCGGCGACCACGTAGTCGAGGAACGGGACGGTGCTGACGTCGCCCGTGCCGCTGACCCCGGCGACGTTCAGCGCGATGGAGCCGACCGATCCGATGGCGGTCACGGCGATGGCCCATCGGTCGGTGACGCGGCGCAGGGCCGCGCGGAGCATGAGCAGCTCCCCCGCGACGATGAACGCGTCCAGGGTCGCCGGCCACGCCCAGCGGCGGATCGGTGACGTTCCCAGCCCGTGCCGGCCGGCGACGTCGGCCAGGTGCGCGTAGGAGAGCCAGAACGCTCCGGCGGTCAGGGCGACGATGACGATGCCGGCCATGATGAGCGCGTATCGCTCGGCGTCGTGCTTGGTCATCGTCGGCTGCCCTTTGTCCGGCCGGTCCTCCGGCGACTGGTGGTGCGGTGGAGGAGAGAGGGGAAGGGGCGTCAAGCGGGGTACTCCTGTGGTTTCGGCGTGGTGCGTCTTTGCCGTCTTGGCCGTTGCAAGCGCAGGTCAGGGCGGGTACGGCAGCGGCCTCGGTCTTCCGTCTCGGCGAGTGGTGTTGGCGTCTTCGGCCCGGACGCGAGGAGGCTCAGGTGGTTCGTCGTGCCCGAGCCCGTCTCGGAGTGGCCGGGCCCCGGGTCAAGACGGTGGCGTCGCGTCTTCCGTCTCGGCGGGCAGGGCTGTGACCTGCGTTGATACGGCAAGGACGCCTGGGACGTCGCAAGACGGATCGGGACGGCGTCTTGGGCAGGCGACACGCTGGTCATGATCGCGTTGCCGTCTCGGCCCCGGTTGCCGTCTTGCCTGGAGGCCCTGTGACCTGCGAGGTCACGGCAGGGACGGCCAGGACGGCAACCAGGGAGTGCGGGGCTCAGCCCTCGCGGAGGACGGGGCCGGCGTCGACGGGGTGGACGGTGGGGCAGTACCGGCGCCAGGCGTCGAGGAACTTGTTGCGCATGTAGCCCTTGCGCTGCGTCCGGTCGGCCATGCGCACGTTGCCGGACGTGATGCCGAACTCGCGCAGCATCCTGCCCAGTTCGCGGGCCGTCAGCCCGCCACGTCCCCACTCCGACCACGGAGCCTCGGGGTCCTGGCGCAGGTGGTGGAGGAGTTCCTCGGTGGACAGGCTGTCCACCTCGCGCTGGGCGACGAAGACGCGGCGGATGTCGGCGAGGATCCGTGCCCCGCTGGGGTGATCCTCCTCGGCTGCCACTTCGGCGGCGACCATTCTCGTGCACGCGGCTCGCGCCAGGCGGGGCCAGTGCCCGCCTGCCAGGTCGGCGACGATGACCAGGGGTTCCCAGGTGTCGGCGGCGCGGTCCTCGACCGGCATGTTTGGCTCCAGCCCCGCGGCCTCGTCGAGGAGCGGCCTGGCCCACGCGGCGATGCGGTCACGCAGATCGTGCAGGGCCGGGATGTCGCGGCGGGAGCGGAAGGGCTTGACCTTCTCGCCCTCGGCCCGGCGCCGCATGCGGATCACGGCCGCCCGGTCCATGATCGTGTCGGGCAGGTCGCCGATCCCCGCGATGGCCGCCATGGCGAAGGTGGCGAAGCGGTGCGGGGTGTGGTCGTTGCCGACGACCCGGGTGACGTACCGGTTGCGCTGGTGGCCGGCGTTGAGCAGGCCGCGCATCTCCTCGTTCTTCTCCGCCTGCTTCGGGGTGCCGAAGATGGTGTCCGCCTCGTCCACCAGGAGCGTGGGCGGCTGCTCCTCGGTGATCGAGCGGAAGATCGCCGCGGGTGTGGTGTTGATGGTGAGCATCGGCTCGTGGACCGTCTCGGTCAGCACGTCCAGCAGCCGCGACTTGCCGCACCGCTTCGCCGGCCCCACCACCGCCAGGCGGGGAGCGTGCTGCCACGCGGGCTGCAGGTGCGTCGCCGCCACCCACAGCGTGACCGCGTCCAGCGCCTCCGGCGAGGGCAGGATCACGAACTTGGCTATCTGCTGCCGGAGTTCGTCCAGGAGTACCGACCCGTGGGTCGGCTCGGGGTCCGGTATCGAGGTCTCGGCTGTCTCGGCCGGCGACGTTTCCTCGGGTTCGCGGCGGCCGGGGTTGCCCGGCACCGCGACCGGCGGCCAGGCGGCGGCACCGGGTGCGGAATAGGGCGTGGGTGTCTCGGGTTCCACTGGGCGGCTCCTCTTCTTGCGTCGCCGGGCGTGCAGGTCCGGCGGGCGCGGGTCGTTCGCGGGGATGCGGGCGGTGGAGTGTGTTGGGCCTCCGGCGTTGGCGCGCCGGGGGCTCACCCGTTTCTCGTGGGTTGTCGGCCACGGGCGGGGAACAGGGACAGTACGTCCACGCCTGGCGACAGTCCAGCGTTTCTGTGTCAGCTCAGCGCAGAACCGTCTGCTATGTTGCCGCTCTCTCACGCCGCCGGCCCGAGCAGCTCCAGCAGGTCCGCGGTCACCACCCGGTAGGCGTTGCCCAGCCGCAGCACCTTGCACGGGTACTCGCCCCGCTTCGCCAGCTCGTATCCCTTGCTCCGCCCGAGACCCAGGGCTCGGTTGCCTGTGTCCAGGTCAACGGCCACGGGGAGGGCGAGCAGCTCCTCCCGGCTCATCCCCTTCACGCGTGCCGCGCGGCTTCCTTCAGGCATGCAGCTTCCGTCCATTCCGTGCGCCGTCGGCGAACGAGCCCATCTCGTCCGGCTCCAGGCAGGCACGTACTAGCATCGCCAAGCTATTGTGTCTCTATGACACAACATGCTGGCGATGCTGGATGGGACGAAGACGACGTCCCCGAGTGGGCGGATCGGGTCATGGCCACGGTGGCGGCCGAGGTCCGCCGACGTAGGAAGGAACTCCGCATGAGTGCCCAGGACTTGGCCGACCGCTGCGAGGAGATCGGCCACCCGATCCCCCGCAACGTGATCGCCAACATGGAGTCCGGCCGGCGCGCCAACCTTCCCTTGGTCGACGTCCTGGTCCTCGCCGAAGCTCTGCAGACGCCTCCGCTCACTCTGATCTATCCCGTCGGCTATGCCCCCGAAGTGCAGCGCCTGCCTTTCCGCGACACCGAGCCGACCTGGGACGCCCTGCACTGGTTCACCGGCGACTTGGACGAGCACTCCTACCAACTCGACACCATGCTGCGTCGCTTCCATCGACACGTGGGCCTCCAGCGCGCCGCCTTCGCCGCCATCCGAGGCGAGAAGCACGAACGCTGGAAGGCCGAGACAGCCTCCACCCCCACCAAGCGCGCCGAAGCCGAGCAGGACCGCGAGGACTACGCCGAACGGGCCTTCCAGGCCAAGTACGAGCTCCGCAGCCTGCGTACCTCTATTCGTGAGCACGGCGGTACCCCGCCACTCCTGCCGCCCGAACTTCATGACGTTGACCCGCCCGAACCCGACACCGCCACGGAGGAACGCCTTTGAAGGGCTCCACTCACCGCCGCTGCTACTGCCGTGATCCCAAGACCAGCAAGCCGCTCGGCAAGAACTGCCCCAAGCTCTCCAGCCGCAAGCACGGCTCATACTCCATACGCCAGGAACTCCCGCCCCGCGAGGAGGGCACCCGCCGCTCCTTCAGCCGCGCCGGCTACGAGTCCCTGAAGGCCGCTCAGGCGGACCTCGACCACGTCCGCTCCCTGCTCGCCCTGGCGGACAAGGACGACCCGGACAGCCTCCAGCGCCTCGTGGCCATGCTGGAGGAGGTCGCGGTTGAGAAGGCTCCGTTGCCGGCCATCGAGGAGACCCGGCGCCGCCTGAGGGCCGGCCTGACCCTCAGGGGCAGCCTCACCGTGGGCGAGTGGCTCGACCAGTGGTTCGCCGCGAAGAAGCGCCGCAAGACCACTCTCAACGGCTATGCCTCCCACATCCGCGTCCACTTGAAGCCCCGCATCGGGCAAGTACGCCTCGACCGACTCAACGTCGGCCACCTGGTGGAGATGTTCGATGCCATCGCCGACGAGAACGAAGTGATCGCGGCCGAGAACGATGCCCGCCGCGAGCAGATCGCCCGCTGCAAGCCGAGCAAGCCCGGTCGCCCCGCAGGAGCCGAGCGGAAGCTGCTGGCGGCCGAACGGGCCAAGCTGGCGGAGATGAAGCCGTTCCGGAAGGTCACCGGCCCGGCCACCCGTCAGGCGGTCCGCCGCACCCTCCGCGCTGCCCTGAACTCCGCGATCGCCCAGCAGCTCATCACCTTCAATCCCGCATCCCACGTCGAGTTGGAGTCCGGCCGACGCCCCAAGCCGCTCCTATGGACCGAAGAGCGGGTCCGGCGGTGGTGCGAGACGGGCGAGACACCCGGCCCGGTAATGGTGTGGACCCCTCAGCAGTTCGGCGCCTTCCTCGACGCCGCCGAGGGCGACCGGCTGTACGCGATCTTCCACCTGATGGGCACCCGCGGCCTTCGTCGCGGCGAGGCGGTCGGCCAGGACTGGCACGAGATCGATCTCGACGCCGGCCTCATCACACCCGCCAAGGAGATCGTGGTGGACGGATGGGATCCCTACGAGTCCGAGCCGAAGACGGACGGCAGCGCGAACACGATCGCGCTCGACAGCGTGAACATCGCCGTGCTGCGCGACCACAAGGCCCGCCAGGAAAAGGAACGCGCCGAGTGGGGCGCCGCCTGGCAGGACACCGGCAAGGTGTTCACCAAGGAGGACGGTTCCTGGATGCACCCGGAAACGGTCTCCGAGACCTTCCGCCGCGTCCTCGCCACGACCGATCTGCCGCCCATCACGCTGCGGGACCTGCGCCACGTCTCCGCGACCCTCACGCACGGAGGCGGCGGCGACATCCATGCAGTGAAGGAGACGCTGCGGCACTCCACCATCACGTTGACATCGGACACGTACACGAGCCTGCTCCCTGAGCTGGACCGTGAGATCGCCGAGAAGGCGGCAAAACTGATCCCGCGGTCTCGTCCGGCAGTCGACGAATTGGCGGCCTCACCGACAGCCGATCCGCAGGCCATGAACGCATCCGCTCACGCATCGCCCAGGGGTTGAACGTCTGCCTGCACTACTTGCCGTCGAAGCCGGCCGGGGTTCCACGGCGATCTCGGAGACACCGGTACCCGGCGGTCCCAGGAGTAGCGTGGTCAGCACGAGGCGAATCCGTGTTCGCACCGGATCCCGAACGGGTGGTCCCTCATGACCGACTCCGACACATCCCCTGGTTCCCGGCATCTGCCGAGTGGCATCCATCAGGCCGTGCGGCCGGGGTGTGCACTGCTCCGGCTGGAGACGAGGGCATCGCGCGAAGGCGTTCTCGACGGGGCGTGGTGGCCGCGGTCGCGTGATATCGGTGCGGAGTTGCCCGCGCTGCTGAGCGCCCTCACGGGGCACCTCGGGCCCCTGACCCGCGTCGGGCTGGACGCCGAAGCCTGGGAAGGGCTCCCGACTCGGATCGTCGTGGACGACCGGGTGGTGCACATCGACTCCTTCCCGGTGGGTGACGACACCGTCCTGATCACCCGGGGCGAGAAAGACCTCTTCTCTCTGCTGGTGGTTCCGCCGGACGCGGCTCCCGAGGCCGCCCACGCGGCGATGGCCCAGGCTGTCCGGGCCGACAACCTCAGCCCGGCGGAGCAGATCATCGTCGACACGGGAAGCGGGCAGAGGCCACAGCACTGACGGGCCGGGCCGCCCCGCGGCCGGCGCCGACGGCACGCTCAGCCGCGCCACTCCACCAGAAGGAGCGTGGCATCGTCCGTGGTGCGTCCGTCCCGCGCCCGCTTGAGTGTGTGCGACAGGGAGCGTGCCACCGCCCGGACACCGCGACCGGTTCTCTCCAGCTGGTTCACCCAGTCGATCAGCTGGTCCTCCCCGAACTGCTCTTCGCCCCTCGCGTGTTCCTCGATCAGTCCGTCGGTGAAGCAGAGGACGCGGTCTCCGCGTTCCAGACCCACCTCGCTGACCTCGGGCGCCGGCCCGCCTAGGCCGACCGGGAGGGTCGTGGGGGCGGCCAGCCGACGCGTGACGCGGTGGTCGCGAACGAGCATCGGCAGCGGGTGTCCCGCATTGACCCACTGCATGCTTCCCGTGGTCGTGTCCAGCCGCATCATCTGCGCGGTGACGAAGTGGTCAGGACCGAACTGTTGTGCCACAGCGGCGTCCATGAAGGCGTAGATCTCCGACAGCCCGGTTCCGAGGCGGCGGGCATGGCGGTAGGCGCCGATGGCCACAGTGGCCATGGTGGCCGCGTCCAACCCGTGCCCCATCGCGTCGATCATGGCCACGTGGAGGACGTCGTCGTTGAGCGCGTAGTCGAAGCTGTCGCCCGCCACGTCGTAGGCGGGTTCAAGGATTCCGGCCACGGCGACGCGCGGCATGATCATGGCCAGCGGCGGCAGCAGAGACCACTGGATCTCGGCGGCGACGCTCATCGCTTCACCGCGCCGGGTATGGAAGAACAGGTCGGAGTAGCCGTGCTTGGTCACCAGCAGGTCGGCCACCAGGCCGGCGAGCCTGCGCAGCATGCGGTGGTCGTCGTCATCGACGCGGCCCAACGTCACGGCCATGACCCCCACCTGGTCGCCGCCGTCCAGCAGCGGCAGGTGGACCCGTACGCCGTCGTCCTCGGGCAGTTCGACCGTCAGCGCGTCGAGGAAGCAGCGCCCGGCGGCAGAGTCGTCGATCACCTGCGGGTCTCCGCCCGTGAGGCCCTCGCCGGGCAGGGGTACGAGCAGCAGCTGGCCATAGTCCTGCAGCAGCACCTGCGGACGGCGGCCCCCCAACCGCTCCACCACGTCGGCGACCAGCGGCCCGATGAGATGGGGCGGAAGCGCGTGCGCGCGGTCGAGAACCATACCCAGCAGCGCTTCCCCGAAGCTCTCGGAGCGGTCCACACGACGCCCGGGCGTCATTCGCTCACCCGCCATGATCCGTGCGTGTACGGACGGCGGGGTCGGAGGACGAAGGGACTGCCCGTCTCATCGCTCCATCATGGGCCGTTCCGCTCCCCGGCGCTCCTCTGGCCGAAGCCGTCCTCGGCACGCGCCAGGATGCGCTGAGCCGACAGCGGGTTCCAGGGATCGGCGGCGGCGGTCAGCAGCCGGGCGGCCGTTCCGACCGGCTCGTCGGGCGGGATGACCAGCAGCTCCCAGCGCCCCACGGTGCCGCAGTCCACGGCGATGGCATGGGCCTCGTCGGCGACATCGGTCAGGACCACCTCGATCACGTGGTCGGGCGCCGGCACCGTCTGTGGGGCGTCGGGCCAAGCCGCTGCGCCCACGGTCACACGGGTGACGGTGCCATGGCCCGGGTCCAATGAGCCCACGAGCGCGGGCAACTCCAGTTCCAGGGCGCCGCACCGCGGCCACCACGCCCCGTCCAGCGGGCCGTGGCTGGCGTCCGGCGTGAGGCTCAGCCGGGGCAGGGGCATCCGGTAGGTGTGTTCGTCAGCTGAGGACGTGCCGCCGGCGGGCGGAGTGATGGCGTCCATCGTGCGGTCCCGTCCCGGGTTGCCTTCGGCTGCCCGCGTTCGTCACTCGCCGGGAACGGCGCCGCCGTGGTCGTGCGCGCGACATGCTCTCGGTACCTCTCAGGCTACTCCCGGCCTGGGCCGACGACGCGAGGTGCGGGCGCCGTGCGAAAGCGCGGTTTCCCGGGACAGGCCCAGCACGCAGGGGGCGACCGGACCGGGCAGCCCGATCATCTCTCCGTGGTTCCGCCAGCCCCAGGACTCGAAGGCGGCCTGCCCGGCCTGGTCGGCCGGATGAAGCAGGGCGACTGCGAGGGCATTGTGCCGGTCGGCCAGCAGGCGCTGTTGCAGACGGCGGGCGATGTCGAGGCGTTGGGCGTGCGGATGCGCCACGACCTGGGTGAGGAGCAGGAACCGGGCGCAGCCGGTGAGCCGTTGGATGCTCTCCTGCAGTCCTCGGTCGGACCGGACGCCGGGGCATATCGGAAAGCCGAAGGTGCATCCGACCAGCCTCGTCGTCTCGGCGACCAGCAGCGCGAAGCCGGGCCGTCGGGCGCTGGCGGCCAACCGCCGCAGGAAGTCGCCCCGATCCTGGTACGCCTCCCCGGATGTGTCCACGACGGACGCCATGGCCAGGTCGGCGATGTCCTCACTCATCCCCTCCGCCTGCCAACGACTCAGCCGGCGAAGGCGGATCCCGTCCTTGACGACCGTCGCACTGGCGCGGCCGCCCATCGTCGGCCTCCCGTCGGCGGGCGGACCCGACGGGGCCGTCTCCAGCAGATCGTGGAGCAAGGCGGGTGGCGCCGGAAGCACCGAGGCCGCGAGGAGCAGGGGTGTAGAGCCGGTGGCGGCAAGCAGCCGGGTGATCTGCGCGCACGGATGGTGCAGCCGCAGGGAAGCGTGCACCCGGCCGGCGCGCCGTGACGCCGTCAGGAAGACGTTCAGACCCTTGGCATCGCAGGAGCCGACCGTCGTCAGATCGACGTCGATGGCGGTCACGCCGTCGTGCAGACACTGGTCCAGCGCGGCCCGCAGCAGGGGCGCTGTGGCCGACCCGATCTCACCGGCGAGCGTGACGAGAGCCCGCTCCCCTCGGTCACGCCGATGAATGTCCAGCCGCCGCAGGGCCATCACGCCTCCGCCCGGCAGGCGCACAGGACGGCACAGACGCTGAACTTGCGCGAAGTTGCTTCGATGACGGCGGACACGATGCCGACCAGTCTCCGCGCCGACCGCTCGGGCAGGTACGGGGTTCGTCTCTCGCCGAGGACGACCCGGCATGGCGGCCTGAGTACGCGATGCCCTCGGTACCTCCACGGTACGCCGCCGACAACTGGAACGGCTGTGACGCGAGGCAGGAGTAGCGTGCGAAGAGTTGAGGGTACGTCGTATACCGGTGGCAGGACTGGTCTCGTCCTCGGCGCGTGGCGCGCCACGGGCCGTGCGACACGATACGAGCCGTTCCTCGGCCCAGGTCGGGTTCCGCCTCATGAGCACCGAACCCGTGCACCTTCCGTACCCGCTTCCGTCCGCGGACCCGCCGGCCGGCGTTCCCCATGAGAGCAGGGTCGAGGTCCGCATCATCTCCATGGACTCCGAAGCGGCCCGGCACGTCGCCGATGCCCTCCGGCTGCTGTTCGCCGGGGGCGAGCAGCACAGCTATCCGGCGTGCTCGTCGGGGAGAGGGACACGTCTGCACCTCACGCTCGATCCCGCGCTGGGCGTCGGCCCGCGCTGCTCCTGGCTGGAGGCCGGCAGGCCGCCCGTCGACCGAACGCATCCGGGCGAGACCGCCTGACGCGTGTCCCCGCCGGCGCCGGACCAACGGCACCCACCAAGCCACCGCCATCGGCGGATCTCCACCACTCCAGCCCCAGGAGACCTCATGACAACCGCCTCAGTGCTCCACTCGTTTACAGAGGCGGAAGCCGAGCGGTTCATGGAGACGGCCACGGCAGACAGCCAGCCCGTGGGGCACACTGCCTGACCGCGGGCACATCCGCTCACGCATCGCTCACGCAAGGGCCCGAAAACGAACCAGCGCCCGAGCCGACCGAAGCCGACCCGGACGCTGAAGACCAGGTCAGAGGGGGTAACCCCTCCCCCGCATCCGTAGGCCCTGTGGGACTCGAACCCACAACCAATGGATTAAAAGTCCACTGCTCTGCCAATTGAGCTAAGGGCCCTCAGCGATGTTGCCCCCACGAGCATAGCGGGATGTGGGCGCGTCTTTGATCGGGTATCGGCGAGGGGGACCCGGACGTGTTCCGCGGAAAACGCGGGAGGGCCCGCACGACGGGTGTCGTGCGGGCCCTCCCGGGTCGGTCCGGTGCGCCGGGTCAGCCGTTGCGCTTCCAGCGCGGCTTGTCCTCGCGGCGGCCGAAGGAGCCGCCCCCGCGGTGGTCGTCACGGCGGCCGTACGGGCGGTCGTGGGAGGCGCCGGAACGGAAGCCGGGGCGGTCGCCCTGGCGGTCGCGGTTGAACGGACGGTCGCTGCCGCGGTGGCCGCCGCGGTCGTCGCGGCGGAAGCCGCCACGGTCACGGTCGCCGTCGCGGTTGAACCCACCGCGGTCGTCACGGCGTTCGAAGGAACGGCCCCCGCGGTCACGGTCGAAGGAACGGCCGCCGCGGTCGCCGCGGTCGCCCCGGTCGTCGCGACGGAAGCCACCACGGTCACCGCGGTCACCGCGCTCACCCCGGTCGTCACGGCGGAAGCCGCCACGGTCACCGCGGTCGTCACGGCGGAAGCCACCGCGGTCGCCGTCCCGGCGGTCGAAGGAACGGCCGCCGCGGTCGCCGCGGTCGCCCCGGTCGTCGCGGCGGAAGCCGCCACGGTCGCGGTCACGGTCCCTGTCGCGGTTGAACCCGCCACGGTCGTCACGGCGTTCGAAGGAACGGCCGTCACGGTCACCGCGGTCGCCCCGGTCGTCACGGCGGAAACCGTCCCGGCGCTCGGGGCGCTCGAAGCGCTCCGTGTCACGCGCGGTCGGCTGCTCCGGCAGCGAGACCTCGGTCCGGTCCTGGGCCACCGCCTCGGTGGCCGCCTGGGCCACCGCCGTCTCCGGGTCCTCGCCCCGCTCCCGGGCGGCCCTGGCGACCAGCCGGTCCGCCTCGTCACGCAGTTCGGACGCGCGGCGCTGCGCCCGCTCCAGCTCCTTGGTGAGCTGGGCGACCTCACGCTCCGCGTGCTGCGCCGCGTTGCCCGCCGATTCCGCCTGGACCTCGGTCATCGACCGGGCCCCGGTGATCTCGGCGACCTCCGGGTCGAAGGCCGCGCCGCCCTGGATGATGTGGCGCGTGGCGTCCACGCCCGCGTCCTCCATCAGCCGGAAGATCTGGCGCCGCTGGTGCGGCAGCGAGAGGGAGACCACGGTGCCGGTACGGCCCGCGCGCGCCGTGCGGCCGGCCCGGTGCAGGTAGTCCTTGTGGTCACCGGCCGGGTCGACGTTCAGCACCAGGTCGATGCCGTCGACGTGGATACCGCGCGCGGCGACGTCCGTGGCGACCAGGACGTTGACGTAGCCGTCCTTGAAGTCGGCCAGTGTCCGCGTCCGCGCGCCCTGCGTCATGCCGCCGTGCAGCGCGTCGGCCTTCGCACCCGCCTCGCGCAGCTGGTCGGCGACACGGTCCGCGCCCAGCTGGGTGCGGACGAAGATGATGGTGCGGCCCTTGCGGGAGGCGATGGCCGCGGTGACCGGCGCCTTGTCCTTCGGCTTCACGACCAGGACGTGGTGCGACATGGTCGTGACGGCACCCTGGGCGGCGTCGACCTCGTGGCTGACCGGGTCCTTCAGGTACCGGTCGACGAGGGTCTTGATCTCGTTCTCCATCGTCGCGGAGAACAGCATCCGCTGACCGCCCGCCGGAACCTGGTCCAGCAGCTCCGTCACCTCGGGCAGGAAGCCCAGGTCGGACATCTGGTCGGCCTCGTCGAGAACGGCGATCTGCACGTTCTCCAGGGAGCACGCGCCACGGTTGATGATGTCGCGCAGCCGGCCGGGCGTGGCGACGAGGATGTCGACACCGCGCTCGAGGGCGTAGATCTGGTTGCCCATGGAGGTGCCGCCGCAGACGACCTTCATGCGCAGGCCGACGACGTCGCCGTAGGGCTGGAGCGCGTCGGCCACCTGCATGGCCAGCTCACGGGTGGGCGTCAGGATGACGGCCCGCGGCTTGTGCTTCTCGGTCCGGCCGCCGGCCAGCGTGGCCAGCGTCGGCAGACCGAAGGAGAGGGTCTTGCCGGAGCCGGTACGGCCCCGGCCGAGGATGTCCTTGCCGGCCAGGGCGTCCGGGATGGTCGCCGCCTGGATCGGGAAGGGGTTGGTCACGCCGTTCTGCGCGAGCTTGCGCACGACGCCCTCGGGAAGACCGAGGTCGGCGAAGGTGAGCTCGGGGGTGTCGGCGGTGGCACCGTCGTCGGTGACGTCGGTGCCGGTGTCGGCGGCGACGTCGGTGATGTCGGTGATGTCGGTGTCCACCGAGTTCCCTGCGTCCTCAGGGGTCACAGGGGTTTCGGGCACGACGACGTGATCAGTACTGGCGATGGGCATACGAATGCGAAACCTTCCGGAGTCTCTTCGGCACGCGCCCGTCAACTCCGTGATTCGCGATTCGCAATATGACCGCCTCGATGCGGTCCACCACGGTAAGGGGAGAGTACGCGCCACACGGCGCGCTCTGCAGTGGCGCCGGGCAAATAGGATCAGACGATCTGCCACCATACGCACCCTCCCCCACCGAAAGCAAACCGATCCCTCATCACCCCACAGACCCGCAGGTCAGCAGAGTGAAGGTCAATCGGCCCACGCATCGGCAGGACGGCAGGACAAGTGCGCATACCGGCGAGGAAACACGGGAGAAGCCGCTACACCGGCGCCCCCGCCTCCGGCGCCGGCTCCCGCCGCGCCAACTGGGGCTCCGGCGGCTCGTCCGCCGGCGAGGACGGCTCCGCGACCGTCGGCTCCGGTGTGACCGACGGCTCCGGTGGCGGGGGTGCGGGCTCCGGGTCCGACGGCCGGCTCGGCTCCGGCGGATCGGGCCGGCCGTCGGGCGCCGTCGGCTCCGTCGGCCTGCCCGGCCGCCCGGTGTCGTCCGGCGCCGGACCGCTCACCCCCGCGGAGGGCGACGCCTCGGCCGAGGCCGACGCCCTCGCCCTGCCCTTCTCACGCTTGACCTTCCCTCCCTGGCCCGCACGGCCCCCGCGCTCGCCCTCAACCACCGCGCCGCCCTGGCCGTCCGCACCTCCCGGCCCCGGCGGCAGCCCTCCGTCGGGCGCCGCGCCACCCGGCCGGCCCTCGGAATGCGACGGCTTGGCGGCCCCGCCCGTCCCGTCCTCACCGACACTCATACAACCGGCGGCGGCGACGACGGCCACGACGGTGGCGGCCAGGCGGACGGGTACGTACAAGGGGCGCACGAGGCCACCTCCGGTTGCGATGCTGGGTCGACGTGTCCAACTCCCGCCGCCCGCAGGAGGACACGCCGACAACGCACCAGTGACAGACCGGTGACCTACCCGTAGCCAAGGGCGTGCAGTCGGGCGTCGTCGATCCCGAAGTGATGCGCGATCTCGTGCACCACCGTGATCTCCGCCTCCGCGACGACGTCCTCCCGGGACTCGCACATCCGCAGGGTCGGGCCCCGGTAGACGGTGATCCGGTCCGGCAGCACGCCGGCGTACCACTCGCCCCGCTCCGTCAACGGAGTTCCCTCGTACAGCCCCAGCAGCTCGGGATCGTCCGCCGGGGGCTCGTCCTCGACGAACACCGCGACGTTGTCCATCAGCCTCGTCAGCTCCGGCGGAATCCGGTCGAGCGCCTCGGCCACCAGCTCCTCGAACTCCCCACGCGTCATCTCCAGCACACCGCCATTGTCAGCCATGACCCGTCCGTACGAGCGCTGTCGGACACACCGCATATCGAGTGCTCCGTATGGGCATACGGGATCAATGGTCCGCGTCCCCTCCGCAGTCAGGAACCTCCGACACCACTTCCCCGGGGTCCCGCGCGCCCTCGGTCGCCGCCGCCGCTCCCGCCGCCCAACCCCTCCGACGACCACCCCGCTCGTCCCCCGCCCCCACCCCTGGAAGCGGCTCCTGGGACTCATCGCCGTCGTTCTGCTGGGCGCCTGGCTCGGCCTGCTGGTCGTGGGCGACGTCCGGGTCCCGGTCGGCCCCATGGACACGACCATGACCCTGCGCCCCTCCCTCACCGGCGGCACGAAGATCAACGTCTCTCCTCTGGGCGCCCTCGAACTCGACAGCCACAACGCCCCCGTCCGCCTCGACGTCAACGTCGACCAGCTCGACCCCGCCCGCTCCCAGGCCCTCGTCGACCACCCCGAACGCCTCTCCGGGCTCCAGGACGAAGTCACCCAGGACATCGCCCGCGGCACCGCCGACCTCGCCGTACGCTCCGTCGTCGCCGTCGTCACCGGCGCCACCGCGCTCGGCCTCATCGTCTACCGCCGACCCCGCCGCGCCCTGGCCGCGGGCGGCCTCGCCCTCACCCTGCTGGCCACGTCCGGCGGCACCGCGTACGCCACCTGGAACCCGGACTCCGTCCTCGAACCGAAGTTCTCCGGGCTGCTCTCCTCCGCGCCGTCCCTGGTCGGCAACGCCCGCAGCATCGTCACCGAGTTCGACGTCTACCAAAAAGAGCTGGCCCGCCTGGTCACGAACGTGACGAAGCTCTACGACGCCACCTCCACGCTCCCCGCCTACCAGCCCGACCCGACCACCATCCGGGTCCTGCACGTCTCCGACATCCACCTCAACCCCGCGAGCTGGGCGATCATCGCCTCGCTCGTCGAGCAGTACCAGGTGGACGTCATCGTCGACTCCGGCGACACCATGGACCACGGCACCGCCGCCGAGAACGGCTTCCTCGACCCCGTCGAGGATCTCGGCGCCCCCTATGTCTGGGTCCGCGGCAACCACGATTCCCTGGTCACCCAGCGCTATCTGGAAGGCCTCAAGAACGTCCACGTCCTGGACGAGGGCCGGGCCGAAAGCATCGCGGGCCTGCGCTTCGCCGGCATCGGCGACCCCCAGTTCACCCCGGACCGGTCCAAGAAACCCGGAGCCGAGCAGTCCCAGGAACTCGCCGGCGCCCGCCTCGCCTCCGCCCTGCGCGACCAGAAGGCGGCCGGCACCCCGGTCGACGTGGCCCTCGCCCATGAACCGTCGGCGGCCCGCGAGGTCGACGGAACGGTGCCCCTCGTCCTGGCCGGGCACATCCACCGCCAGAAGACGGAGGTCATGAAGTACGGCACCCGACTCCGCACCGAAGGCTCCACCGGCGGCAGCGGCCTGCGGGCGGTCGAGGGCGAACACCCCGACCCGATCGAGACCTCGATCCTCTACTTCGACCGCGACACACGCCGCCTCCAGGCCTGGGACGCGATCAAGCTGGGCGGCCTGGGTCTCACGACAGCGGAGGTCAGCCGCCACCTCCCGGAGGAGAACCAGCCGGGCGCGACACCGTCACCGACGCCTTCTCCATCGGCGGAGGGCCAACATCTTTTTGGTTTGGTCGCACCCGTAAGGCCGTAGTACAGTCTCGTCGTGCCCAAGGGCGCCGGTCAGGGCTCGACCGTCCCGAACCCCATCAGGGGCCAGGGAGAAGCGGAACCTTCCAGGGGAAGCGGAGTCACATGCTTCTCACGTCCTCAGGGGCGTTCTTTGAAGCAGCGGTATCGGTTTGTCCGCCCTCATCGTCTAGCGGCCCAGGACGCCGCCCTTTCAAGGCGGTAGCACGGGTTCGAATCCCGTTGGGGGCACGCAGTACAGTGTGCGACACTTGCTTCGGCAGTACGCACGCACCACATGGTCCTGTGGAGCAGTTAGGAGTGCTCGCCACCCTGTCAAGGTGGAGGCCGCGGGTTCAAATCCCGTCAGGACCGCTGAGGTTTCACATGAAACCTCGTGGCTGGGTAGCTCAGTTGGTACGAGCGATCGCCTGAAAAGCGATAGGTCGCCGGTTCGACCCCGGCCCCAGCCACAACAACACCCCCTCCGGGTTTCCGGAGGGGGTGTTCGCGTGCGCCGCACCGCCAAAACTGTTGGCCACAAAATTCTCGATGATGAGATCCTGGTTCCCGTATGTCCACGCAACCTGTCTCCGCTTCCGCGTCCCCCTCCGACGCCTCCCCTTCCGGCGCAGCCTCTCCCGGCGCCCCCTCCTTCGGCGCCCTCGCCTCCCGCCTGGCCGAGCTCTCACTGCGCGATGCGCAGCGGCTCGGGCGCAGGCTCGAAGGCGCACGCAAGATCCGCAAGCCGGAGGCCCGGGCCGCCGTGCTCGACGAGATCGCGGCGGAGGTCACGAAGGCCGAGGAGCGGATGGCCGGGCGGCGTGCGCGTGTTCCGGCGATCACGTATCCGGAGCAGTTGCCGGTCAGCCAGAAGAAGGACACGATCGCCGAGGCCATTCGCGATCACCAGGTGGTGATCGTCGCGGGCGAGACGGGTTCCGGCAAGACCACGCAGATTCCGAAGATCTGTATGGAGCTGGGCCGGGGCGTCCGCGGGATGATCGGGCACACACAGCCCCGCCGGATCGCCGCCCGCACGGTGGCGGAGCGTGTCGCCGAGGAGCTGGACACTCCGCTCGGGGAGGCCGTCGGCTGGAAGGTGCGGTTCACCGATCAGGTGAGTCCGGACTCCACCTTCGTGAAGCTGATGACCGACGGCATCCTGCTCGCCGAGATCCAGACGGACCGGGAGCTGCGCGCCTACGACACGATCATCATCGACGAGGCCCACGAGCGGTCGCTGAACATCGACTTCCTGCTGGGGTATCTCGCTCAGCTGCTGCCGCGGCGCCCGGACCTGAAGGTCGTCATCACCTCGGCGACCATCGACCCTGAGCGGTTCTCCCGGCATTTCGGTGATGCTCCGATCATCGAGGTCAGCGGTCGTACGTATCCCGTCGAGGTGCGGTACCGGCCGCTGCTCGAGGAGGACTCGCAGGACGCCGACCGTGACCAGATCACCGCGATCACGGACGCGGTCGAGGAGCTCATGGCCGAGGGACCGGGCGACATCCTGGTCTTCCTCTCCGGTGAGCGGGAGATCCGGGACACGGCGGACGCGCTGACGAAGAAGCAGTACAGGTTCACCGAGGTGCTGCCGCTGTACGCCCGGCTCTCGCACGCCGAGCAGCACCGGGTCTTCCAGCAGCACAGCGGCCGCAGGATCGTTCTCGCGACCAACGTGGCGGAGACGTCACTGACGGTGCCGGGCATCAAGTACGTCATCGACCCGGGCTTCGCCCGTGTCTCCCGGTACAGCCACCGGACCAAGGTGCAGCGGCTGCCGATCGAGCCGGTCTCGCAGGCAAGCGCCAATCAGCGCAAGGGCCGCTGCGGGCGTACGTCGGACGGCATCTGCATCCGGCTGTACAGCGAGGACGACTTCGACGCCCGCCCGGAGTTCACGGACGCGGAGATCCTCCGTACGAACCTGGCGTCGGTCATCCTGCAGATGACGGCGGCGGGCCTGGGCGACATCGAGAAGTTCCCGTTCATCGATCCGCCGGACCACCGGAACATCCGGGACGGCGTGCAGTTGCTGCAGGAGCTCAACGCGCTGGACCCGGCGCAGAAGGACCCCCGCAAGCGGCTGACGGAGACCGGGCGGAAGCTGGCCCAGCTGCCGGTCGACCCGCGGCTGGCGCGCATGGTGCTGGAGGCGGACCGCAACGGCTGTGTCCGCGAGGTGATGGTGATCGCGGCGGCGCTGTCCATCCAGGACCCGCGTGAGCGGCCGTCCGACAAGCAGACCCAGGCGGACCAGCAGCATGCCCGGTTCCGGGACGAGAGCAGCGACTTCCTCGCCTACCTGAACCTGTGGCGCCATGTGCGCGAGCAGCAGAAGGAGCGCGGTTCTTCGTCCTTCCGGCGCATGTGCAAGCAGGAGTATCTGAACTTCCTGCGGATCCGTGAGTGGCAGGACATCTACACGCAGTTGCGCACGGTCGCCAAGCAGATGGGCATCCACCTCAACGAGGAGGACGCGCCCGGGGACCGTATCCATGTCTCGCTGCTCGCGGGTCTGCTCTCCCACATCGGGATGAAGGACGTGAAGGAGTCGAAGGACTCCGGTGCGGCCGGGCGCAAGGACGGCGGCGGGCGCAACGAGTACGTGGGGGCGCGCAACGCCAAGTTCGCGATCTTCCCGGGTTCGGCGTTGTTCAAGAAGCCGCCGCGGTTCGTGATGTCGGCGGAGCTCGTCGAGACGTCCCGGCTGTGGGCCCGGGTCAACGCGAAGATCGAGCCGGAGTGGGTCGAGCCGCTCGCCGGGCACCTGCTGAAGCGCACGTACAGCGAACCGCACTGGGAGAAGGACCAGGCCGCGGTGATGGCGTACGAGAAGGTCACGCTGTACGGCGTCCCGATCGTCGCCCACCGCAAGGTGAACTACGGCCGGATCGACGCCGAGGTGTCGCGCGAGCTGTTCATCCGCCATGCCCTGGTCGAGGGCGACTGGCGCACGCACCACAAGTTCTTCGCGGACAACCGCAGGCTGCTCACCGAGGTCGAGGAGCTGGAGCACCGGGCGCGGCGCCGGAACATCCTCGTCGACGACGAGACCCTGTTCGACTTCTACGACCAGCGGGTTCCCGAGCACGTCGTGTCGGGGGCCCACTTCGACTCGTGGTGGAAGCGCAAGCGGCACGAGCAGCCGGACTTCCTCGACTTCGAGCGCGAGATGCTCATCCGTGAGTCGGCGGAGGCCGTCACCAAGGCCGACTATCCGGATTCCTGGCGGCAGGGTGCCCTCACGTTCCGGGTGACGTACCAGTTCGAGCCGGGTGCGGACGCGGACGGGGTGACGGTCCATGTTCCGCTCCAGGTGCTGAACCAGGTCACGGAGGAGGGCTTCGACTGGCAGATCCCTGGTCTGCGGGAAGAGGTCGTCACGGAGCTGATCCGTTCCCTCCCCAAGCCGATCCGCCGCAACTACGTGCCGGCGCCGAACTACGCGAAGGCGTTCCTGGAGAGAGCGGTGCCCCTCCAGGAACCGCTGACCTCGACCATGGCCCGTGAGCTGAAGCGCATGGTCGGGGTGCCCTTCGAGGCGGACGACTTCGACTGGTCCAAGGTCCCCGACCACTTGAAGGTCACGTTCCGGATCGTCGACGAGCGTCGTCGCAAGCTCGACGAGGACAAGGACCTCGAAGCGCTCCGGCTCCGGCTCAAGCCGAAGGCCCGCAAGGCGCTCTCGCGGGCGGCGGCCGCCACGGCCGAACGCCGGGGTGGCGAGTCCCTGGAGCGTACGGGGCTGACCGACTGGACCGTCGGCACACTGACCCGCGTCTTCGAGACACGGCGGGCCGGTCAGCCGGTGAAGGCGTTCCCGGCACTGGTCGACGACGGCGACACGGTCTCCGTACGGCTCTTCGACACGGAGGCGGAGCAGCAGCCGGCGATGTGGAAGGGCACGCGTCGGCTGATCCTGCGCAACATCCCGGTGAGTCCCGCGAAGTTCGCATCCGAAAAGTTGACGAACCCCCAGAAGCTCGCTCTGTCGGCGAATCCGCACGGCTCGATCCAGGCGCTGTTCGACGACTGCGCGATGGCGGCGGCCGACCGGCTGATCGCGGACTTCGGTGGGCCCGTGTGGGACGAGGAGTCGTACCGCAAGCTGTACGACAAGGTGCGCGCGGAGATCGTGGACACGACCGTCCGTGCGGTGGGTCAGGTGCAGCAGGTACTCGCCGCCTGGCAGGCGTGTGAGCGCCGGCTGAAGAGCGTGCGCAGCCCCGCGCTGCTGGCGAACCTCCAGGATGTGCGGGGGCAGCTGGACGCCCTGGTGAAGCCGGGGTTCGTGACGGAGACGGGGTTGCGGCGGCTGCCGGACCTGATGCGGTATCTGGTGGCCGCGGACCGTCGTCTGCAGCAGATGCCGTCGAACGCCCAGCGGGACACGACCCGCATGGAGAAGGTCCGGGAGATGCGGGACGAGTACGCCTGGCTGCTGGAGCAGATGCCGCAGGGGCGGCCGGTGCCGCAGCAGGTGCTGGACATCCGCTGGATGATCGAGGAGCTCCGGGTCAGCTATTTCGCCCACGCGCTGGGCACGGCGTACCCGGTGTCGGACAAGCGGATCGTGAAGGCGATCGACGCCGCCGTCCCGTGACCGGAGCGGCACGCAGGGTGAATTCGACCAGCGGGCCACGACTCCTGTACAGTCTCTTCTCGCAGCGCAAGACGGTAACCGCGCCGCGAAACCTGGTCCTGTGGAGCAGTTAGGAGTGCTCGCCACCCTGTCAAGGTGGAGGCCGCGGGTTCAAATCCCGTCAGGACCGCATCACGAAGGGGCCCGCACCGTACGGTGCGGGCCCCTTCGGCGTACGGCGACCAAACCAGGACCCAGGACAGAGACCGCGCCCGCTCCCGCTGTCGCGGTGAAGCCCTTCTCACCGGGTTTCGTCGTCACCCTCCCCCGCCCCCCCCTCGCGGCGTTGCCGTTCATCGCTCCGAAGGCCCTCACCGGCGCCGTGAGGGCCTTTCAGGCGGTCCCGCGTGTTTCGATACCCCGCGCCCCGCGCCGAGCGCCTCTGAGGCTTCCCGACGGGACTCCCCGCGCCTTGACGGGGCGACATTCCCCGGGTACCCCGGACAGCAGGGCAGGCCGCTCCCCGTGCGGCTCTCTGGAGGTGGCACATGACCTCATCGGCCAGGCACGAAACGCGGGCGTTGCTCCGCGCGCACCTGTCGGCCGCGTCGTCGTTCGGGGGGCATCTCACCCGCCACTGTCCTGTCTGCCACCGCCTGTTGCGGCTGGCGATGGACTCCGCTCCCCACGACTCCGCCCCCCGCCCCGCCGAACACACGGAATCCACCGGGAGCACCGGGAGCACCGAAGGCACCGAAGGCACCGAGCGGTCACCGGAGCCAGTCGAGGGTGAGGGCGCCGCGACCGCCTAGGGCCTGTCCGGCGGATCACGTCGCAGGAAAGCGACGGCGCCCTCATCAGCTCCGGTGAGCGGGGGCGATGGGGGTGCCCCCGTTCATGGGGGTCCCTCCCGCTCGAGCGAAGCCGAGCGTGGGGGAGCAGCCGAGCGCGGGGGAGAGTGACGACAACGCGGCTGGGGGTCCCCCCTGCTCGAAGAGCTTGGGGGGAGTGCGTGCCGGGCCCCGCGTCTGCGGCATGATCCGCCGGACAGGCCCTAGGACCGCCCGGACCGCCGCCCCGTCCAGCACTCCAGCCACCCAGTTCCCGGACCCCGCCGCCGAGTTGCTCGTCCCGTCCCCGACGCCCGTCCCCTTTAGCGCATATGCCGGTGGCTCAACAACCCAGCCGGTATGTGACGGGTGTCACCGCATGAGTTTTGGAATGTACGGTACTTACTCCCGTCCTACGCCAAGTCAATTTAATATGTGCAATTGCACTACCCTCAGGGGCCCGCACCAGCCTCCGCACAGATGGCCCCACAGTCGCCCCCGGAGTCGGACAAGCTCGCGCACGAAGCACCCGTCCGCCCACCCGGCCGGCCTTTCCGAAGCCGCAACCAGCACCGATCACCGAGCGTTCACGCCGACCGGCCGACGGCCCACCGCACAAAAAAATCGCGCTGGACTCGGCGGAGTCCAGCGCGATCGACGACGCACCCTGTGCAGCTGCCTGAAAAGTTCCGTTCGGCGTGGGAGAGGGGTCTGTTGGGGCAGTCCCCGCGTCGTGTGGAGCTGTGGTTCCGGACGCCTCGACCAGTTGGGGGACCAGCCGGTTCGTCCGGGTTATTCAGTTGTTCAGGCCTCGCTGCGCTGCTGCGGAATGCCCGCGAGCAGGGCGCGGACCTCAGCTTCGCGGTAGCGGCGGTGCCCGCCGAGCGTGCGGATCGACGTGAGCTTGCCGGCCTTCGCCCAACGCGTGACCGTCTTCGGGTCCACGCGGAACATGGTGGCGACCTCAGCCGGGGTCAACAGCGGCTCGGCATCAGGGGTGCGAGCGGTCATGAGCGGCCTCCTCGGGAGAACCGAACCTTCTCGGTTCTTTCCTCTAAATTCTGCACCTTGACCCGCGTTGCCCGAAATGGTGGACGCGGGTCGAGTCGGTTATAGGACGAACGGCTTGTCCTCGGCACTACAACTACACCATCCGTCCAGCCGCGTCGGCCAAACCGATGGAATTGCCCTCCCAGGTGTTCATCAGCCGCGGAAGCCGATGGACCATGCCATAGCGGACAGTCACTCGCTTGTGACGATCAGTCACAGGCGAGATCAGGAGTCACTCGACCCCCCAAAGCGCGCAATGCCGAGATTCCGCCCATAGCCGAGCACAGCAGGACGGAGGAGCCCTCCCGGACTCCTTGTCCTATTTTGGCACGAGGGGGTGCAAGGGGCGCAAGGGCCGCGTACGTGCGGTCCGTCACGCTTGACCCGCTTGGGACATACGCCCGGATCGGCATCTACGTCCGTTGTCGGGTTCGGGTTGACTGAACCTCAGGGCGACGACAAAACCCCAAGAAGGGCGTTTGGTCAAACGCCCGTTCGCCACCTCGGCCGTGCGGCGGGCGTCAGTTGGCCGACCGCAGATCCCGTACGGAACGCCACCGCTCCACCAGTCGCCCGTAGGCCTCCCCCGCGGCCACCCCGTCACCGCGGCGCAGGGCCGCGATCCCCTCGGCCACGTCGGCCGCCGAGTGGTCGTCCTCCAGGGCGCCGGCCGGCAGGGCGTGCACCAGACCGCCGTAGTCCAGCTCGACCAGTGAGCGCGGATGGAACTCCTCCAGCCAGCGCCCGACGTCCACCAGGCCGTCGATCAGCGGCCCTCCGTCCATGGTGTCCTTCAGCGCCCGCAGCCCGCGCGCCACCCGCCGCCGCGCCTCGACCATGGGCGTCCGGTAGCGCAGTACGGGAGCCCGGGTGGAGCCCTCGTCGGCGGAGCCCTTGTCGTACTCTCGCTCCTCGTCCGAGACCAGTACGAACCAGTTGATCGGCACCTGCCAGGTCGCCGTGCGGATCCACGGCCGGGCGTCCGGGTGGGCGGTCAGCCAGCGCTCGTAGTCCTCGGCGGCCTGGCGCCGCACGAACGGGGGCAGGAGCGCGTCCAGGACCGGCAGGGGAAATTCCTCGGCGAGTTCGCCCAGGGCCTGCCAGCCGCGCAGCCGGGTGCGCCAGGGGCAGACGCAGACCACTCCGTCGACCTCCAGCACGAACGCGTCGTCGCTCTCCCGCACCGGAACCGGGACCGGCGGGGTGGGCACGAGGTCGGCCAGGGCCCGGCGGAGTTCGTCCTGGTAGGAGGGGAGGTCGGTACGGCGGGCATAACGGGCCCAGTGGCCGCGCTCCGGCTCCGGGAAGGCGGCCAGCGGTTCGTACACGCGCAGATAGGTCGCGTAGGGGACGACCACCGAGGAGACCTTGGGCACGCCTGCTCCCTCCCCCGCGCACCGGCGCGAAAACCTGCGGGCCCGCTCACGCGCGCGCGGGCGACGCGGACGCACGGGCAATCCAGGCAAATGGTCGCACGGCGACACCCCGGGGGTGACCACGAGAACGTGATCCTGGACACGGCGCCGCTCTCGGGCACGGCAGGGCCTAACCTCGTGCTCACAGCCTCCGCAGGCTCCCCCATCGCCACAAGCGGCGGGGGAGTTTTCGGGATCTGCCTCCACCCGCCGCTACTTACTCAGGAGTCACCACCGTGACCGACGTATCTGACGGCGTCCTGCACACCCTGTTCCGTTCGGACCAGGGCGGTCACGAGCAAGTCGTGCTCTGCCAGGACCGTGCAAGTGGCCTCAAGGCCGTCATCGCCCTCCACTCCACCGCCCTGGGCCCCGCCCTCGGCGGCACGCGCTTCTACCCGTACGCGACCGAGGAGCAGGCCGTCGCCGACGCGCTGAACCTCGCCCGCGGGATGTCGTACAAGAACGCCATGGCCGGTCTCGACCACGGCGGCGGCAAGGCGGTGATCATCGGGGATCCCGAGACGGTCAAGACCGAGGAGCTGCTGCTCGCCTACGGCCGGTTCGTCGCCTCACTGGGCGGCCGGTACGTCACCGCCTGTGACGTCGGCACCTACGTCGCGGACATGGACGTGGTGGCCCGCGAGTGCCGCTGGACCACGGGCCGCTCCCCGGAGAACGGCGGCGCGGGCGACTCCTCGGTACTCACCTCCTTCGGCGTCTACCAGGGCATGCGGGCCGCCGCCCAGCACCTGTGGGGCGACCCCTCGCTGCGCGACCGCAAGGTCGGCATCGCGGGCGTCGGCAAGGTCGGCCACCACCTGGTGGAACACCTGCTCAAGGAGGGCGCGGAGGTCCTGGTCACCGACGTGCGCGAGGACGCCGTGCGGCGGGTCCTGGACCGGCACCCGCAGGGCGTCACGGCCGTCGCCGACACCGAGGCGCTGATCCGGACCGAGGGGCTGGACGTGTACGCCCCCTGCGCGCTGGGTGGTGCGCTGAACGACGACAGCGTGTCGGTGCTGACCGCCGAGGTGGTCTGCGGCGCCGCCAACAACCAGCTCGCCCATCCGGGCGTGGAGAAGGACCTCGCCGACCGCGGGATCCTCTACGCGCCGGACTACGTGGTGAACGCCGGCGGCGTCATCCAGGTCGCCGACGAGCTGCACGGCTTCGACTTCGACCGGTGCAGAGCGAAGGCGGCGAAGATCTTCGACACCACGCTCGCGATCTTCGCACGTGCGAAGTCCGACGGGATTCCGCCGGCCGCGGCGGCCGACCGGATCGCCGAGCAGCGGATGGCGGAGGCCCGCGCGGCGCGCTGAGGCGGGCCACGAAGACGCAAGCGGAAGCACCGACGGAAACGCAGCCGGAAACTCAGCAGGAACTCAGGCGGAAACGTAGATCAAGACCGTAGACAGGAACGCAGATGCGGGACGGGGGTGGGGGCGGACCGGTGGGTCCGCCCCCACCCCCGTCCGGACGCTGTTCGTACGTTTGGCCGGTACCCGCGGCGGGGTACTTCGAGAGAACTCTCACTTCTTCCGGCGGGTCGGCCCTCGACAAGTGCTTGAAATCGCAGTTGACCTGCGAGAACAGGGCGCCGTAAGGGTCACGGAAGGGGGCACGTCATGCGGGCGACGTACCGTATGGGCGTGGGCTCAGGTACCGTGGGAGCCCTACGGACCGGCCTCTCCACGGAGAGTCCGTTCCGGACTATGAACGCGTGTCAAGACTCTGGGGCCGTCGAGCCCCGTCGTTGAGGGGGTCGAGCCATGGGGCGCGGCCGGGCCAAGGCCAAGCAGACAAAGGTCGCCCGCCAGCTGAAGTACAACAGCGGCGGGACGGACCTCGCACGTCTGGCCGAGGAGCTGGGTGCATCGCCTTCGAACACATCACCGAATGTCAACGGTGACCCGGTCGAGGACGATGAGCAGGACGACGACCTGTACGCACGGTACGCCGACCTCTATGAGGACGACGACGAGGACGAGGACGGCCAGTCCTCTCCCCAACGTCGTGGCGCTTGACCTTGCACTGATTCATCAGCCCGGTCGGTGACTCCGGTCACCGACCGGGTTCTGTGCTGCCCGCACGGCCCGGGCTCCCCGCGCGGTCCGGTGGACCGGGTCCACCGGACCGCGCGGGGAGTCACCGTGCTCGACCTGCTGCTCGGCGTGCTCGTCCTGCATCAGCTCGCGTAGTCACCCACCAGTGCCGCTCCAGTGGTGTGCTCGCCACGGTCGGTGATCTCGCCGGCCACCCAGGCGTCCACACCGCGGTCGGCCAGCGTGGTCAGTGCCGCGTCCGTGGACTCCTCCGGCACGATCGCGATCATGCCGACGCCCATGTTGAGGGTGCGCTCCAGTTCCAGGCGCTCGACCGAACCGGTCCGGCCGACGAGGTCGAAGACCGGGGCCGGGGTCCAGGTGGAGCGGTCCACGACCGCGTGCAGCCCGTCGGGGACGACGCGGGCCAGGTTGGCCGCGAGGCCGCCGCCGGTGACGTGGCTGAAGGCGTGCACCTCGGTGGTGCGGATCAGGGCCAGGCAGTCCAGCGAGTAGATCCGGGTGGGCTCCAGGAGCTCCTCCCCGAGGGTGCGGCCCAGCTCGTCGATCCGGCTCTCCAGGGCGAGCCCGGCCTGGTTCAGCAGGACGTGCCGGACCAGCGAGTACCCGTTCGCGTGGAGACCGGAGGCGGCCATGGCGACGACCCGGTCACCCTTGCGGATGCGGTCCGGGCCGAGCTGCCGGTCGGCCTCCACGACGCCCGTACCGGCGCCGGCGACGTCGAAGTCGTCCTCGCCCAGCAGGCCGGGGTGTTCGGCCGTCTCCCCGCCGACCAGGGCGCAGCCGGCCAGGACACAGCCTTCGGCGATGCCCTTGACGATGGCGGCGACCCGCTCGGGGTGGACCTTGCCGACACAGATGTAGTCGGTCATGAACAGCGGCTCGGCGCCGCACACCACGATGTCGTCCATCACCATGGCGACCAGGTCGTGCCCGATGGTGTCGTAGACGCCCATGCGGCGGGCGATGTCGACCTTGGTGCCGACGCCGTCCGTGGCGGAGGCGAGCAGGGGGCGCTCGTACCTCTTCAGGGCGGAGGCGTCGAAGAGGCCGGCGAAACCGCCGAGGCCGCCGACGACCTCGGGGCGCCGCGCCTTCTTCACCCACTCCTTCATCAGCTCGACCGCTCGGTCACCCGCGTCGATGTCGACGCCCGCGGTCCTGTACGACGCCGCCGCGTGGCCGGCGCCAGTGTTCTCAGACATGACTGGGAGAGCCTTCGTCTCGTTACGGCAGGGCAGGGGCTTACGGGCGGCGGATCGCGTCGAGCGCGGCCGGCTCGGCCGTACCGGCGGCCAGCTCCGACTCCAGGAGCCGCTTGCCGAGGAGCTCCGGATCGGGCAGCTCCATCGGGTACTCGCCGTCGAAGCAGGCGCGGCACAGCTTCGGCTTGGCGATGGTCGTCGCCTCGATCATGCCGTCGATGGAGATGTACGCCAGGGAGTCGGCGCCGAGCGAGGTGCCGATCTCCTCGACGGACATGCCGTTGGCGATCAGCTCGGCGCGGGTCGCGAAGTCGATGCCGAAGAAGCACGGCCACTTCACGGGCGGCGAGGAGATCCGGATGTGGATCTCGGCGGCACCCGCCTCGCGGAGCATCCGGACCAGGGCGCGCTGGGTGTTGCCACGCACGATCGAGTCGTCGACGACGACCAGGCGCTTGCCCTTGATGACGTCCTTGAGCGGGTTCAGCTTCAGACGGATGCCGAGCTGGCGGATGGTCTGCGAGGGCTGGATGAACGTGCGGCCGACGTACGCGTTCTTGACCAGGCCGGCGCCGAAGGGGATGCCGGAGGCCTCCGCGTAGCCGATGGCGGCCGGGGTGCCGGACTCCGGGGTCGCTATCACCAGGTCGGCCTCGGCGGGCGCCTCCTCGGCGAGGCGGCGGCCCATCTCGACGCGCGAGAGGTAGACGTTCCGGCCGGCGATGTCGGTGTCCGGGCGGGCCAGGTACACGTACTCGAAGACACAGCCCTTGGGCTTCGCTTCCGCGAATCGAGAAGAGCGCAGTCCGTTCTCGTCGATGGCGACGAACTCGCCGGGCTCGATCTCGCGGACGAAGCTGGCACCGCAGATGTCGAGGGCGGCGGACTCGGAGGCGACGACCCAGCCGCGCTCGAGCCGGCCGAGGACCAGCGGGCGGATGCCCTGCGGGTCGCGGGCGGCGTACAGCGTGTTCTCGTCCATGAAGACGAGGCTGAAGGCACCCTTGACCTGCGGAAGGACCACGTGCGCGGCCTGCTCCACGGTCACCGGTTCGCCGTCGGCGGCACGCTGGCCGGCCAGCAGGGCGGTTATCAGGTCGGTGTCGTTGGTGGCCGCCACCTTCGGGGCGCGGCCGTTCTCCTTGGGCAGTTCGGCCACCAGCTCGGCGAGCTCGGCCGTGTTGACCAGGTTGCCGTTGTGGCCGAGCGCGATCGAGCCGTGCGCGGTGGCACGGAACGTCGGCTGGGCGTTCTCCCACACGGAGGCACCGGTGGTCGAGTAGCGGGCGTGGCCGACCGCGATATGACCCTGGAGCGAACCGAGCGAGGTCTCGTCGAAGACCTGGGAAACCAGGCCCATGTCCTTGAAGACGAGGATCTGGGAGCCGTTGCTGACCGCGATACCCGCGGACTCCTGGCCCCGATGCTGGAGGGCGTACAGCCCGAAATACGTGAGCTTGGCGACCTCTTCGCCCGGAGCCCAGACACCGAAGACGCCGCAGGCGTCCTGGGGGCCCTTCTCTCCGGGGAGCAGGTCGTGGTTGAGTCGTCCGTCACCACGTGGCACGCCACCGAGTGTAGGCGAGGTCGAGTGCTGGTCCGAATTGGGGACGGGGTCTCGGCCATGGCTCACTCGGCGGCGAACGCGTGGACAGTCCTTCCGTTTGCGCTGGTCAGCGTCATGCTCCGGTGATCGACCCGATAGTCGAGCGTGGTGTCGAAAAGCTTCAGCAGCGCCTTCTCGGCCTTCATGAGTGAGTCTTCGCACACCATTCGGGTCGTGCTGGGCGTGCCGACGGTGATATGGCCGTCGCGGACGGTGGCGTCGGCGTTCACCTTGTTGCAGCCGAGGCTTCCGGAGACGGTGCCCTCCTGCTCGTCGAAGGTGAGGTGGGCACGGCCCGCGGAGTCGGGGGAGACGATCTTCCACTTCGTGCCGTACAGCGGGGTGTCCTCGCCGCCCTCGCTGAAGCGGACGGTGGCGCCCTCCTCGGAGGTGAGGGTGAGGCGGCCGTCCCTCACCTCGACCCGGGGACTCCCGCCGGTGAACGCGTTCAGGAGTGCGTGATCGAATTCCCTGGCCGGTCCGTCGCAGGCGACGGCGGTGCTCTCGAGGCCGTCGAGCCGGACACGGTCGCCCTCGAGGACGGTGTCGCCCCGGAAGCTGTTGCAGCCGTGACTGCCCTCGACCCCGCCGCCCTCGATCAGGATCATGTACGCGTCGGAGGTGGCGCGGTGGGTGGTGCCGTCCACGGTGACGCTGTCGACGTTCCAGCGGATGCCGGTGAGGGGCTGCTCCGCCGTGCCGGCCGTGGCACTGCCCGCACTCGCCCGCCCGGCGCCCGCTCCCGCCTGCTCACTGCCGCAGGCCGCCATGAAGGGGACGGAGAGGACGGCAGCGGCCACCGCGAGGACGGTGCGCCGTTCGCACCGGTTGCTCCTCTGTGTGTACATGCCGCTTCGACGGAGGCGGGGCGCTTCCGGTTCCCCTCACGTCGACCGCCGTCGCCTCATGTCATCAGCGGCAGGTACGGTCCGAGGTCCGCCCGCTCCCCGCTCGCGCTCACCTCGGCGGCGGCCACCGCGTCCTGCCAGGCCGTGCGCCCGGTGGCCAGCCGGATCCAGGTCAGCGGGTCGGTCTCGACGACGTTGGGCGGGGTGCCTCGGGTGTGCCGCGGCCCCGCCACGCACTGCACGACCGCGTACGGCGGGACGCGCACCTCCGTCGAGCCGCCGGGCGCCTTCGCCGCCAGCGTGTCGGCCAGCAGCCGGGTGCAGGCGGCGAGGGCCTGGCGGTCGTGGGGGACGTCGAGGCCGGGCACGGCGGCGCCCAGGTCGTCGGCGTGGACGACGAGCTCGACGGTGCGGGTGACCAGGTAGTCGGTGAGGTTCATGGCCCCGGAGCGCAGGGCGAGCACACGGGTGGGCGGGGCGGCGTCGAGGTCCCGGGCCAGGTCCTCCGCGGTGCGGGTGAGCAGGGCGTCCAGGTCGGGGGTCGCCTCGGCGAGCGCCCGGGAGCCCTCGGCCACGGCACCGGCGTGGGCGGCGGTCGCGGCGGGGTAGTCCAGCAGCGCCAGCCCGGGCTTCGCCGGTTCGTCCCGCTCCAGGGCCCGGCTGACGCTCCCGACGGCCAGGGCGAGGTGCGCGAGCAGGTCCCGTACGGTCCAGTCGCCGAGGCGGGTGGGCAGGGCGAGGTGCCGCGCGTCCAGGGTGCGCACCGCCTGCCGTACGTTCCCGAACTGGGCCAGGACGGCGGTGCGGGTCTTGGCGGGGTCGTAGGAGCGGGTGCGCTTCTTGGCCGGGGGCATGGGGGCAGCCTAGGAGGTGCGCTGCGAGGCCGGCGCGGGCACCTCGAACGCCTCGCCGCCCCGGGGGACGCCGATGCCGCGCCAGGTGAACGGGACACCCCGCGCGGTGTCCGGGTCGGGGCCGTCCATCAGCTGGAAGTGCAGGTGCGGCTCCGAGGAGTTGCCCGAGTTGCCGCAGCGGGCGAGCACCTGTCCGGCCCGCACCCGGTCGCCCTCGCGGACGGTGAACGAGCCGCGCCGCACGTGCGCGTAAGCGGCGTACGTTCCGTCGCCGAGGTCGAGCACCAGGTGGTTGCCGACGATCCGGTGGACCCCGCTCATCTCCCGCACCGGGCCCTCGACGAGCATCAGGTACAGCAGTCCGGGCAGCGAGGCGCGGCTGAGGTGGTCGCGCTGCCCGTCGGACACGCGGACGACCGTGGCGTCGGCGACCGCGCGCAGGGGAGCGCCGAACGCGGGGAAGGCGTCGGGGCGGCGGGCGAGCGGCCACAGTGCGGAGAACGCGGGACGGGCGCCCGGCTCGGGTTCGGCGACGATGTCGATGGCGTACGTCTGGCCGTAGGCGTGGGTGCCGTGGCTCGGGGTGCGGTCGGCGGGGCTGTTCAGCGCGGACCAGCGGCCGGTCACGGGCGGGTCGACCTCGACCGGTTCCCGCGCGAGGCGCGGATGGTCCGGGGCGCCGCCGCCCCACCGGTTGACCACGGTGATCAGGAGGTAGGCCAGGACCAGCGGCAGCAGGTTCCACAAGGCCGGGTAGTCCCAGCCGAGGCAGATGTGGGCGGTCACCAGGGCGATGAAGCCCAGTTGCAGCCCCCGGAAGGTGATCATGGCGAGCTTGCGTGCGGTCATGGTTCCCCCTGCTCGTCGTGGGTGCGGGCACCGGCCCGGTCAGGGCCGCGCCGCGGACAGCAGCACCAGCAGCGGTACGACCCGGCCCGCCGGTACCTCGTGGCGGCCCCGGCCGGTGGTGCGGAGCCAGCCGGCGCCGGTGAGCTGGCGCAGGTGGTGGTAGATCTGGCCGGTCGTGCCGACCCCGTCCAGCTCGGCGAGTTCGGCGGCGGTGCGGCGGCCGCCGAGGATCTCGCGGAGCAGCCGCAGCCGCACCGGGTGACCGAGGGCGGCGAGCGACTCGGCGGTCGCGGGCCAGTCGTCGTTCAGCAGTCCCTCGGTGAGCGCGCCGTGCTGCCACTCGTACTGCTCGCCGGTCGGCAGCCGGACCGCGCCGGTGAACAGCACCCCTCCGTCGGCCGCCGCCAGCTCGGCCAGCCGGCTCTTCAGGCCGTCCAGGGCCCAGAAGTCGCCCTCGCCCAGGCGGGGTGCGCTGCGGCGCTCCGCCTCCAGTTCCGTCAACCGGCGTTCGAGGTCGACGACGCGCTCTTCGAGTTCCACGACTTCGACATTACGTAACTACGTAATTCCGTGCAAGCCTCGGGCGGCCTCCGCGAACGACGAAGCCCCCGACCGGTGGACCGGGCGGGGGCTTCGTACGGGAAACCTGAACGGCGCAGGCCGAAGATCAGGCCAGCAGGGCCGGGATCGTCTCCTCGTGGACCGTGCGCAGTTCCTCGAGGGTGAGCGCGAACTCGCCCTGGAGGTCCACCGTGTCCCCGTCGACGACCCCGATGCGGGTCGCCGGGAGGCCGCGTACGCCGCACATGTCGGTGAAGCGCACCTCCTCCGAACGCGGTACGGCGACGATCGCGCGGCCGGCCGACTCGGAGAACAGGAAGGTGAACGCGTCGAGCCCGTCCGGTACGACCAGACGCGCGCCCTTGCCGCCGAGTAGCGCCGACTCGACCACGGCCTGGATCAGACCGCCGTCGGACAGGTCGTGCGCGGAGTCGATCATGCCGTCGCGGGAGGCGGAGATCAGGATCTCGCCGAGGAGGCGCTCGCGCTCCAGGTCGACCTCGGGCGGCAGGCCGCCGAGGTGGTCGTGGACGACCTGGGACCAGGCCGAGCCGCCGAACTCCTCACGGGTGTCGCCGAGGAGGTAGATCAACTGGCCCTCCTCCTGGAAGGCGACCGGCGTGCGCCGCGCCACGTCGTCGATGACGCCGAGGACCGCGACCACCGGGGTCGGGTGGATGGCGGCCTCGCCGGTCTGGTTGTAGAGCGAGACGTTGCCGCCGGTGACCGGGGTGCCGAGCTGCAGGCAGCCGTCGGCCAGACCGCGCACGGCCTCCGCGAACTGCCACATGACCGCGGGGTCCTCCGGCGAGCCGAAGTTCAGGCAGTCGGAGACGGCGAGCGGCTTGGCACCGGTCGTCGCCACGTTGCGGTAGGCCTCCGCCAGGGCCAGCTGCGCCCCCGTGTACGGGTCGAGCTTGGCGTACCGGCCGTTGCCGTCGGTGGCGATGGCGACGCCGAGGCCGGTCTGCTCGTCGACGCGGATCATGCCGGAGTCCTCGGGCTGGGCGAGGACCGTGTTGCCCTGCACGAAGTGGTCGTACTGCCGGGTGATCCACTCCTTGGAGGCCTGGTTGGGCGAGCCCACCAGCTTCAGGACCTGGTCCTTCAGCTCGTCGGACGTCTGCGGCCGGGGCAGCTTGTTCGCGTCGTCGGCCTGGAGCGCGTCCTGCCAGTCGGGGCGGGCGTAGGGGCGCTCGTAGACCGGGCCGTCGTGGGCGACGGTGCGCGGGTCGACGTCGACGATCTTGCCGCCGTGCCAGAAGATCTCCAGGCGGTCGCCGTCGGTCACCTCACCGATGACGGTGGCGATGACGTCCCACTTCTCGCAGATCTCGAGGAAGCGGTCGACCTTCTCCGGCTCGACGACCGCGCACATGCGCTCCTGCGACTCGCTCATGAGGATCTCCTCGGGCGAGAGCGTGGAGTCGCGCAGCGGTACGTCGTCGAGGACGACGCGCATGCCGCCGGAGCCGTTGGAGGCCAGCTCGGACGTGGCGCAGGACAGGCCGGCCGCGCCGAGGTCCTGGATGCCGACGACCAGCTTCTCCTTGAAGGCCTCCAGGGTGCACTCGATGAGGAGCTTCTCCTGGAAGGGGTCGCCGACCTGGACCGCCGGGCGCTTCGACGGCTTGGCGTCGTCGAAGGTCTCGGAGGCGAGGATGGAGGCGCCGCCGATGCCGTCGCCGCCGGTCCTGGCGCCGTACAGGATGACCTTGTTGCCGGGCCCGGAGGCCTTGGCGAGGTGGATGTCCTCGTGCCGCATGACGCCGATGGCACCGGCGTTGACCAGCGGGTTGCCCTGGTAGCAGGCGTCGAAGACGACCTCGCCGCCGATGTTGGGCAGGCCGAGGCAGTTGCCGTAGCCGCCGATGCCGGCGACGACGCCGGGCAGGACGCGCTTGGTGTCGGGGTGGTCGGCGGCGCCGAAGCGCAGCGGGTCCACGACGGCGACCGGGCGGGCGCCCATCGCGATGATGTCGCGGACGATGCCGCCCACGCCGGTGGCCGCGCCCTGGTAGGGCTCGACGTACGACGGGTGGTTGTGCGACTCGACCTTGAAGGTGACCGCGTAGCCCTGGCCGACGTCGACGACCCCGGCGTTCTCACCGATGCCGACGAGCATCGCGTCGGACTCGGGGGCCTTCTCGCCGAACTGGCGGAGGTGGACCTTGGAGGACTTGTACGAGCAGTGCTCGGACCACATCACCGAGTACATGGCGAGCTCGGCGCCGGTCGGGCGGCGGCCGAGGATCTCCACCACCCGCTCGTACTCGTCCTTCTTGAGGCCGAGTTCGGCCCAGGGCAGCTCGACGTCGGGGGTCTCGGCCGCGTGCTCGACCGTGTCCAGAGGCGTCCGGCTCATGCGTTGACCAGCTTCTTGAGGATCGAGGTGAAGAACGGGAGGCCGTCGGTGCGGCCGGTGCCGATCAGTGACTCGACGGCGTGCTCGGGGTGCGGCATCAGACCGACGACGTTGCCCGCCGCGTTGGTGATGCCGGCGATGTCGTTGAGCGAGCCGTTGGGGTTGAAGTCGAGGTACCGGAAGGCGACGCGGCCCTCGGCCTCCAGCTCGTCCAGCGTGTACTGGTCGGCGACGTAGCGGCCGTCCATGTTCTTCAGCGGGATGTGGATCTCCTGGCCGGCCGTGTAGTCGGTGGTCCAGGAGGTCTCCGCGTTCTCCACCCGCAGCTTCTGGTCACGGCAGATGAAGTGCAGGTGGTCGTTGCCCAGCATGCCGCCGGGGAGCAGGTGCGCCTCGGTGAGGATCTGGAAGCCGTTGCAGATGCCGAGGACCGGCAGTCCCGCCTTCGCCTGCTCGATGACGGTGTCCATCACCGGCGAGAAACGGGCGATGGCCCCGGCGCGCAGGTAGTCGCCGTAGGAGAATCCGCCGCACAGCACGACCGCGTCGACCTGCTTGAGGTCCTTGTCCTTGTGCCAGAGCGCCACGGGCTCGGCGCCCGCGAGCCGGATCGCGCGCTGCGAGTCCCGGTCGTCGAGGCTGCCGGGGAAAGTGACGACGCCAATACGAGCGGTCACTTCACGGCCTCCGAGACTTCCTCGACCCTGACGGTGAAGTCCTCGATCACGGTGTTGGCGAGGAAGGATTCCGCAAGATCATGAATGCGGGCGAGCGCGGCCTCGTCGACCGGCCCGTCAACTTCCAGTTCGAATCGCTTTCCCTGACGGACGTCCGAGATCCCCTCGAAACCCAGCCGCGGCAGTGCGCGCTGCACCGCCTGGCCCTGGGGGTCGAGGATCTCCGGCTTGAGCATGACGTCGACTACGACGCGTGCCACTGGCACTCCCGGTGTGTGGTGCTGAGCAGGTCCCTTCAGACTACCCGCACAAAATTTCTACGCGAGTAGAGTTGGAGGAATCTACGTGACCCCGATCACGATTCGGCGCCGCGGGGAGGAGCCAGGGAAAAGATCCGGGAAAGATCCGCGATCCGTCACGTATCGCTATTGCGCCCCGGACACGCGGGCAGATTTAGTCGAGCTTCACAATGCATTGCCGAGCACTGTACAAATGAATTGTCATTAGCAGATGGTTTGCCCGTTTACAGGCGGACGCCGACATCTCCGCGACACCCGGGGCGTCATCACCGACGTCGGCACAGAGGCGTCGCACGAAGGGACCGATTATTCGTGGCGCAGAAGGTCGTGGTCACTCTCTTTGACGACATCGACGGCTCGGAAGCGGCGGAAACGATCGCCTTCGGACTCGACGGCAAGTCGTACGAGATCGATCTGAACGAAGCCAACGCCGACGGCCTGCGGAAGGCGCTCGCGCCCTATGTGCAGGCCGGCCGCAAGCGCTCCCGCTCGGGCCGGGCGTACCGGCAGACGGAGGTCGCCCCCGATCCGGCGGCCGTGCGCGCCTGGGCGCTGTCGAACCGGATGGACGTCCCCGCGCGCGGGCGGATCCCCAAGCGGATCTACGAGGCGTTCGCCGCGGCGCGGTGAGGCGGGCGCGGCGGGTGTGACGGGGCGGATGCGACGGGGCGCGCGGTGCGGCGGGGTGCGCCCCGGCCGTCCGGCCCCCGGTCCCCGAGCTCCGGCCGTCCGGCCCCCGGGGCAGCCGACTTGCACAACACCCCCGTTGATCAGCTAGAGTCTGGAGCACGCCGCGAGGCCAGGCCGAAAAGCCCAGCTCACGGAGTACATGCGGGTGTAGTTCAGTAGTAGAACATCCCCCTTCCAGGGGGAAGGCGCAGTGTGCAATTCCTGTCACCCGCTCTGCGTAGTCGTACCGATCAATGCATTCGATCAGGTAGGCTGGTGCTCGCACCGACCGGTGAAAGCCGGTCGGGGGCAATGCGGACGTAGCTCAGCTGGTAGAGCGCAACCTTGCCAAGGTTGAGGTCGCGAGTTCGAACCTCGTCGTCCGCTCGGGAATCAGACCCCGGTCCATCGGACCGGGGTCTTTTCGGGTTGCCGTGCTCCTCTCGGTGCCCGTGCGGGACGGCCGGCGCCGTTCTGACATTTGTCACGCCCAGTGGTGACAGCCCGCACGGCCGCCCGTCCGATCGATCCTGAATGATCAAGGCATGCGAGGAAACGAACATGAACACGTGATCGAGGTCACTGACCTGCGCCGTGTGTACGGGGGCGGGTTCGAGGCCGTACGCGGGATCGGCTTCTCCGTGCGGCGCGGGGAGGTCTTCGCGCTGCTGGGCACCAACGGCGCGGGCAAGACCTCCACCGTCGAACTGCTGGAGGGTCTCGCGGCGCCGACCGGCGGACGGGTCAGGATCTTCGGTCACGATCCGTACACCGACCGCGCCGTGGTACGGCCTCGCACCGGTGTGATGCTCCAGGAGGGCGGCTTCCCCTCCGACCTGACCGTCATGGAGACCGCGCGGATGTGGGCCGGCTCCGTCAGCGGGGCCCGTCCCCCGCAGGAGGTGCTGGCGCTGGTCGGACTGGCCGGGAAGGACGACGTACGGGTCAAGCAGTTGTCCGGGGGTGAGCGGCGCCGCCTCGACCTGGCCCTCGCGCTGCTCGGCGACCCCGAGGTGCTGTTCCTCGACGAGCCGACGACCGGCCTGGACGCCGAAGGGCGCCGCGACACCTGGCGCCTGGTGCGGGCCCTGCGCGACAACGGCACGACCGTGCTGCTGACCACCCACTACCTCGAGGAGGCCGAGGCGCTGGCCGACCGCCTCGCGATCATGCACAAGGGGCGCATCGCCACCACCGGCACCCCCGCCGAGGTGACCGCCGCGCAGCCGTCGCGGATCACCTTCGAACTGCCCCACGGCTACTTCCCCGGTGACCTGCCGCCGCTCGACGACCTGGGCGTGACCGGGCACGAACTGGACGGACGGATCATCCGGCTGCACACCCGTGAGCTGCAACGGGCGGCCACGGGCCTGCTGGTGTGGGCGGAGCGCGCCGGTGTGGAACTGAAGGGACTGGATGTGCGCTCGGCGTCGCTGGAGGAGGCGTTCCTGGGCATAGCCCGGGAAGCCTCCGCGCGCGAGACCCTCGAGCAGGGGGAGAGCACCACCACGGAAAAGGAGTACGCGGCATGAGCGGGACGGTCAGCACGACCAAGGAGTCGACCGGGGACACGACCAAGGGGTCGACCGGGGGGACGGCCGAGGCCGCGAGCGGCGGGAACACCGCGGTCAGCACCCCCGTGAGCCGCATGCGGGCCCTCGCCCGAGCCGAGTTGACGCTGTTCGGACGCAGCAAGGGCACGCTCTTCGCCGCGCTCTTCGTGCCGCTGGTGCTTCCGCTCAGCCTGTACTCGGCGGCCGACGGGATGGACCTCGACGAGGTGGGTCTCAGTATCGGCGCGGTGATCCTGCCCGGCGCGATCGGCTTCTCCCTGCTGTTCGCCGTCTACACGGCGCTCGTCGGCGTCTTCGTCACCCGGCGCGAGGAACTGGTGCTGAAGCGGCTGCGCACCGGGGAGCTGCGGGACGCCGAGATCCTGTGCGGGGTCTCGCTCCCGGCCGTCGTCACCGGGCTGGTGCAGTCGCTGCTGCTGGCCGTGGGCTGCGCACTGCTCCTGGACGTGGCCGCGCCGCAGGCCGTCCATCTGTCCGTGCTGGGGCTGCTGCTGGGCCTGGGACTGTGCGCGACGCTCGCCGCCGTCACCGCCGGCTTCACCCGGACCACCGAGAGCGCGCAGGTCACCGCGATGCCGGTGCTCCTGGTGTCGATGCTCGGCTCCGGGATGATGGTCCCGCTGGAGGTGCTGCCCGACCGGCTGGCCTCCTTCTGCGAACTGCTGCCCCTCACCCCCGTCATGACCCTGCTGCGCGGTGGCTTCACCGGCAACCTGTCGGGCTCCGAGACACTGCTCGCCGTGGCGACCGGCGCGGCCTGGGCGCTGCTGTCCGGGTTCGCCGTCCGCCGGTGGTTCCGCTGGGAACCGAGACGCTGACGTGCCGACGGCGGGAGGCGGGGACATGAGCAGGCCGGGCGGCTGGTGGGGGAGCAAGAGCACCCCGGCCAAGGTGGAGACGTACACCCGGTGGTCGTTCCACTCCTTCGCCCTGGTCGAGTTCGTGGCGGCCGGCGGACCGGTGATCGGACGGTTCGGGCACCTCGGGCCGAGGCTCGCCGCTCCACTGCTGCTCATGATCGCCGTGCACTGCGCGCTGTGCACCGTGACCGCCTCGCGGGCACTGGACTGGGTGCGCGGGCAGCGGGAGCAGCCGCTCCGGCTGCTGTGGGCGCTCGGTGCCGTCTCCGCGGTCGTCACGGTGGCGGCCGTGGCGACCGCCGAGCACGGGCCGGCGAGCCGCGACGTCGTCGAAGCGGTCGCCGGGATCCTGATGTTCGTCCCGTGCTTCGGCGTCGGGATCGTCGCGCTCGGGGTGCGCAGCCGGCCGCGGGTGTTCGGCTGGGTGGCGGGCTTCGCGGTGGGCACGGGACTGGTGTCACTGCCCTTCGGCATGCCCGCCCCGGCCGCGCTGCTCTTCGCGGTGGGGATGCTGCTCGGCGGCGGGTTCATCGCCTTCACCTCGGTCTTCTCCGTCTGGCTGCTCAAAGCCGTGTACGAACTCGATGAGGCCCGGGAGACCCGTACCCGGCTCGCCGTCGCGGAGGAGCGGCTGCGGTTCGGGCGGGATCTGCACGACGTCATGGGCCGCAACCTCGCCGTGATCGCGCTGAAGAGCGAACTGGCCGTCCAACTGGCCCAGCGGGAGCGGCCGGAGGCGGTGACGCAGATGGTCGAGGTGCAGCGGCTGGCGCACGAGGCGCAGCGGGAGGTGCGCGAGGTCGTCCGCGGCTACCGGGAGGCCGACCTGGGCAGCGAACTCGCGGGCGCCAGGGGCGTCCTGGACGCGGCCGGCATCGACTGCACGGTCACCGGTTCGACGACCGGGCTCCCGGCACAGGTGCAGTCCGCGCTGGGCTGGGTCGTACGGGAAGCGGTGACCAACGTGCTGCGGCACGGGGACGCACGGCGGTGCGTGGTGGGGATACGGGTACTGAAGGGGCAGACGGTGCGGACGGTGCTGACGGTGGAGAACGACGGTGTGCCGGAGAACGGCGGCTCGGGCCGGGGGACCGGGCTGGTCGGGCTGCGTGAGCGGCTGGCCGAGATCGGCGGGACCCTGCGGGCCGGCCCGACCGGGGACGGGCGGTTCCTGCTGACGGCCGAGGTCCCGTTGCCGTCGGCCGCCGGTTCCGGAGCGTCCCCCTCGGGGGAGTCCACCGCGTCGCCCGCGCCCCGCACGAACGTGAGCGAGGTCATGCCGTGACGACACCCCGGCCCGCGCACCCCGTCCGGCTGCTGCTCGCCGACGACGAGCATCTGATCCGGGGCGCGCTCGCCGCACTGCTGTCCCTGGAGGACGACCTCCTGGTCGTCGCCGAGGCGGCCTCCGGTCCGGAGGCGCTGGCGATGGCACGGGCGCACGCCCCCGACGTCGCCGTACTGGATCTGCAGATGCCCGGCGCCGACGGCGTGAACGTCGCCACATCGCTGCGGGCGGAACTCCCCGGCTGCCGGGTGCTGATCGTGACCAGCCACGGGCGGCCCGGACACCTGAAGCGGGCGCTCGCGGCGGGTGTGCGCGGCTTCGTCCCCAAGACCGTCAGCGCACAGCGCCTCGCGGAGATCATCCGCGCGGTGCACGCGGGAAACCGTTACGTGGATCCCGAGTTGGCCGCCGACGCGATCGCCGCGGGCGACTCGCCGCTGACCGCGCGCGAGGCCGAGGTGCTGGAACTCGCGGCCGACGGGGCGCCCGTGGCGGAGATCGCGGAGCGGGCCGCGCTGTCCCAGGGAACCGTGCGCAACTACCTGTCGTCGGCCGCGTCGAAACTCGGTGCGGAAAACCGTCATGCCGCGGTACGCCTCGCCCGCGAGCGAGGTTGGGTATAGTTGGCCTCGCGCCACGGCGCAACGCGGACGTAGCTCAGCTGGTAGAGCGCAACCTTGCCAAGGTTGAGGTCGCGAGTTCGAACCTCGTCGTCCGCTCCACACCGAGGCCCCGGTCATCGACCGGGGCCTTCGCCGTTCCCTCAGCTCCAGCTCATGCCGGTCAGACGCTCGTACGCCTCCACGTACTTCGCCCGGGTCGCGTCGACGACGCGCTGCGGCAGCGCCGGCGGGGGCTGCTCGCTCGCGCGGTCCCAGCCCGACTCGGCGGAGGTCAGCCAGTCCCGCACGTACTGCTTGTCGTACGACGGCTGCGCGTGGCCCGGCTCCCACTGATCGACCGGCCAGAAGCGGGAGGAGTCCGGGGTGAGCACCTCGTCCGCGACGACCAGGGTGTCGCCGTCGAAGCCGAACTCGAACTTGGTGTCCGCGAGGATGATCCCCCGGTCGCGGGCGATGTCCCGGGCGCGGGTGTACGCGGCGAGGGTGGCCTGCCGCAGCTGCGCCGCGACATCGGCGCCGATCTGGCGGGCGACCTCCTCGTAGGAGACGTTCTCGTCGTGCTCGCCGACGGCGGCCTTGGTGGCCGGGGTGAAGATCGGGGCCGGCAGTTCCGATCCGTCCACCAGGCCCTCGGGCAGGGCGAGGCCGCAGACCGTACGGGACTCCCGGTACTCGGCGAGCCCCGAACCGGTGAGGTAGCCACGGGCCACGCACTCCACGGGGGCCATCCGCAGCGACTTGCAGACGAGCGTGCGGCCCGCCCAGTCGGCGGGGGCGCCCGCGGGGAGTTCGGTGCTCAGGACGTGGTGCGGGACCAGGTCGGCGAGCTGGTCGAACCACCAGAGGGAGAGCTGGGTGAGGACCCTGCCCTTGTCCGGGATCTCGGTCGGCAGCACCCAGTCGTAGGCGGAGATGCGGTCACTGGCGACCATGACGAGGTCGCCGGCCTCGTTCCGGTACAGCTCGCGCACCTTTCCGGTGTGCAGATGCACCAGGCCCGGAACCTGGATCGGCTCGGGCTTCTCGACGAATCCGGACACGGTTCCTCCGCGTGGCTCGGAACAGCAGGACACCCCGCGGGGCTCGCTCCGCTCGCGCAGGGTGGCGGTGGGAGACGGCGGGACAGTGACGCCAATTGTCCCGTACGAACAGCCGCCCCCGCCGCTCGGGGGCAGCCGCGGGGGGCCACGGAGCCGGAGCCGGTCAGGTCAGGCGTGTTTGCAGATGCGGTCGAGGAGGTTGGCCGTGGCGCGCTGGATGCGGGGGTCGCTCCGGCCGGGACCGTCCAGGGCCGGGGACCAGGCGTGCGTCCCCGACGCGAAGACCCACGCACCGGAGGGCGCCCGGTAGAGGGAGGTCTCCTGGTGCCGTCTGCCGTCCGCCCGGTCGGTGTACGGGGAGTGCGCGAGCAGGACCCGCTCCTCGTGCTCGGGCAGCGGGGTGCGCGGGAAGTAACGGTCGGCCCCGACCGCGACCAGCCCCTCGATCCCGTCGCCCTCGGACGCCCCCGTGCCCTCCCACAGCCAGTGGTCGGCGTTGCGCACGATCAGCGGGTGCGGTGCGGGGACCTGACCGGCGTACTGGATGCCGAGCAGCTGCTGCTCCGCACGGTCCGTCTCCCGCCACAGTGACAATCTGCCCGGAGTCCTGCGTTCCGGCGCTCGGCGTTCCGGGGCCCGGCGTCTGCGGCGGGTCAGCAGACGGTCGGGTGCGCCGGACGGGGAGGGGGCGAGCTCCACCTGCCCGTACATCGTGCGGGCGGAGAGGAAGACGAGGGAGGTGCCGTACTCGCGGGCGTGTTCCACGGTGCCGCGCATGGCCTGGGACCAGTACACGTCGGGGCCGGGGAAGACCATCCCCCGGTAGCGGGTGGGATCGACCCGGCCGGCGTGCAGGTCGCCGGCGTCGGCGTAGGCGAGGTCGTAGCCGTAGCGTTCGGCCCAGCGGATGACGTCGTAGGTGTGACCGGCGTACGGCGGCAGGCCGGTGCCCGCGTAAGGGCGGTCGAAGGAGACGGTGGTCGCCGCCGCGTCGGCCTCGTCGAGCGGCTGCCCGTCCTCGTCCCACGGGTAGCGGTTGTGGGCCTGCCAGGTGATGTCGGGCAGCACCAGGAGCAGGTCCGCCGGGCGGTCGTCGCGCACCGTGAAGGGGATGTGGGAGCGGTGGCGGCCGTCGGCGGTGGTCAGGACGGCCACATAGGCGCCGACGCTCCAGTCCGACGGGACCCGCAGCCTCCAGGACAGCCACCAGTGGTGGCAGGAGACCGTACGGTCGGCGGTGAGCGGCGGCGGTTGCGCGATGCCGGTCAGGCGGGGACCGGACGCGATCCGGGCGGTGCGCCGCCCGTCGTAGTGGCCGACCCGGTGGACGTCGACGCCGAACTCCTGGGGCGGGTCGACGGAGACGTGGAAGTCGATCGTCCCTCCGGGTGCCACCCCGCCGGTGGAACCGAACCCCTCGATCCGGCGGCGGCCCTGCTCCGGCCCCATGGTCGCTCCCCTCCCCGGCCCCGTCGGCCCCGTCGTCGGCGGTCGGCAATGCGCTTGTCGTGTGTCGCAAGCCCTGGTCACGGAGCACGAACAGGCCAAGCACATCACATGGGGAACGCATTCCGTCACCCTTCGTCGCGAACCGGTCAAAAGCGGAAGACGAAACTCCGGGTGATGGGGCGGGAGTTGCGGGGAGACCGGCTCAGACGAGCCGTACGGGCTTCTCCGGGCGTATGCCCTGCCGGGTCAGCCACAGGCGCAGGGCCACGGGATCGCCGTTCTCGATCAGCGTCATGACCTGGGCGGGGAGGTCCGTGACACGGACGCCGCCGATGAGGAGGGCCGGGCCGTCGAGCCAGTCGAGCCCGGGTGCCGCGCCCGCGGTGTCCATGGCCGCGCAGCAGACCATCGCCATGATGTGGTCGGCGAGCAGTTCGCGGCCGGTGCGCGGGGGCTGGAGGGGGAGCAGGGGCAGCGCCCTGTCGTCCCAGAGGGAAGCGGGGTCGACCGGTGCGGGGGGAGCGGTCGGGGCGCTCTCGGCCGAGGCCGGTCCGGATGTGGACGCGGGTATGGACGCGGGTATGGACGCGGGTATGGACGCGGGTATGGACGCGGCCCGCTCGGTGGCCGCGGCGCCCTCGCGGGCCACTTCGGCGCTGATCCGGGCGGCCAGGGCGGCACTGCGCGGGGTGGTTCCGGCGAGGTCCTCGTCGTCGGGGTCGTCAGGGCGGCCGGCGTCGGCGTCGGCGTTTCCCGGTCCCGTGTGCACGGGCGGTTCCGCGCGCGGGGCCGGCATCGGGTCCGTCAGGTGGTCGAGGACGCGGGAGAGGGTCGGGCCGTCGGAGCCCAGGCCCTCCCCACCGTCGGCGGGGCGTACGCCGAGGGCGTCCAGAACGCGGTGGAGCCGGGCCGCGTCCGTGCGCCATTTGCGGTCGACGACCTCCTCCGGGTAGTCACCCCAGCGGACCGGCGACCACTCGGGCCCGCTCCCGGCGGGACCGCCGTGGAAGAGGCGGGCGGCGAGGAGGGAGGTGGCCTCGTCCACCGCACCGGGCTCTTCGAGCAGGTCGCAGGCGGGACGCTCACCGAGGCGGGAGGCGAACCCCTCGGCCAGCCGGTCCCGGCGGGACAGCTCGGTGAGCGCGGCCACCACCCCGGCGTTGAGCCGTGAGGGCCAGCGGCCCATCCGCCAGGCGGGCAGCGCCACCCGGGTGAGCAGCCGGTCCCAGCCCGCGTACGCCAGTCCCACCTGTTCCTGGGCGACGATCCTCAGCCCGTAATCCACGGCCTGGGCGCGGTCGGCCGCCGCCGCGGCGACCCCGCGCTCCATCTCGGCGGTGTGCACCCGGCAGCCGCGCAACAACGACCGCACGACCCAGCCGACGCCCGTGAACACCGCCCGGAACACCGGCCCGCGCCGAGGCTCCGAGGTCACGGCCACCGCCGCGTCGAGACCCCGGACGAAACGCCGGGCGGCGGCTATGTCCGGGTGCGCCGAGGGCCCCGTGCCGGCGACGACCGGGGCGAGGACCGCGCGCAACTCGCCGACACGCATCCACCACAGGAACGGGGAGCCGATCACCAGCACGGGCGCGGCGACGGTCGTCCGACGGTGCGGAGGCCGGCCCGAGCCCACTGTGTCGCCGTGTTCCTCGACGGGAGGGGGGCCGTGCGCCGGGTGGGTGCGGTCCTCCAGCCAGCTGTCGCAGTCCGGGGTGAGCGCTATCGCGGACGGAACGGGAACGTCGAGCCGGTCGGCGAGGTCGCGCACCATCCGGTACAGGTCCGGGGCCGCCCCCTCGGCGATCGGGACCGTCGGGCTCATGGCGGGCCGGGCACGGGCGACGACCAGGGCGACTCCGGCGGCGGCGAGCAGGACCAGTACCGCGAGCGGCGTGAGCGTCCAGCGGACGACGTCCCAGCCGGTGCCGACGAAATGGCCGGTGGAACCGCCGACGAGCAGGATCACGGCGACGGCCGCGGGCAGCAGGGCGACGGCCAGTGCCCTGCTGCGCAGGCGGAGCACCGCGAGCGCCCGTGAACGCGCCGACTGCGCACCCGCGTCCCTGCCCATGCCGCCTCCGCTCATGCTCATGCCCCTGCCTCACCCCCTCCCGACGGTCCTGGCGCTCTCCTGGCGTCGCCCACTCCCCACTGTGGCACCCGTCACTGACATCGCAATGCCGGTGAGCCAAGTGCCGGAGCATGCCGGAACGCTTGCGCGGCACCCTAGTTGGGGCCCCGGCCCTCGTCAGCCGGATGGCATATCGGTCACTCGATGGAATGGCTCAGGGCAAAGGTGAGTGACGGACGGCAAAGTTCGGGCCCCGGATCCTGAGGCGGATCGGGGCCCGTGGGTTCATCGGTGTCCGTGAGGGCTCACGCGCCCTTGGCCGCCTCCGCCGCGATGTCCGTGCGGTGCTGGGAACCGTCGAGGCGGATACGGGAGACCGCGTGGTAGGCACGGTCGCGGGCCTCGGTGAGGTCCGCGCCGGTCGCCGTGACGGACAGCACCCGGCCGCCCGCGCTGACAATCTCGTCGCCCACCTGCTTCGTCCCCGCGTGCAGCACGTACGCGTGCGGGGCGTCCTGGGCGGCGACCTCGTCCAGGCCGGTGATCGGGTCGCCGGTGCGCGGGGAACCGGGGTAGTTGTGCGAGGCGACGACGACCGTGACGGCGGCGTCGTCGCTCCAGCGCAGCGGCTCCAGGTCGGCGAGGTTGCCGGTGGCGGCGGCCATCAGCAGCCCGGCCAGCGGGGTCTTCAGACGGGCCAGCACGACCTGCGTCTCGGGGTCGCCGAACCGGGCGTTGAACTCGATCACGCGCACACCGCGCGAGGTGATCGCGAGACCGGCGTAGAGCAGGCCGGAGAAGGGGGTGCCGCGCCGCCGCAACTCGTCGACGGTGGGCTGCAGGACCGACCGCGTGACCTCGTCGACCAGCTTCGGGTCGGCCCACGGCAGCGGGGAGTACGCCCCCATGCCGCCGGTGTTGGGACCCGCGTCGCCGTCCAGCGCGCGCTTGAAGTCCTGGGCGGGCTGGAGGGGCAGCACGGTCTCGCCGTCGGTCACGGCGAAGAGGGAGACCTCGGGGCCGTCCAGGTACTCCTCGATGACCACCTGCTTGCAGGCCTCGGCGTGCGCCCTGGCGACCTCGATGTCGTCGGTGACGACCACGCCCTTGCCGGCGGCGAGCCCGTCGTCCTTGACGACGTGGGGAGCGCCGAAGGCGTCGAGGGCGGCGGCGGCCTCGGCGGGGGTGGTGCAGACGTACGACCGTGCCGTGGGCACGCCCGCACCCGCCATGACGTCCTTCGCGAAGGCCTTGGAGCCCTCGAGCCGCGCGGCCTCCCTGGAGGGGCCGAAGGCGGCGATGCCCGCTTCGCGCACGGCGTCCGCGACACCGGCGACGAGGGGGGCCTCCGGGCCGACCACCACGAGGTCCACGCCGAGCCGTGCGGCCAGCGCGGACACGGCCGCGCCGTCCAGGGCGTCGACCTGGTGCAGCTCGGCCACCTCGGCGATACCGGCGTTGCCGGGGGCGCAGTGGAGCGCGGTGACGTCGGGATCGAGGGACAGAGAACGGCACAGGGCGTGTTCGCGGGCACCGCTGCCGATGACGAGGACCTTCACGGGGTCAGCCTAACGGGACAGACGGCGTTCGCCTTGTGCGGGCTTCCGAAGGACCGGGGCGGACGGGTTCGTGTGTTCCTCCAGTCCGCCCGGCCGCTGCACTCGTTCAGGTCCGCTCGTTCAGGTCCGCTCGTTCAGGTCCGCTCGTTCAGGTCCGCTCGTTCGGGCCTGCTCGTTCGGGTCTACTCGTTCGTGAGCTCCTCGATCACGGTCGCACCCAGCTCCCGGACGATCAGCTCCTTGCCGGAGAGGGCGGACTCGTCCAGGTCGGGGTCGTCCTCCTCGGGGACGTCGTCCTCGGGGGAGACGGGGGGCGGTGGTTCCGGAGCGGAGGGCCGAGGCGCCGGTGCCGGGGCGGGCACGGGGGGCGCCTGCTGCGTGGAGGCATACCCCGACGGGCCGGACGGACCGGACTGACCAGACGTGCCCGACGGCTGGGCGGCCCCGGAGCGCTGACCGGCGCCGGCACCCCCGTAACCACCGCCACCGCCGCCCGGGCCACCACCGTCGCCACCGGCGCCGTAACCCGCGGCGCCCCCGCCGCTCCGGCCGCCGCCGGGGGCCGGAGCCCCCGCACCGCCCCCGGACGGGTCGACGACGGCCTCGATCTTCCACTGCACGTTGAACTGCTCGCCCAGGGCCTGCCGCAGCACGTCCTCGCTGCCGCTGCTCAGGAAGTTGTCCCGCGCTCCGGAGTTCACGAAGCCGATCTGGAGGGTCGTACCGTCGAAACCGGTCACCTGGGCGTTCTGGCTGAGCAGGATCCAGGTGAATCGACGGCGGTTCTTGACCACTTCGAGGATGTTCGGCCAGAGCATGCGGGGATCGAGCCCGCCGCCACCGCCCCCGGAGGGCCCGGGGCCCGCCGGGGGTGCCTGGGGCGCCTGGGGCGCAGAGGCAGGAGCGGGAGCGGGTGCGCCTGAAGCGGCGGCCTGGGGCCGTCCGCCGCCCGCCGCCGCGGCGTCGGGCCAGCCACCGGGCCGGCGACCGCCTCCGGCGGAGGCCGGGGTGGGCCAGGCCCCCGGGGCGGGCACACCGGGGGCGGACTCGCTCGGCCCCGCAGCGGGCGGAGCCACCGAAGCCGCAGCCGGAGGCTGAACGGGAGCCTGGGCCGGAGGCGCGGCGACCGGAGGCACCGAAGGCACCGGAGCCGGAGGCTGCACCGGCGAAGGCTGGAACGAGGGCGTGGGCGGGACCTGCCCCCGCGCCGCGGCCCGGGCCGCGGCCGGACCGCCCCCCGGCGGAACCGGGGCGCCCTCGGCTCCCCCATGGAGACCGCCCCCCGGCACGTACCCCATGGCGGGCATGCCGTCGGCGGGACCGCCCGCCGAGAAGTTCACGCCCCGCTCGATCCGGTCCAGGCGGGCCATGACCGACCGCTCGTCGCCGTACGCGGCGGGCAGCAGCACACGGGCGCAGATCAGCTCGAGCTGGAGCCGGGGCGAGGTGGCGCCCCGCATCTCGGTGAGCCCCTCGTTGACGAGGTCGGCGGCCCGGCTGAGCTCGGCGGCACCGAAGACACCGGCCTGGGCCTGCATCCGCTCGACGACATCGGCGGGGACGTCGATGAGCCCCTTCTCGGCGGCATCCGGGACCGCGGCGAGGATCACCAGGTCGCGCAGGCGCTCGAGCAGGTCGGCGACGAACCGCCGGGGGTCGTTGCCGCCCTCGATCACGCGGTCGACCACCTCGAAGGCCGCCGCGCCGTCCCCCGTGGCGAACGCCTCGACCACGGAATCGAGCAGCGAGCCGTCGGTGTACCCGAGCAGGGAGGTGGCCATGACGTACGTCACACCGTCGGGCCCGGCGCCGGCGAGCAACTGGTCCATGACGGACATGGAGTCACGCACGGATCCGGCACCGGCCCGCACGACGAGCGGCAGCACGCCGTCCTCGACGGGGCTGCTCTCCTTGTCGCACACCTCGCCGAGGTAGTCCCGGAGGACCCCGGGCGGCACCAGCCGGAACGGATAGTGGTGCGTGCGCGACCGGATCGTCCCGATGACCTTCTCGGGTTCGGTGGTCGCGAAGATGAACTTCAGGTGCTCCGGAGGCTCCTCGACGACCTTGAGCAGGGCGTTGAAGCCCTGCGGGGAGACCATGTGGGCCTCGTCGATGATGTAGATCTTGTACCGGCTGTGGGCGGGCCCGAAGAACGCCTTCTCGCGCAGGTCACGGGCGTCGTCCACACCACCGTGGGACGCGGCGTCGATCTCGATGACGTCGATCGAGCCCGGCCCGTTGCGCGCGAGGTCCTGACAGGACCGGCACTCGCCGCACGGCGTCGGCGTGGGGCCCTTCTCGCAGTTCAGGCACCGGGCCAGGATGCGCGCACTGGTCGTCTTGCCGCAGCCTCGCGGACCGCTGAACAGGTACGCGTGATTGACCCGGTTGTTCCGCAGCGCCTGCTGCAGCGGGTCGGTGACATGTTCCTGCCCAATGACCTCGGCGAACGACTCCGGGCGATAGCGGCGGTACAGCGCGAGAGACGACACACCTACGAGGTTATAGGCGCCCGCCGACATCGGGCCCCGCCCTCGGAACGCCCCGCGCGTGCGGGGCCGGAAACGCGAACGCCCCCCACGCACCCGCCAGAGCCGACCTACCCTTGCTGCCTTCCGGCCCTGGGGGAGTTCAGTCAGATAGCGCCACGTGAGGGGCTGCGCAAAGGCTACCTCATGTCGCGGGGAGGGAACGAGTTCGCGAGCACTCCCCTCGGTCATGTAATGTTCCTGCCGGAGGATTCGCCTAGTGGCCTAGGGCGCACGCTTGGAAAGCGTGTTGGGGGCAACCCCTCACGAGTTCGAATCTCGTATCCTCCGCCAGTGCCTCACCGGGCACGATGTCGAAGGGCCCCACCATTCGCGGTGGGGCCCTTCGACGTTGCTCAGCCCTCCCTGCCGGCCGTGCGCGTCGGTCGCGGAGCTGTGCTTCCTCCCGCACCGGCTGCGGCAGGAGACTCGCCGCGAGCGGCTCGACCGGGCGCGAGGAGAACGCTTCCGCATGGATCACACCCTGGGCCCCATGGGCACACAGGACCATACTGGTGGGGATGACAAAGCCAGCTGCACCGAAGCGCATCCTGCCCACCAGCCCCTTCAAAGCCCCGGTCGCGCCGCCTCCCAAGCACTTCGCGGTGGGCGACCAGGTCACACACGACATGTACGGTCTCGGCCGCGTGATCGGCGTCGAGGACGGAATCGCGGCCCTCGTGGATTTCGGTTCGGCGCAGGAGCGGATCCCGAGCCCGTACGCCAAGATGAGCAAGCTCTGACCGGCTCCCCGGGCGGAAGCCCGGGGAATCCCGGCTTCCTCGCCGGTGCCGTGCAGGTCCGTTCCCGCACCGGCGCGGTCCCGGTGAGGGCTCCTCAGGGGTCGATGCGGATGGAATGGGACTCGGTCACCTGGTCCACGTCCGAGACCCTGATGGTCGCCTTCATCGTCCAGGTGCCGGGAAGGGGGAGGGTGAGATCACTGGTGGCCCAGTAGCCTCCGCGGTCGGTCAGGCCCGCGTCGATGGGGCCGACGTCCTTCTCCTCGAGGGTGAAGGACAGGCGGAGCTCCGGGATCGAGTCCAGGGCGCCGTTGGGGGCGAACGCCACCGCCTGGATGCCGTTCTCCCCGACCCGGCCCGGGTCCAGGGTGATCTGCACGCTGCCCCTCCCGTCGGGAGTGCCGATGGCGTAGGGGATGGTGACCACCGTCGCCGCGGGCAGTCCGGCGATCGGGGCGCTCTCGGCCGCCTTTGCCGCCTCGGCCTCGGCCCGGGCCGGGAGGGTGCTGGTCAGCACCGAGGTGATCAGCAGCACCACGGCCGCCACGGCCGCTTCCGCCAGGACGGAGACGCGCAGACCTCGCCGGTAGCGGTCGGGAGCGGACGCCTCGGGGGCGGGGGCGTCCGGGGCTGGGGCGTCCGGCTCGGACGACGTCCGGGCGTCGGGGGGCAGGTGTGCGGGGGGCGCGGGGGGCGTCTTGCCCGGGGCGGGAGCGGTCACGAGTTCCGGGGCCCGTTGCCGCATCGCCGCCGGTGCCTCCTCCGCAACCGCTGCCGGTGCCTCCGCCGTCCCCGCCGTCTCCCCGGCCGCCGCGTCCGTCTCCGTCTCCGTCGCCGACGCCGCGGCCGTCGCCAGGCGGATGGTCCAGCGGCGGGACAGGGCCGCCGCCAGGAGCAGTACGGCCGTCATCACGAGCTTGGCGGTCAGGGCCCTCCCGTACGCCGAGTCCCCGAGCGCCGTCCAGGAGCCGAGACCCCGCCAGGACTGGTAGACGCCGGTGACGACGAGCACCGTCACGGAGAGGAAGGCGAGGCGGGAGAAGCGGATGACCGTGGCGACGGGCAGCGGGGTCTCGGCGCGGAACAGGGTGGTGAGCAGGGCCACGAGGCCGCCGAGCCAGCAGGCCGTCGCCAGCAGGTGCAGCACGGACGACGTCATCGCCAGCGGGACCTGGATACCGGCCGAGGCGTGCTCGGCGGCCGCCCAGGTCAGCGCCAGCGCGACGGCCAGAACGCCGCCCACGGCGAGCTGGGCGGGCGGTGTCCGGTCGCCGGCCTCCGGCTCACGGCGGCGGGTGAGGCGGGACAGCCGCAGGAGGACGGCCGCCGTCAGCACCAGCAGCGCCACCCGGGCCAGCAGGGCGATGCCCGGCCGCCCGGTGAGGATGCCGGTGAAGGCCGAGAGGTCGAACGCCGTCATGGGTGACGTGCCGTTCTCGTACGGGGCCCGCAGGACGAGGAGGACCACGGTGACCGTCAGCAGCGTCCACCAGCCCGTGACCAGCGGCGCCCGCAGCGGGGCGGTGTCCGGCGGGCGGCACAGGGCCGCGAACGCCACCGTGCCGATGAGCAGGGTGGCGGCGATGTACGCGAGGTAGCGGCCGGTGTTGTAGAGGCTCGAGGTGACCGGGTGCTCCGTCGGGGCCTCGGGTGCGGCGGGCGCGGAGGGCGAGGGCTTGCCGATGGAGAACGTGAAGGCGCCGGAGACGGGGTGGCTGTCCGCGGAGACCACCCGCCAGGCGACCGTGTAGGTGCCCTCGTCGAGCCCGTCGGGCAGGTCGACCCGCGCGGTGTCGGACCTGCCGTCGGCGTGCTGCGGCTCGCCCAGCTTCACCCGGTGGTTGTCGGGACTGTAGACCCGGAACGAGTCGTCGAGCAGGGCGACGGACTCCGTGAAGGTCACGGTGACGTGCCGCGGGGCGGACTTGACGACGCTTCCGTCCTCGGGGACGGCCTCGCGGACGGCCGCGTGCGCGCTCGCCGGGCCGGCGCTGCCGAGGAGGAGCAGGACCAGCACGGTGCCCAGCAGCACCAGCCCTTGAAGTCGCCGGGTTCCGCGGACCGTTCCTCCGTCGCGTCCGCCATCGCCAGCCGCCCCGCTGCGCCGTCGCTGCACGTCGTTTTCCCGCCTTCCGGCAATCCCGCTTCAGACTGAGTACGGAGGGGAGGCGCCGAACACTCACCTCCCCGGCGGAAACCGTCACGGTACGGGCAAAGCCGTCACCCGCCGAAGGCCGCCTCCCGGGTGAGGAAAGCGAGTTGGGCCCTCTTCTCCGGCAGGTACACGTCCGGCAGGTCGATCTCGGGCAGGACGACCGCGGGGCCGGCCGTGAAGCCCTGCCGCAGGAAGCGGGCGATCGCCTTCTCGTTGGCCACGTCCGGGTCGACCACCACGCGCTCGCGGGCCGGGCCCAGCAGCACGAACCCGACGACGGCGGCGATCAGCGCGGCCGTCCACCCGGAGCGCGCACCTCCCGGTGCGGCGGGGGCGAGCAGCAGATGGAGGCCGATGTCGCCGGGTTCGACGGGGTAGCACTCACCGACCCGGTCGGCCTCCGGTTCGTAGGTCTGGAACAGGGCGGCCGGCTCACCGTCCTTGACGAGGAGGTACGCGTGGTGGGTGTCGAGCGTGTCCATGTGGGCGTAGATATCGGCTACCTGCCGCTCGGTGAGGCCGTTCATGCCCCAGAAGACGGCGCGTTGCCCGCTCACCCAGCGGTGCAGCAGGGGCGCGTCGGCCGACGGGTCGAGCGGCAGGACGCGCAGGGAGCCGAAGCCGTCGACCGCCTGCTCGTGGACGGCCGCGCGGGAGTCGTACGGGTCAGACATCGGTCTCCTTCCGCAACCGCGCCCAGTCGGTGACGACCGGGACGAGGTCTCCCGTGAGCCACAGGGCCAGTTGGTCTCGGTGATGGGGGGATTCCGGGACGCCCGAGGCGCCGAGCGGCACCACCCAGCGGCTGTCCTCACGGCGGGCCAGGTCCCAGACGTACCGGGCGGCCGGGCCGCGTGCCGCGAGGTCGGTGAGGCCGGGCACGGAGGAGGTGCACAGCACGCAGTCGTGGTCGCCCGACAGACCGGGTTCGTCGTACGGCGTCGTGGGCGGCAACGCCCGCCAGGGCGCCGACCGGTGGGTGTCGCCCCAGGTGCCGGCGGGTGGCCGAAGGGCCACCTCCTCCAGGGCCGCGCGGACCGCGGCCGGGCGGTCGACGCCGTACAGCTCCTCCGCGGTGAGGAGGTGTTCGAGCGCGAAGCCGATGCGCGGGAGCAGCGCCAGCCAGGGCTGGAAAATTTCCGGCCAGGCCGGGGACGTGGTCAGTGCGGCGAACGCGGGGTGCTCCGCGAGCCGCCGTACGACCGCGCCGCGCACCGCGGCGAAGACGGCCGCGTCGGCGCTGTCCGCGTCCATGCGCCGGTCCCAGCGCAGCAGCCGGTCGCGCAGACCGGCCGCCGGTCCGGTCAGGCCGTCGAGGGCGGCGAGGTGGTCCAGCAGGGCGGTGGCGGAGGCGAGGTGGGTGTCCATGTGGAGGGCGGGCATGTCGGCCGCGGACCAGTACTCCTTCCCCGCGAGCAGGGCGGCGATGCGGTGGGCGCGGTGCGGCGGCGCGAACTCGACCCCGAGGGGGGAGGCCGGGCCGCGCTGGTTCGCCATCACGGCGACGCCGTCGGTCAGCCCGGCGCGCGGTGGCTCGTGCCATCCCCGCCATTCGTGGCCGGGCTCCCACGCGGGCACCGGACGGATCCCGTTGGCCTCGGCCCGGACCGGCACCCGGCCGGCCACCCGGTGCAGCGTGCCGCCTTCGGTGTCGGCGGCCTGGATCACGTTGACGGGCTCGGCCCACAGGTCGACGGCCCGGTCCACGTCGGCGACCCGACGGGCCCGCAGCAGCGGCAGCAGGGCGCCGAAGCCGAGGTCCCCGGTGACGCGCGGCGGGCAGCGCAGGGCGAGGGCGACCGGGGGCACGCCGGGCTCGGGCACGCCGTCGTCGAGGCCCTCGGGACCCCCGATGATCACCGGTCCGCGGTCGGTCTCGATCACCTCGACCTCGACCGGTTCCTCGCCGGCGACCTCGACGGTCTCGGTGTGCCGGGCGGCCCGCCGCCAGACGCCGTCCGGACCGAGCGCCTCCACCCCGACGCCCGTACGCCGCAACTGCTCCCGGTAGAGGTCCTGGTAGTCGGCCATGGCGTTGGTGATCGCCCAGGCGACCGTGCCGGTGTGACCGAAGTGGGCGATGCCGGGGACGCCGGGCACGGCGAGGCCGACGACGTCGAACTCCGGGCAGGACAGGTGGATCTGCTGGTAGACGCCGGGGTCCTCGAGGAAGCGGTGCGGGTCCCCCGCGATGACGGCCCGCCCGGTCACCGTCCGCTCCCCCGCGACCAGCCAGCCGTTGCTGCCGGAGGTGCCGGGGCCGTCGGCGGCGAACAGCCCGACGGCGTCCGCGCCGAGGTGCGCGGCGACCCGCTCGCGCCAGAGCTTCGCGGGGAAGCCGGCGAACAGGACGTGCGTGGCGATCCAGACCGCGAGCGGTGTCCAGGGCTCCCAGCGGCCGGGCGTGAGGGCGGTGCGGGCGAACTCGGGGGCGGTGGCGGAAGCCAGTCCCTCGTTGACGCCCGTCACGTACGCCCGCAGCCAGTGCGCCGTCTCCGCATCCCGCCGTCCCCGTCGTCGCTGTCGTCCCCGCCGTTCCCGCCGTTCCCGCCGTTCCAGCTCGGCGAAGCAGCGGCGGGCCGTGTCGGCCAGACGGGCGCGACGGGCGAAGCGGTCCCAGGGGAGGGCCCCGGGGCCGAGGAAGGAGGCCGAGGTGCCCTGCGCCCTGTGCCGCTCGACCTCCAGCTGCCAGGCCCGGTCGAGGGCGGTGACCCGGCCCTGGAGACGGGCGAGTTCGACCGCGTCGTCCGCGCGCAGATGCGGAATTCCCCAGTCGTCCCGAAAGATCTCACCGGCCACTGCGTCCCCATTCCCTTAGGTTAGGCTCCCCTAAGTAAGTCGTGGGCGGAATCGTACGCGAAGGGGGAATACGCGGTGGGGCGGGGCCGAGAGGGCCACGGAGTCCGCGAAGGCGACCGCGGAGTGGTCACGGCGTCAGCCGCGTGTCCCGCCCCGGGTGATGGACCGCACGGGAGATCACCCACGGGAGGAACGCGTCGGCAACCCGGCCACACCCACCCCCTTTGACGGAAATCGACCATGTCTCGCCCGGACTTGCCTCACGTGTCCGAGCCGTGAGGCTGCGCCCGGAACGTCTTGGCCGGTAGGCTTTCCGTGTGATCTTCAAGCGCATCGGAAACGGCCGGCCGTACCCCGACCACGGCCGGGAAAGCACCCGGCAGTGGGCGGACGTCGCGCCGCGCCCGGTCCGCCTCGATCAGCTCGTCACGACGAAGCAGCAACTCGACCTCGAGACCCTCCTCGCCGAGGACTCGACCTTCTACGGCGACCTCTTCGCGCACGTCGTGAAGTGGCAGGGCGATCTCTACCTGGAGGACGGCCTGCACCGCGCGGTGCGGGCGGCGCTCCAGCAGCGCCAGGTGCTGCACGCCCGCGTCCTCGAGCTGAGCTGACCCTCCCCCGGACTCCGTCCGGGAGAACCCCCGCCCGCCGACACGTCCGCGCGGAACCGACCCAGCCCAGCAGCCCGCGGCATGCCGCGGGGCACCTTCGGCTTCCTCCGGTCGACCCGCCCGCGACCCCGGATGAAACCTGACCGAGCCCGCTTTGGCCCTTTCGGGTTGGACTGTGCGGCATCCGATGATCATCTAGTAGGCATTACCGTCGGAGCGCACTACGCTGCGCCCATGAGCATGCTGACCCCTCCCGGCATGGGCGGCCAATACCGGATCCGGGGTGACAAGTACCCGCGGATGCGCCGACCCCGTCGCCGCGGCAGGACCGTCGCCCTGGCCACCGCGTCCGTCGCGGTGCTCGGCGTGGCCGGCTGGGGCACGCTGCAGCTCTTCGACGTCTTCAGCGGCGAGAAGAACCCCGCCTCCGCGGTCGGCGTCAAGGCGGACTGCGCCCCCGGGGCGAGCCCCTCGCCGAGCCCCGCCCCCGCCCGCAGCACCGCGCTCCCCGAACCCGGCCGGATCACGGTCAACGTCCTCAACGCCACGACCCGCAGCGGCCTGGCCCAGAAGACCGCCGACGAGCTGAAGAAGCGCGGCTTCAAGATCGGCGACGTCGGCAACGCGACCGAGGAGTACGACAAGAAGGTCAAGGGCACCGGTGTGCTGCTCGGGCCCACGGCCGCGCTCAAGTCCTCGCTGCCGGTGCTCGGCGCTCAGCTCGCCGACGCCGAACGCCGCACCGAGGCCTCCCGCAAGGGCGGCGAGCTCGACCTCATCATCGGCGACGGCTTCACCCGGCTGACGGCGAAAGCGGACGCCGACCGGGCCCTGACCGCACTGACCGCCCCCAAGCCGGCGCCCACCGCGAAGAAGAGCTGCTGAAGCCGCGGCGGCCGCACGGGAGCACCGGCTCCCGGACGGCCGCGGGACAGGGACCTGCGCGCGTACCGACGAGGGTCCACGCGCACCACCGGGCCACCGCCCGGCCCGGATTCGGCTGTTCGGCTATTCGGCCGCCCCGTACATCCGGTCCCCCGCGTCGCCGAGGCCCGGCACGATGTAGCCGTGCTCGTTGAGGCGCTCGTCCACCGACGCGGTCACGACGGTCACCGGGGTGCCGGCCAGCTCGCGCTCCATGACCTCGACGCCCTCCGGCGCGGCCAGCAGCACCACGGCGGTCACGTCGTCCGCGCCCCGCTTGATCAGCTCCTGGATCGCGGCGACCAGCGTGCCGCCGGTGGCGAGCATCGGGTCCAGGACGTACACCTGCCGGCCGGACAGGTCCTCCGGCATCCGGGTGGCGTACGTCGCCGCCTGCAACGTCTCCTCGTCACGGATCATGCCGAGGAAACCCACCTCGGCGGTCGGCAGCAGCCGGACCATACCGTCCAGCATGCCGAGACCGGCCCGCAGGATCGGCACCACCAGCGGGCGCGGGTGGGACAGCTTGACACCCGTGGTCGGCTCCACCGGCGTCCGGATGTCGACCTGTTCGGTGCGCACGTCACGCGTGGCCTCGTAGGCGAGCAGGGTGACCAGCTCGTCGGCGAGGCGACGGAAGGTCGCGGAGTCGGTGCGCCGGTCGCGCAGCGTGGTGAGCTTGTGTGCGACCAGGGGGTGGTCGACGACGTGGAGACGCATGTCCCCACATTAACCGGGCCGAGCCGGGCCCTGCTCCCCGTGGGTGGCAAGCCTTTCGGCCCGCCACCACTCCTTCGCTGGCGTCAAACCACCTGTCCGAGGGAAAGTGGGAGGGACGGACTGGAGTGATGAAGCAATGCCTGAGCAGGACTCCCGAGACGAGCCGTCGACACGCAGGACCTCCGGAACGCCCGGAATACCCGGAGCACCCGGGGCGCGCGGAAGACGCGGGGCACCCGGCGGCGCGCCCAGCATGTCCGGTGCGTCCGGTGGATCGGAGGCGTCCCACGTGTCCGGGGTGTCCGGGGTTCCCGGTATGACCGGCCCGCCCGGGGCGGACGAGACGGAGGCCGAGCGGCGACAGCGCCGCGCCCGGTTCCTGCGCGAACTCGCCGAGGCCAGGGAGCTGCGCAACCGGGTCCAGCCGCGCCGCGCCAAGGCGGCCCGGCTGCGGCACGCGATGCGCATGCGCACCTTCCGCTGGTAGGGCCTCACAAGGACTCCCCGCCAGGTCCCCCGGTGGGCGCGGCGCCGAAAGAGTGAGCCGGGCGCGGGAAGCTCACGACGCATGCGGGTGTTTGCCGAAGTGGCCCTACGGGCTGAACGGGCGGAGCCGCGTACGATCCGCGTATGGCGAGGGCGAGCACGCCGACGGGTCCCCTGCGGGAACACTCGGCGGCGTGGGTGCAAAACTGCCGGACACAGGGTGCCGAAGACGACCCCTGACGGCCTTGTTTCTGCCACGATTCCGAGTGGGCGGGGGCGGGGCTCGAAGAGCGCTCCCCGTCCGCAACCTCCGCCGGGGGGACCCCCGACCGGCACACCTAAGACCAGTGGGAGAGTCACGGTGTACTTCGCCGCACTGCTCGCGCGCACCGAAGACGGGTGGGAAGCGAGCGACACGGAACTCGACGATGTGGAGACCCTGTCGGACCTGGCCGACCTGGCCCGGGAGGCCGCACCCGACGAGGACACGGTGCTCGTACTGATCGAGCAGGAGGACGGCTGGTTCGGCGTCGTCCGCGTGGACGGCGAGGAGGACCCTCGTATCTACGTGTCCGACGCCGCGGCCGCCGCCCGCAGCAGTTACGGCGAGATCCTGCTCACCGACGAACTGCTCGGCCGACAGCCCGGCGACGACGGCGCCGACCTGGACGCCCTCGACCTCGACGGCACGGAGGACGGTGAACCGGACGACGACAGCGCCGACGAGGCCGCCTCGGACGCCGGCTCCGGCGAGTCCGTTCCGCACGGGCCGGTCGGCGACGCCCGGGTCCTGGACGACCTGGGCGTGAGCGAGAAGGAACTGCGCTCGCTGTCCGGGGACGCGCTCGGCGAGATCGCCGAGGTCCTGGGCGCCTCGGAGGTCCTGGAGACCGTCCGCTGACCGGGGACACCCGCCCGACCGATCCGGTGCGCGATCCCTGGCGGGCCGCGATGCGGCTCGCCCTGGACGAGGCCGAACTGGCCGTCCGGGGCGGGGACGTGCCCGTCGGCGCGGTCGTGCTGGCCCCGGACGGCAGCACCGTGCTGGCCTCCGGGCACAACGAACGCGAGGCCGGTCCCGACCCCACGGCCCACGCGGAACTGCTCGCCCTGAGGCGGGCCGCCGCGAAGCTGGGGCAGTGGCGGCTGGCCGGCTGCACCCTCGTGGTGACGCTGGAGCCGTGCACGATGTGCGCGGGCGCGATCCAGCAGTCGCGGGTGGACCGGGTCGTCTACGGCGCCCGGGACGAGAAGGCCGGCGCGGTCGGCTCCCTCTGGGACGTCGTCCGCGACCGGCGGCTCAATCACCGGCCGGAAGTGGTCGAAGGAGTGCTCGCCGAGGAGTGCGCCGATCTGCTCACGGCGTTCTTCCGGAACCGCTGAATACCGATTTCAAACCATCGCGCCCCGTGCTGTAAGGTCTCCCTCGGTAGCGTGTCCGAGCGGCCGAAGGAGCTCGCCTCGAAAGCGAGTGTGGCGCAAGTCACCGTGGGTTCAAATCCCACCGCTACCGCTCGTGAAGGGCCCCGTCGTCAGACGGGGCCCTTCGTGCGATCATGGGCCCGCTCGGCACGTACGGGTGACGCAGGTGCACCACAGTGACAGGGGAGGGCCGCGATGGCGGTGAACGCGAAGAAGGTCGCCGTCTATGTCCTCGCGGTCTTCGCGCTGTATGTGATCATCACGGATCACGACAAGGCGACCGACTACGTCGGGATGGTGTTCGAGGGCATCTCCGACGCCGCGAACGCCGTCGGCGACTTCATGACCTGGCTCGCGAACGGAGGAGGCTGGTGATCCGCCACCTGGTCCTCTTCAGGCTGGACGAGGGCGTCGAGCGCGACGATCCGCGCGTCGTGCGGGGCGTGGAGGCGTTCCGTTCGCTCGACGGGGAGATCCCGGAGATCCGCTTCTGGGAGTGCGCCTGGAACATCAGCGACCGGCCCATCGCCTACGACTTCGTCATCAACTCGGCGTTCGAGGACGCCGAGGCGCTGCGCCGGCACCTGGAGCACCCGAAACACCAGGCGGGTGTCGGGCTGTGGCGCGAGTTCGCCACGTGGGTGATCGCCGACTACGAGTTCTGAGCCTCCGCCCCGGGAGCCCTCCACCATGACGGTGGAGGGCTTTTGCGCACCCTTGGGAATGAACCGCCCTTCAACACGGAATATGCGGTGCTTGCACACACCGAGCATGTCTTGTGATGCTATGACCGCTTTTGACGGATGAGTCGACCGATGAAGAGGTGGCGTTGACCGTGTCGGCCAGTACTGCGCCGCCCCAGGACCAGGTGTCCGCCCTGACCCCGGCTCCGGCTCAGTCCCCGGACTCGACCGCCCCGGACCCGGCCCCGACCCCGGCTCACCCCTCGACGCAGCCCCCCGCGCCCCCGCCCGCGCCGACGTCCGAGCAGCCGCCGCCCCCGAAGCCCGCCCTGTCACCGGCCAAGCGACGCGGTGCCGACACCCGGGCCCTGACCCAGGTGCTGTTCACCCAGCTCAAGGACCTCGAGCCGGGCACGCCGGAGCACATCCGGGTGCGCACGGCGCTCATCGAGGCCAACCTGCCGCTCGTGCGCTACGCCGCCGCCCGCTTCCGCTCCCGCAACGAGCCGATGGAGGACGTGGTCCAGGTCGGCACCATCGGGCTCATCAACGCCATCGACCGCTTCGACCCGGAGCGGGGCGTGCAGTTCCCGACGTTCGCGATGCCCACGGTGATCGGCGAGATCAAGCGGTACTTCCGCGACAACGTCCGCACCGTCCACGTACCGCGCCGGCTGCACGAGTTGTGGGTGCAGGTCAACAGCGCCACCGAGGACCTCACGACCGCCTTCGGACGCTCCCCGACGACCGCCGAGATCGCCGAACGGCTGCGCATCAGCGAGGAGGACGTGCTCTCCTGCATCGAGGCCGGGCGGTCGTACCACGCCGCCTCCCTCGAGGCCGCGCAGGAGGGAGACGGACTACCCGGCCTGCTGGACCGGCTCGGCTACGAGGATCCGGCGCTGGACGGCGTCGAGCACCGCGACCTCGTCCGGCACCTGCTCGTCCAATTGCCCGAGCGGGAGCAGCGGATCCTGCTACTGCGGTACTACAGTAATCTCACCCAGTCGCAGATCAGTGTGGAACTCGGCGTCTCGCAGATGCACGTGTCCCGGCTACTCGCACGTAGCTTTCAGCGGCTGCGGTCCGCGAACAGGATCGACGCGTAACCCGAAAGGGGCAATCGCTCACTAGTGCCCATCTTGGCGTTTCTGTGCTGAAACACCGCCAGTTCCCTTGTTTCCAGGGCTGATTCGTCACTCGGATGTCGACATGTCACTACAGCGCGTTGCCGACATGTGACATTCTGCGGGAAGCGCGTTTGCCGAGGCTCCGGCTCCGGTATTCAGGTGAGGGCTGCGTTCCTCGGACGGGAACGTTCGCCCCGACCGTCCCGCGACCCAAAGGGGGTGGCATGTCCGCAGACCAGGGCAGCTCGAAGGTGCTCACGCTCGCGGAGAGCGAGACAGCTCCCAATGCTCTCGACTCACTCGGCCCCATCGATGACGTCCCGGCCCTCGCGGCCGCGCCCGCTCCAGAGCTTCCGGACACGGCGGCCATCGACACCCGCACCCTGTCCCGTTCCCTGTTCCTGCGGCTCGCCGCACTCGACGAGGACAGCCCGGAGCGCGCCTACGTCCGGGACACCCTGATCGAACTCAACCTCCCGCTGGTGCGGTACGCCGCGGCGCGCTTCCGCTCGCGCAACGAGCCGATGGAGGACATCGTCCAGGTCGGCACCATCGGGCTGATCAAGGCGATCGACCGCTTCGACTGCGAACGGGGCGTGGAGTTCCCGACGTTCGCGATGCCGACGGTGGTCGGCGAGATCAAGCGGTTCTTCCGCGACACGTCGTGGTCGGTGCGGGTGCCGCGCCGGCTGCAGGAGCTGCGCCTGGCGCTCACGAAGGCCGGCGACGAGCTCTCCCAGAAGCTCGACCGCTCCCCGACGGTTCCCGAACTCGCCGCGGTGCTGGGCGTGTCGGAGGAGGACGTCGTCGACGGACTCGCGGTCGGTAACGCGTACACGGCGTCCTCGCTGGACTCCCCGGCCCCCGAGGACGACGGCGGCGAGGGCTCCCTCGCGGACCGCCTCGGTTACGAGGACACGGCGCTGGAGGGCGTGGAGTACCGGGAGTCGCTCAAGCCGCTGCTCGCCAAGCTGCCGCCCCGCGAGCGGCGGATCATCATGCTGCGGTTCTTCGCCAACATGACCCAGTCACAGATCGGCGAGGAGGTCGGCATCTCCCAGATGCACGTCTCCCGGCTGCTCACCCGGACCCTGGCCCAGCTGCGTGAGGGCCTCATCTCTGAGGACTGAGCAGGGCTGAGCCACCGGTCGGCGGAGCGTCGGCGACTGCCGCCGCTCCGTCCCTGGAACCCCGTCCCGGAACCTTCAAGTCCCGGGACGCGGGCCGCTGGCCGCCGGAACGCCCCTCGTGGGCGTGACGGCGGCCTTCGCACGTCCGGTCGTCAGGCCAGCGCCAGCCAGGCCACCGCCGCGACGATCGCCACGGCGGCGACGACACCGACGATCAGGCCGATACGCGGACCGCCACCGCTCGTCGCGGCGGCCTGCTGCCCCTGAGGGGCGTCGTCGACGAACGCGCGGAACATCTGAGTGCTGCCGGCGGGGTCGTGGTTGCCCTGGGGGGCCTGGGAGTTAGCCATGGCCCGAGACACTAGCGAATTGCCGACGCGGGCCCCAAGTGGGGGCGTGCGTAACGCGCCTGACCGCGTCCACCGTCGGCCGGCCCGGCCTCGGGCGCGGGACATCCGGCCCTGACCGCGCGATGCCAGGGGACTCACCTGCGGGTTTACGATTCGCAATACTTGCCTTTGCCAAGTTTTAAGGCGCCGGAACCCCATTTTGCTTGTCTGTGGCAACCATCGACTTCTATCGTTGCCCTAAGCAACAAATGGGAGGTGTGATGGCCGAGCAGGAGCAGTACGAGGAGCTCGTACGGCAGCTCAGCGCTTTCAGCGCGGTGAAGCGGGAGCTCCGCCGGAACATGCCGGCCGACTGTCACAGCGGCTCCGCCGCCGTGCTGACGGCACTCGGCCGCCACGGCGACATGCACATGAGCAGGCTCGCCGAGCTGCTCGTCCTCGACCTGTCCGTCACCAGCCGCCACGTCGCCCATCTGGCCGAGCGCGGGTGGATCGAACGCTCCCCCGACCCGGCCGACAAGCGCTCCCGCATCCTGCGCGTCACCCCGGCGGGCCACGCCCGGCTCGACGAGCTGTTCCGGCGGACCACGCACCTGCTCGCCGAGCGCCTGGACGACTGGTCCGACGAGGAGATCGGACAGCTCACCCGGCTCATGGCCCGGCTCCGGGACAGCTTCGGCGACTGCCGCCCCGCGCCCCGCGCGACGCCGCCGCCCAGCCCCGCGGAGACCACGTACACGCCCGCACACGCTTAAGAGCGCTCAAGAGAAGGAAGCCCATGGCAACGACCACACCGGCCGGTGTGCGAGATCATGCCAAGCACGGGGGAGGCTCCACGGACAGCACTGCCCCGATGACCCACCGGCAGATCCTGGAGGCACTGTCGGGCCTGCTGCTCGGCATGTTCGCCGCGATCCTGTCCTCCACCATCGTCTCCAACGCCCTGCCCCAGATCATCACCGACCTCGGCGGCGGTCAGAGCGCCTACACCTGGGTCGTGACGGCCGCGCTGCTGTCGATGACGGCGTCCACCCCCCTGTGGGGCAAGCTCGCCGACCTGGTCAGCAAGAAGGCACTGGTCCAGCTGGCCCTGGTCGTCTTCCTCCTGGGCTCCGTGTTCGCCGGCATGGCGCAGAACTCCGGCATGCTGATCGGGGCCCGGGTCGTCCAGGGGCTGGGCGCCGGCGGGCTGACCGCGCTGGCCCAGATCATCATGGCCGCGATGATCTCCCCCCGGGAACGCGGCCGTTACTCCGGCTACCTGGGCGCGACCTTCGCGGTCGCGACCGTGGGCGGCCCGCTGGTCGGCGGCGTGATCACCGACACCTCCTGGCTCGGCTGGCGCTGGTGCCTGTACGTCGGTGTGCCGTTCGCGCTGATCGCCCTGGTCGTCCTGCAGAAGACGCTGCACCTGCCGGAGACCAGGCGCAAGGTGAAGGTCGACTGGGCCGGCGCCTTCTTCATCACCGCGGCCGTCAGCCTGCTGCTGATCTGGGTCACCTTCGCCGACGACAGGTTCGCCTGGCTGTCCTGGCAGACGTACGTGATGCTCGGGGGCGCGCTCCTGCTCACCCTGGTCTTCCTCTTCACCGAGACGAAGGCCTCCGAGCCGATCATCCCGCTGCGGCTGTTCCGCAACAGCACCATCACGCTGGCCTCGGTCGCCTCGCTGTTCGTCGGTATCGCGATGTTCGCCGGCACCATCTTCTTCAGCCAGTACTTCCAGCTGGCGCGGAACGAGTCCCCGACCATGTCGGGCGTCCTGACCATCCCGATGATCGCCGGCCTGTTCGTGTCGTCGACCGTCTCCGGTCTGATCATCACCCGGACCGGCAGGTGGAAGGCCTGGCTGGTCTCCGGCGGCGCGCTGCTGACCGCCGGCCTGGGACTGCTGAGCACCATCCGCTACGACACCCCGTACTGGCACATCGGCGTCTCCATGGCGCTCATGGGCCTCGGCGTCGGCATGATGATGCAGAACCTGGTGCTGTGCACCCAGAACCAGGTCTCCCCGAGTGACCTCGGCGCCGCCAGTTCGGTCGTCACCTTCTTCCGGTCGCTCGGCGGCGCGGTGGGCGTCTCGGTGCTCGGCTCCGTGATGACGACCCGGATCAGCCACTACGCCGAGGACACCATCGGCACACTGAGCCCGCAGGAGCAGGCCGGTGCCGCCAAGGCCCTCGGCTCCGGTGAACTGCCGGACATGGACCTGCTGCCCGCGGGCATCCGCACCTGGCTGGAGAGCGCCTACGGACACGGCATCGCCGACATCTTCCTGTACGTCGCCCCGATCGCGTTCCTCGCCTTCCTGGTGACCCTGTTCATCAAGGAGGTTCCGCTGCGGACCACGGGCGCGCTGGCCCAGGCCGCCGAGGCACGGGTCGAGCCCCGGATGCCGGTGACGGCCTCGGCGGCGACGGTCGAGGCCTCCGCGCCGGAGTCGCGCCGTTCTCCGGGCACCGAGTCCCCCTAGGCTGCCCCCATGGCACCGAACATCGCGACGAACACCCGTGTCTCCCTCGACGAGTTGCTGGACTTCGTACGACCCCGGCACCGCGCGATCCTGCTGACCCGGCGGGCCGACGGCAGCCCTCAGGGCTCACCGCTGACCTGCGGGGTCGACGACTCGGGCCGGATCGTGGTCTCCACCTACCCGGAGCGCGCCAAGACGCGCAACGCCAAGAGGGACAGCCGGGTGAGCCTGATCGTCCTCAGCGACGAGTGGAACGGACCCTGGGTGCAGATCCACGGCACGGCCGAGGTCGTGGACCTGCCCGAGTCGGTGGAGCCGCTGGTGGAGTACTACCGGAACATCGCCGGGGAACACCCCGACTGGGACGAGTACCGGGCGGCCATGGTCAAGCAGGGCAAGTCGGTCATCCGGATCACCCCCGAGCGGTGGGGGCCGGTGGCGACGGGCGGATTCCCGGCGCGGCTGGTCGAAGGGGAGCAGGGCGACCAGGGCGACCAGGGCGACCAGGGCGACTAGAAGGAGCCGGGAACACGCGGGGAGAGCGCCGGGGCGGGTCAGCCCCGGCTTCGGGCCACCATCACCTCGATACCCGCCACCAGCAGGTCCAGGGCGAAGGCGAAGTCCCGCTCCAGCATCTCCTCGACCGTGTCGCCGCCCCGGGCCTGCATGACCTTCGTCGACTCCTCGATGACCCCGGCGGCGCCCGGCCACCGCGCCACCTCGGTCATGGCGTGCCGGTGGTACTCGTCGGGGGTCATCCCGGTCGTGGCGACCCGGGCGTGGAAGTGGCTCTCGATCGTGCCGTATCCGTACACGAACTGGAAGACGGCCGAGAGGGCACCGGAGATGCCGTGCTCCGGCAGCCCCGTCCTTCGGATGACCTGCTGCACGGCCCCGGAGAACGACAGCGATCGGGGCCCGATGTCGAGGAACCTCCCGGCCAGCGGCGACAGCCAGGGATGACGCACGAGCATGGCCCGGTACTCCCCGGCCAGCGCGCGCAACTGGTCGCGCCAGTCCTCGTCGGCGTCCGGGGCGGGCAGGGTGAGACCGTCGTAGGCCGTGTCCAGGGCGAGTTCGAGCAGGTCGTCCTTGGTGTCGACGTACCAGTAGACGGACATCGCCGTGACGTTCAGCTCGGCCGCGAGCCGTCGCATGGAGAACTTGTCCAGGCCCTCGGCGTCCAGCAGCCGCACGGCGGCCTCCGTGATCCGCTCCCGGTCCAGTCCCGACGGCTGTCCGCCGCCGCGCCCGCCGTGCCGGGCCCCGTCCTCCAGCCAGACACTGGGGCGCGCCGAGCCCCCGGACCGCTGGGCTGCCCTCGTCATGGCGCACCTTCCTCGACTTTCCGACGCCGTTTCATGCTAGGGCCTGCCCGGGTCCCCGCCGGGACGCGGACGTGCGGGGACTGTCCGGCCTGCGCCCCCGCGTCCGCCCTGCCCGCCCGGTGCAGCAGCGCCGCCGCCAGCAGCCCGCCGAGCAGCACGGACAGCGCTCCCACCAGTTGGCTGGTCTCCAGTCCCGAGGAGAACGCGTCGGTGATGCGGCCCCGTTCACCCGCCGAGTCCGCCGCGGCCAGCGCCGCCGGGAGCGAGCCGGCCTCCACCGGGACCAGCGCGGCGAAACGGGCGCCCAGCACCGCGCCCAGTACGGCGACCCCCAGACCGTTGCCGAACTCGGCGAGCGTGCCGTTGATCCCGGCCCCGACGCCCGCCTTCTCCTGGGGGATGGAACTCATGATCGCGTGGGCCATGACCGGGTTGGCGACCGCGGTGCCCACCCCGATCAGGACCAGGCCCAGCAGGGTGCCCGGGTAGCCGTGCGCGGTGAGGGTGGCGATGGACACCAGCCCGCCGGACATCAGCGTCATGCCCAGGGCGATGGAGACCGGCACGCCCATTCTCGCCGTCGCCCTCGCGGCCAGTCCGGTGAAGTTGAGCGCGACGACGGCCAGGGCCAGCGGCGCCGTGCGCAGGCCGGCCTCCAGAGGGCCGTAGCCGAGCACGAACTGCAGGTGCTGGGTGAGCAGGAACAGCGCGCCGCCCATGCCGAAGGTGATCAGCGTCGCCCCGGCGACCGCGCCCGTGAACCGGCGGTTCCTGAAGAAGTTCAGGTCGAGCATGGGGTACGGGACCCGGCTCTCCCAGTAGGCGAAGACGCCGAGAACGGCGACGGCGGTGAGCGCGGTCACCAGGACGCGGGCCGAGGCCCAGCCGTGCTCGGGCCCGGAGATGATCGCGTACACCAGGGCCGCCATGCCGACGGTGGAGAGCAGTGCGCCGAGCAGGTCGGGCCGCTCGCCCTCCGGGTTCTTCGATTCCGGGACGAGCGCCACGACGGCGACCAGGCCGAGCGCCGCGATCGGCAGGTTGATCAGGAAGATCGCGCCCCACCAGAAGTGGTTCAGCACGAAGCCGCCGAGGAGCGGGCCGGTGGCGAAGCCGAGCGCGTTGACCGCGCTCCAGATGCCGATGGCCCTGGTCTGCTCCTCGGGCGGGAAGATCTGCATCGCCACGGCCAGCGTGGTGGTCAGCAACAGGGCGCCGCCGATACCCATTCCGGCCCGCGCCGCGATCAACTGGCCCGACGAATCGGCCAGTCCGGCCACCAGCGAACCGGCGCCGAACAGGGCCAGGCCCGCGGCCAGCATCTTCTTCCGGCCGTAGCGGTCCGCGGCGTTGCCCGCGCTGAGCAGCAGGCCCGACTGCACGAGCGAGTACGCGTTGATCATCCACTGGATGTCGGCGGTCGACGCGTCCATCTCGCGGGTGAGCGAGGGGATCGCCACGTTCAGGACGGTGTTGTCGAGCAGAACGGTGAGCTGCGCGAGACAGATGACACCGAGGATCAGCCAGCGTCGGGGGTGCCCCCGGGGCCGCGGCACCCGGTTGTCCGAGACCCGGTCGGGGGTCCGCTCCTGGGGAGGGGTCTGCTCCTGGGGAGACGGGGACGTCGGCATGCTGTACACCGTAGAATATTCCTTATACGGCGTACAGTCGGCCGGTCCGAGTCCGGCCGACGCGCGCGGGGCCACGGCGCCGGGCACCGCGCACCCCACCGCGATCAGTGCACGGAAACGACGACGCGCCGCGTCCGCAGGGTGCGCGGGCGCGGTCGTCGCCGTCCGCTCACACGACCGCGGGCTTGATCATGTACCCGGCACCGCGTCGGGTGTGGATCATCGGCTCCCGGCCGGCGTCGATCTTCCGGCGCAGATACGAGATGTACAGCTCGACGACGTTGGCCCGTCCGCCGAAGTCGTAGGACCAGACCCGGTCGAGGATCTGCGCCTTGCTGAGCACGCGCCGCGGATTGCGCATCAGGAAGCGCAGCAGCTCGAACTCGGTGGCGGTGAGGTGGATGTGCTCCCCGCCCCGGGTGACGTCGCGGCTGTCCTCGTCGAGGGTGAGGTCCCCGACTACCAGCACGGACTCCGGCCGGCGGTCGGCCGCGCCGGAGCGCCGGATCAGCCCGCGCAGCCGCGCGACGACCTCCTCCAGGCCGAACGGCTTGGTCACGCAGTCGTCGCCGCCCGCGGTCAGGCCCGCGACACGGTCCTCGGCGGCGTCCTTGGCGGTGAGGAAGAGGACGGGGACGTCCGGCTGCTCGCGGCGCAGCCGCCCGAGAGTGGACAGCCCGTCCATGTCCGGAAGCGTCATGTCCAGGATGACGGCATCGGGCCGGAACTCGCGCGCGGCACGGACGGCGCCCCGGCCGTCCCCCGCGCTGCGGATCTGCCAGCCCTCGTAGCGCAGGGCCATGGACAGCAGTTCGGTGATCGACTGCTCGTCGTCCACCACGAGCACCCGGACGGGACTCCCGTCCGGCCTCAGCGGTTCGGTGCGCCCCCGGGGCGATGTCGTGGTCATGCTCCACACCGTCGCGGGGACCTCTGAGAGCGCCCTTTCGGAAGTCTGTGATTTCCCTGAGAAAGCTCCGGCCCGGGGGACGCGGGTCCTCAGGAGGCCGACGACTCCCCGCTCGCACCCAGGCCGAAGAGACGGGCACCGTTGTCGTGGCACACCGCCCGCAGCCAGGCCTGCCCGAGCCCGAGCCGCTCCAGGGCGTGGAGCTGGTGGACGTAGGGATACGGGATGTTGGGGAAATCCGTGCCGAGCAGGATCCGGTCGCCGAGGTCGGCCAGCCGGGGCAGGGCCCGCCGGGGGAACGGCACCATGCGCTCGGTGAAGTCGGTGAACGCCATGGTGGTGTCCAGCCGCACCTCCTCGTAGCGCGCGGCGAGGTCGAGGAAGTCCTCGTACTCGGGCATCCCGAGGTGCGCCACGATCAGCCGCAGCCGGGGATGCCGGGCCAGCACCCGCGCGATCGGCTCGGGTCCGGTGTACTTGCCGGGCGCCGGCCCGGAACCGCAGTGGATCACCACCGGGACGCCCGCCTCGGCGAGCACGCCCCAGGCCCCGTCCAGCAACGGGTCGGCCGGGTCGTACGCCCCCACCTGCACATGCGCCTTGAAGACCCGTGCCCCCGCTTCGACGGCCTCCCGGACCTGCGTCTCGGCCCCGGGCTCGGGGAAGAGCGTGGAGGTGTGCAGGCAGTCCGGCGTACGGCGGGCGAAGTCGACCGCCCAGCCGTTCAGCCACCGCGCCATGCCGGGCTTGTGCGGATACAGCATGGCCGTGAAGGCGCGGACCCCGAACTCCCGCAGCAGCCCGGCCCGTTCGCTCTCCTCCTGCCGGTAGGTGATCGGCCACTCGACCCCGCCGGTCAGCGGCCCGAGCGCGTCGAAGTAGGCCCACACCTTGCGCAGCACCCGCTCCGGCATGAAGTGCGTGTGCACGTCGACGATTCCGGGAAGCCCGAGCCCCTCCCAGAACCGCCGCACCTCGGCGGATTCCGCTACGGACTCCGAAGCCGACGCCCGTTCCGGGGCCGGTTCCGGCGCTGATGCCGGTGCCGTGGGGTGATCACTCATGCTGACACGATCACCCCTGACCGCATCCCGGGTCCACTCCCGTGCAAGGAGAACGAACCGGAGACCGCACTGAAGACCGCACCGGAGACCGCACCGGAGAACGAACAGCACCGAACAGTCCGGCCGAGCCCACGGGCCCGGTACGAGGCCGGGCCGGGATCAGAACAGCCCGTCCTGCGCCCCCGCCCCCTCACCGGCCCTCTTCAGCGCCCTCACCGGCAGGTCGAACCCCCGCCCCGCGCCCGGCACCAGCCCCCACCCGGCCAACAACCGCGTGTCCAGCACCACGACCCCGCTCCCGCCGGCGCTCCCGCCCACGCTTCCCGTCGACAGATGCAGATCCGGCCCGGCGGCGGCCACCAGCTCCCCGCTCGCCGTACCCCCGGCTACCAGCTCGATCACCTCTCCCGCAGCGGTCGGCACCCCCGCCAGACCGAACACCCGCACATGGTCGACGGGACGGAAGGGCGCACGGTCGAGCGACTCGGGCCACCCGGTCAGGGCGACCGCCTTCGCATGCAGCTCCGCGAGCTCCGCCGCCCGCTCCGCCTCCGTGTCCCGAAGCACCGCCCGCACCGCCCGCTTGTCGGCGTACGGAATCCGGTCGGGCACGCGGAGCGCGGCACGCAGCAGCTCCTCGGTGCGCCGCGCCGCCATCAGCGGCCCGCTCCCCAGCCAGCTGAAGCAGACGGCCCCCTGCTCCAGCAGCCGCACCGATCCCCGCTCCACCGCGGTGATCCCGACCTTGACCATCCCCGGCCCGAACCACGCCAGGTATACGCGGTACGGCCGCGGATCGTCCGCGGCGGTGTCGGCGGCCACGGAATGCGCCCGGTCCAGCCGCGCGCACTCCTCGCAGCGCACCCCCGTACTCCGCCCCGGCACCACCGCGCCGAGCGGGCACACATGTCCCCGCGCCCCCACGCATGTCCGCACGCCCCCTTCCTCGACCCCGAAGGCCACCCGTTTCCCCCAGGTCAGCGCGGTGCGCCGACCACCCTCCCACTCCAGCACGGGACCGTCCGCCGACCAGCGCAGCCCCGAGCACTTCCATGTCCGTGCCATCTCTCCCGAGAGTAGGGCCGACCACTGACATCGACGGCGGCAGGCGCCTCACCGCCCACCGAGGTGCCGCCCGCCCTGCCCGGTGCAAACCTGGAGGAGAAGCCGTACCGCTCGGGGACGACCGAAAGGGCGAACACATGGCCAGCAACGTCGGCGGAACGCAACACCGGACCGAATGGGCACCGCGGAGCACCTGGGCGATGGGCTGGACCGCGGCCGCGGCCGTGCTGATGACCTTCGGCGGGATCATGGCGATCTTCGAGGGAATCTCCGCCATCGCCCAGGACGACGTCTTCGTCACCACCCCCAACTTCACCTATGCGTTCAGCCTGACCGGATGGGGCTGGATCCATCTGATCCTCGGCGCTCTCGCACTGGCCGCAGGGATCGCCCTGCTCAGCGGGGCGACCTGGGCACGCGTCACGGGTGTCGTACTGGCCGGACTGGGCATGATCGCCAACTTCGTGTGGCTGCCCTACGCGCCGGTCTGGTCGATCACCCTCATGATCGTCTACGGATTCGTCATCTGGGCCCTGTGCTCACCACGCGACGAGCCGAGCCGCACCTAGAACACCGGACACCGGAACCCGGAGACCTTCCCTCCTGCCGATCCCCGGCACCCCCATGGACAGCGGCCACAAACCCTTCACGCCCCGGACCTCCCTGTGGCGCTGGCTCGCCCAGGCGGTCGGCGCGACCCTCATGGTCACCGCCTACTTCCTGCTCCCCCTCGACGGCCTGGGCCCCCAGCGCCCCGCCCTGAGCTGGACCTTCTTCGTCCTGGCCCTGGCGCTCATAGCCGCCCTGCTGCTCCAGCAGATCGTCCATGTCCTCCTCAACCATCCGCACGCCCGGCCCGGACTGGTCATCCCCCTGCTGATGTGTCTGGCCATCCTGGTCTTCGCAACGGCCTACCAGGCCCTGGCCCGACAGCCCGGCGAAATGATCGGCCTCAGCACCCGCCTGGACGCCCTCTACTTCACGCTGGTCACTCTCGCCACCGTCGGCTACGGCGACATCACCCCGCACGGCCAGACGGCCCGCCTGGTCGCCATGCTCCAGATCCTCTACACCTTCATCTTCCTCACCGCGGCGGCCACAGCCCTGAGCCGCCAACTCCGCACGGCATTCCTGCGCCGTGAAAGCAGTCACCGCGACAGCCCCTGACGCCGCTCGTCGGCGTTGCCGATCAACTGGACGGACACGCGCACCGCCGGCCGAACACTGGCTTTGTTCACGAGAACCGACAGCACCTGTGCACGAGATCGGGCAGCACTCGAAGCACTGCAGAAATCGGACGGTTCATGGCTTCGGGCAGCGCGGGCCCCTGCCGAGTCGGCGGGGGCCCGCGGTTGGAGAGTTGAGGAGGGCCGGGACCTGTCCTCGACGAGCAGCATCCTGGCCGACACCGCTTACCGTCTGCTGCCGGCCTGACGGCCCGGCCTCACTTCAGGTGTCGGTCCAAGAAGCGGCACCCGTCCTCCAGCTCGAACCACGGGGTGCCGGTGTGCCCGCCCAGATTGGCGTGCAGCGTCTTCTCCTTGCTGCCGAAGGCGTCGAACAGGTCCAGGGCCCGTTGCCGGGGGTTCCCTTCGTCGTCCCACTGCAGCAGGAACAGCAGCGGAATGGTGACCTGTCGGGCCTCCTCGCGCTGGGCACGGGGCACGTAGCCCCCGGCGAAGAAGCCGGCGGCCGCGATGCGCGGCTCGAGGACCGCCAGCCGAATGCCGAGGGCGGTCCACCCCCCGGAGTACCCGACCGGGCCGCCGATCTCGGGCAGCTCAAGGAGGGCGTCCAGAGTGGTCCGCCATTCCGGGACCGCGTTTTCGACCAGCGGGCCGATGAAGGACTCGAAGATCTCGTCGACCGGCTCGCCGGCCTGCATCGCCCGACGGAGGTCGGCGCGGGCCTGCTCGTCGGCGGCGGAACGGGGCCGGTCACCGCACCCGGCGGCGTCGATGGTGGCCACCGCATAGCCGCGCGCCGCGGTGTACCGGGCCCGGGCCACCAGCCGGGGTTCCGCCTTGGGCAGGCCGTTGTTGTGGGCCATCAGGATCAGCGGGACCGGTGCGGATCCGGGCGTCCACAGGGTGCCGGGGATCTCGCCGAGGGTGAATTCGCGTTCGAGGACGCCGTCGTCGAGGCGCTGCTCGGAAGTGAATTGCATGGTCGTGCCTTTCGGGAGTGCGCTGGAACGGCGCTCCCGGACGACCTATCGCCCGACCGTGACCCCGGAGGGGAGCACCCGTGTCGATACTGCGTTCACGGGTACCACCTCCTCGTTCTCTCGCACGGCCTCCGGGAGATTAGCAACGGTCGCCGTGGTCCGCCAACGGGTTTCTGCGGAGGCTCCGTAGCCGGATGCCACGGAGTCGGAACACTACGCAGAGCTACTTGGGGCCTCATCGCGGCTTCCCGAGGTGAGGCCCTGCGACGGCGGGGCGCGCTGGGGGCGCTGTCGTTTCTCATGAACGTCGAACACGACGCGCCGCCGACGCCTCCCAATCTCGTGTACAGGTGCTGTCGGTTCTCGTGAACAAAGCCACGTCGGGGATGCGCTGAGAGGTGACGGCTATGAGCCGGATGATGACGACGGCGCGGCCGGAGTCCCCGTAACCGTCTAGAGGCGTTTCAGGTTCCGGTCCAGGATCGCCCGGAGCAGGTCCACGTCCGCGGGGTCCTGGGCGTCCCGCTTGGGCAGTACGGCGACTCCGGCCGCGCGGTCGCCGCCCAGCAGCACGAAGAGCCCCGGCGTCTCCAGATACTCCCGGAACACCGTCCAGTCCATGCTGAAGGACGCCCGCTCACCGGTGGTGACCGCACCGCGGTCGTCGGCCACCATGCGGCACTGCCCGTACGACTGCACCATGCTGAACATCCGGCGGGCCATGGTGCGCAGTCCTCGTACGGTGCCCCAGGACGCGACGCCCACGGAGAGCACCAGCGAGATGATCCACACGGGCAGCGGGGCATCAAGGAAGGCCGCGAAGACGACCACGCCGATTGCCGCCATCAGCGGTGCCATGAGCGCCTGGGCCCGGCCCGCCGGTGTTCGACGGGCTCGCGCACGGAGCGCCTCCTCGAAGTCCGCGGCCGTCAGCCGGTAGACGAGCTCCACGGCCGTACCGAGGTCCGTATCTGTGGAATCCCCACCCCTGGTGTCCATGAGCAGGAATCCTAGCCAGGGGTGTCCGGTGGATCAGGGCCGCCGTGCCAAGATCCACCGGACACCCCTGATCCACTCCCGAACGCGGTTGCCGTCAAAGGCTGCCGTCAAGACAAAAGCCAGAGGCCCTGCGGATGACTCCACAGGGCCTTCGGTCTGCTGTGCACTCGGCAGGATTCGAACCTGCAACCTTCTGATCCGTAGTCAGATGCTCTATCCGTTAAGCTACGAGTGCCTGTGTCTTCAGTTTTCTCGCCGCTCCCGGGCCCGCTGGGCTCGCTCGCGGCGACAGGAAGAACATTACATGACCGCCGCCGTCATGTGAAATCCGTTTGGCTCACCCCTTGTGACCTGCGAAAACAAGGATGCGACAGGGATGAAGGAGCCGGGAGTGCGACGAAGCCCCGGTCGGGTGGACCGGGGCTTCGAAACGGGGCGGAGGCGGAGGGATTTGAACCCTCGATGGGCTTTAAGACCCAAACCGCATTAGCAGTGCGGCGCCATAGACCGGACTAGGCGACGCCTCCGTGCACAACCCTCCGCGCGCGAGCACGGATCAAGTGGTGCGTGCCGATGATGACACAGTCACGCGTGCCGTCACCAATCGCCCCCCACGGTACTAGGCAGGGTGGCCACAGAGCAAAGCTCTTCCGACCGGCGAGTGGCGGGCGCGTCGCCGGCGCGGTGGGGGCCGGATCGGCACGCCGGGGGAAAGGAGTGGAGGTCCCGCAACGGTTCGATCGGCGTCGGTGCAGGCCGTTGCCGGTGCGCGGCGATGCGGGCGTCACATCCCCGTCACGTTACGTGCGACCTCGGTCTCATCCGGCATCGCGAGCGCAATCCCAACCCTTAGACTCCCTCGGGTGACACGTCGCGGGCCGGTTGGCAAGATGGCCCGCGCGGTCGGCACGTAGCGGAACAAGGAGGAAGCGTCTCGTGAGCAGCAGGCCATCCCGAGGCACTGCTCGCCTCGCAGCCATACTGGACGCGCTTCCCGACGCCTTGGTGCTGGTCAACGCCAACGGGACGGTCGTCAACGCCAACACCATCGCCCTCGAGGCGTTCGAGACGCCGGGTACGGCGCTGGTGGGGCGCGGGCTGCTCGATCTGCTGCCGCAGTTCGACTCCAAGCTCATCCCCGGTTCCATGCGCCGGCCGGACCACATCGACCCGCGGGCCCGTACCAAGCCGACGCGCATGGTCGCCCGGCGGACCGACGGGACCGAGTTCCCGGTCGAGGTCACCAGTGCGAATCTGGAGACCGGCCAACAGGCCTACGACAATTACGGCTACACCGGCGACGAACTGCTGATGCTCGTCGTACGCGATCTGTCCGGCACCGTCGACACCGAGGCCGAGCTGGCTCGTTCGCAGCGGCAGACCGAGATGATCCTGCGGGCCGCCGCGGAGGGCGTCGTCGGGACGGACACCGACGGACGGATCGTCCTGGTCAACCCGGCTGCCGCCCAGATACTGGGGCACCGGGCCAGTGACCTCGGCGGGCGCGAGCTGCACACCCTCGTCCTCCACTCGCGCGCCGACGGCTCGCCCTTCCCGTACGGCGAGTCCCCGCTCGCGGACACCCTGCGCTCCGGGCGCAAGCACCGGGTGCGCGGGCAGGTGCTGTACTCCAAGAGCGGCGACAAGGTGCCGGTCGACCTGACGACCGCGCCGGTGCGCGACGGCGACCAGCTCGTCGGCGCCGTCATGACCTTCACCGACCGGCGGCCCTACGACGCGGTCGTCAAGGAGAAGGAGGAGGCCGGGCGGCAGCACGCCGAGGAGCTGGAGCGGCTCGCCGAGGAGCACGCCTCCGAGCTCACCGCCCTGCGCCAGAAGCACGTCGGCGAGCTGGAGGAGCTGCGCGAGGCGCACACCGAGGAACTCGCCGCGAACGAGGAGCGGTACGCCGCGCTCGGCGAGCGGGAGAAGGACCGCTACGAGGCCCTCTCCGGCCGGCACGAACAGCTCCTCACCCTGCTCGGGCAGTCGCTCAGGAGTCCGCTGGAGGAACTGCGCCGCGAACTGACCGCGCTCGCCTCGGACGACGCCGGCCAGCTGTGGCCCGAGGCCAACCAGGTGCTCCACCACCTGTCGGCCGGCTACTCCCGGATCACCACCCTCATCGACAACGTCCTCGGCTACCAGCGGCTCGACGCCGGGACGGAGGGGATCACCCGTACGAAGGTGATGCTCGACGCCGTCGTCGCCGCCGGTGTCGACGGGGCCGTGGAGCTCATCGGGCCGGGCCGGGTGCAGTTCGCCGTGCACGCGCCGCCCATCGAGGCCGAGGTCGACTCACGGCTGCTCGCCACCGCCCTCGCGCATCTCGTCGCGGACGTCGCGGGCGTCGACGCCACCGGCAACACTCCCGTGTCGGCGGGCGGTTACCTGGACAACACGGTCGTGGTCGCGGCGGCGCAGCGCGGCGAGGTCGTACGCCTCGAGGTGCGTGGGCCGTACAGCGGCGGCGATCCGGTGCACGAGCCGATCGTGCGCGGGATCGTACGGGCGCACGGAGGTGTGCTGCAGACGCACGAGGTGCCGGGGATGAGCGGCAGCGCGTTCGTCCTCGAGGTGCCCATCGGAGGCGGAGCCGGTGCCGTCGCCGCAGGTCAGGGGCAGCTCGCGCTGACTTCCGGGGAGCCTGCGGAGGTTCCGGAGGAAGCGCCGGTGCCGGTGGCTGTACCGCCTGTGCCGGTGCCTTCGCAGGGACCGGGGTCGGCGTCGGCCTCGGCGTCGGCGGAGGTCTCGGCCGAGGAGGCCGGTTCGGCCGCGGGCGGTCAGCGGGGTTCCGGTGGCGGGCGGCGGAGGGCCCGGCGGGCCTCGGTGGACGCGTTCCTGGAGAGCGGGGTGCCGGGGGCCGAAGAAGGCTCCGGTTCCGGTACGGACGCCGGGGCGCCCCCCACCGGTCGGCGCAGGCGCCGGGCGGCGGCCGCGGCGGAGCCCGCGCAGCTTCCGGCTCAGGCGTCCGACGAGAGCGCGGTGGTGGTGTCCGGCGGGACCGGACGGCGTCGTGGGCGACCGGCCGAGGGCGCGGAGGCCGCTGCCGCCGTACCGGGCGCGAGCGCGGTCGGTGCGGTCGGTGGGGCCGTCGTCACGGCCGCCGAGTCCGCGGCGGGGTCCGCCGCCTCGAACACGGGGCTGGGCGGGACCGTACCGCCGCAGGGAGTGCCCGTCCCCTCCGGAGGACTGCGCGCCGGGCAGGCCTCCGGTGAGCAGCACGCCCTGCCGCCCGCGTTGCCCGCTGCGGGCGGTGCGGACGGAACGGCACAGGCCGCTCAGGGCCGGGCGCAGGAGCAGGAGGAACAGCCTCAGTCGACCGGGCGGCGTCGGCGGGCGCTGGCGGCGGCCACCGAGCGGGCGGCGGCGCAGGAGGCCGCGCCCCGTACGGTGTTCGCGTTGCCGCCCGCCGAAGCGGACCAGGGGGACCAGGAGGAGCAAGCCGGGGTGGTCGAGGGCCCGCAGGAGGGCCCGGTGCCGGTGCCACTTCCCGGACCGGCCGCTCCCGGTGACGCCCTGCGCGACGGGCGCCATGACGCCGTCCCGCACGACCAGTCCGACGATCACACCCCGCCGCAGCCGCATCCCACCAGTGCCCCGACGGGCCGACGCCGTCGCGCCGTCGCCCAGTCGGCCGAGCAGGGCACGGTCCCCGCGCCGGTGCCGGCCCAGGCACCGGTCCCAGCACCGGTCCCGGTTCCGGCTCAACCGGTGGCACCCGCGCAGAGTGCCCCGATTCCCCCGCAGGGCATGCCCGTACCCCCGCAGGGTGCGGCCGTTCCGCCGCAGGTCGGGCCTGTGCAGGGACCGGGCACCGCCGTCCCCGGGCAGATGCCTCAGGTACAGCCACCGGCACCGGCACAAGCGGTGCAGCCACCGGCACCGGCGCCCCTCGATCAGCCCCAGGTGGCGTCCGGCGGTCAGCCGATGCCCCAGCCCGCCGCCCCGGTCCCGGCACAGCCCGCCGCCCCGGCCTCGGAGCAGCCCGCTTCCGCCGCCCAGCCGTTGCCCGCCGAGGCCGCGCCGGGTCAGGGAACTCCGCCCGACGGCACCCCGGCCGCGCAGCCGCCGTGGCCCGCCGCCGGTGCCCCCGTGCCACCGCAGGGTGCCCCCGTGCCGCCGAGCGGTGTGGCGGCGCCCGCACCGGGCACCCCCCTGCCACCCGAGGCCGCGCCCACCCCCGTACCCGCACAGCGGGTTGCTCAGCCGCAGCCGCAGCCGCTGCCGGCAGAAGCCCCGGCACCGGTGGACCCGAACTCGACACAGGGGCGTGCGTTCAGCGTGCGCACTCTGGGGCAGGGCGTGCCGTTCACCCGGCAGGCCGTCCAGGTCCAGCAGCCGCTGCCGGCGGCCACGCCTCCCCCGCATCAGCCGGGCGGCTCGGGCCGTCGCCGCAAGCTCGGCACGCGTACCGACCCGGCCGCGGACCACGAGCAGGGCGCCCGCCCGCACGCCACGGCCGGCTCCGCCCCCGCCCAGCGGCAGGCGCAGGCGGCGCCCCAGGCACCCGCGCGCGCACAGACACCGGCACAAGCGCAGTCCCAGCCGCAGCCCCCGTCGCCCCCGCAGCCCCCGTCGCTGTCGCAGCCTCAGCCGCAGCACTCGCCCGCCGGGCAGTCGCGGCTCGCGCCGACGACCGAGGGCACGGGACGCTCGTACGCGATAGGGGCGCCGGACGCGGACGCGGCCGAGGGCCCCGAACCGCTGGACGGTCCGGGCGGGGCCGTCGAGGTGGCGGACCCCCCGCGTCCGCAGCCGATGGACGACGAACTGCCGCCGGAGCCGTTGGACAACCCGCGTCGGCTGCTGGTGTGGCCCGCGCCGGACGTCGCCACGCAGCAGGCGCTGAGCGACCGCGGCTACCGGCCGGTGATCGTGCACTCGCGCGAGGAGGTCGACGCCCAGATCGCGGCGTTCCCCGCCGCGCTGTTCGTGGACCCGCTGACCGGGCCGATCACCCGGACGGCGCTCCAGTCACTGCGGAAGGCGGCGGTGGCCGCCGAGGTTCCGGTGCTCGTCACGGCCGGACTGGGGCAGGCGTCGCGCGATGCCGCCTACGGCGCCGACCCCGCCGTACTGCTGAAGGCCCTCGCGCCGCGTGACAGCGAGCAGCATCCGCCGCGGGTGCTGCTGATCGAGGAGCACGCGGAGATCGCGCTGGCGCTGACCGCGACGCTGGAACGGCGCGGTATGCAGGTCGCGCGGGCCGCGGGTGATGCGGACGCGGTGACGCTGGCGGGGCAGTTCCGGCCGAACCTGGTGGTGATGGACCTGATGCAGGTGCGTCGGCAGCAGGCCGGATCCGCCGGGATCATCGACTGGCTGCGGGCGAACGGGCAGCTCAACCGCACCCCGCTCGTCGTCTACACCGCCGCCGTCGGACAGGCCGACCTGCCGCTGCTGGCCTCCGGCGAGACGGTGCTGTTCCTCGCGGAGCGGTCCACGAGCGACGAGGTGCAGGACAGGATCGTCGACCTGCTCGCCCGTATCGGCACCAACTGAGCGACGGCGTAAGCCGGGTGGGAACGGACCGAGGTTCGTCCGTCCCCACCCGGCGCGGCCGTGGTGCGTAACGGCGTCAGGAGTCGGGGCGTCGAGCGTCAGAGCCGGGTGACGTCCAGCGTGCCCTCGGCGTACTGCCTGCGCAGCACCTTCTTGTCGAACTTGCCGACGCTCGTTTTCGGCACCGACTCGATCACCGTCCAGCGCTCGGGCAGCTGCCACTTGGCGACGCCCCCGTCGGCGAGGAAGGCGCGCAGGGTGGTGAAGTCGGCGGTGGACCCCTCCTTGAGGACGACCGTGGCCAGCGGGCGCTCCCCCCACTTGTCGTCCGGGACGGCGACGACGGCGGCCTCCGCGACATCGGGGTGGGACATCAGCGCGTTCTCCAGCTCGACGGAGGAGATCCACTCACCGCCGGACTTGATGACGTCCTTGGCCCGGTCGGTCAGGGTGAGGAAGCCGTCGCGGCTGATGGTGCCGACGTCCCCGGTCTTCAGCCAGCCGTCCTCGCTGAACTTGTCGGCGGGACGCCGCGGTTCGGCGTCGACGCCGTTGTAGTAGGCGCCGGCGATCCAGGGGCCGCGCACCTCCAGCTCGCCCGCGGACTCGCCGTCCCAGGGGAGCCGTTCGCCGCCGGGGCCGGTGAGCCGGGCCTCGACACCGGTCGGGAAACGGCCCTGGGTCAGGCGGTAGCCGAACTCCGCCTCGGTGCCCACGGCCTCGGCCGGCGGACGGGCGATGGTGCCGAGCGGGGAGGTCTCCGTCATGCCCCAGGCGTGGCAGACCCGCATGCCCAGCTCGTCGAAGGCCTTCATCAGCGAGGGCGGACAGGCCGAGCCGCCGATGGTGACCTGGGTGAGGGAGGAGACGTCCCGGGGCTTGGCCAGCAGCTCGGCCAGCAGGCCCTGCCAGATGGTGGGGACGGCGGCGGCGTGCGTCGGCCGCTCCCCCTCGATCATCTCGGCGAGCGGGGCGGGCTGCAGGAAGCGGTCCGGCATCAGCATGTTGACGCCGGTCATGAAGGTGGCGTGCGGCAGGCCCCAGGCGTTGACGTGGAACTGGGGGACCACGACCAAGGAGGTGTCCCGGTCGGTCAGGCCCATCGACTGGGCCATGTTGACCTGCATCGAGTGCAGGTAGATCGAACGGTGGCTGTAGACCACGCCCTTGGGGTCCCCGGTGGTGCCCGAGGTGTAGCACATGGCGGCGGCGGCGCGTTCGTCCAGCTCCGGCCAGTCGTAGGCGATGGGCTTTCCGGCGATCAGGTCCTCGTACTCGTGCACCTGGACGTCGGCGTCCGCCAGCGCGGAACGGTCTCCGGGCCCGGTCACGACGACGTGCTGAACGGTCTTCAGGTGCGGCAGCAGCGGAGCGAGCAGCGGGATCAGCGAACCGTTGACGATGATCACCCGGTCTGCGGCGTGGTTGACGATCCACGCGAGCTGCTCGGCCGGAAGGCGGAGGTTCAGGGTGTGGAGCACCGCGCCCATGCAGGGGATGGCGAAGTACGCCTCCACGTGCTCGGCGTTGTTCCACATGAGCGTGGCCACCCGGTCTTCGTCGGCCACCCCGAGGTCCTCACGCAGGGCGTGGGCCAGCTGGGCCGAGCGGGCGCCGATCTCCGCGTAGGAACGGCGGTGCGGGCCGCCCTCGCCGGTCCAGGTGGTCACCTGTGACGTGCCGTGGATCGTCGACCCGTGGGTCAGGATCCTTGAGATCAGCAGCGGTACGTCCTGCATGGTGCTGAGCACGGCGTCCTCCTGGGCGACATTGCCTACGCGGCGGTAACGGTCGTGCTGATTCTGCGCACATACCGCTCGGTATGTCACTAGGTGAACGAATGATCGATCACGTTCCGCGGAACTTCGCTCTCGGTCAGGACCGGACGAGCCCCAGCTCGGCGTCGTCCCGCAACTTCCCGAGCGCCCGCGAAACGGCCGACTTCACCGTGCCCACCGATACGCCGAGCACCTCGGCCGTCTGGGCCTCGCTGAGGTCCTCGTAGTACCTCAGGACGACCATGGCACGCTGCCGCGCGGGCAGCCGCATGATCGCCCGCCACATCGCGTCGCGCAGCGCCTGCCGCTCGGCCGGGTCGTCGCCGCCGGGGACCGGGTCCGGCTCGGGCAGCTCGTCGCAGGCGAACTCGTCCACCTTGCGCTTGCGCCACTGCGACGTCCGCGTGTTCAGCAGCGCCCGGCGCACATAGCCGTCGAGCGCACGATGGTCCTCGATACGCTCCCAGGCGACGTACGTCTTGGCGAGCGCGGTCTGCAGCAGGTCCTCCGCGTCGCTCGGGTTCCCGGTCAAGGACCGGGCGGTACGCAGGAGCACCGGCTGCCGGGCCCTCATGTACGACGAGAACGACGGGTACGGAAGGGTCTGCGCCGCCGGAGCAGCGGCGTTCGAAGCGCTGGTGCAGACGGGTCTGGTCATGACTCAACGCTATGAGCGGGGCACGTCCGGCAAATCGGCCGCAGGTCCCGAAGCCGCGTCCCCCTCAGGTTGTAGGGGCGGGGCCTGCCGCACCTCCTGAAGGTGGACGAGCGGGGGAGGCCCGTGCGGGTTCCCCCTTGGGGGGAGCACCGCGGAAACCCGGAAACGTCTGCGCGACGGTACCGGAGTACCGCCGCGCAGACGCCTCGCACCCCACGGATCGCACCCCACACGGCGTCAGAGGGCCGTCAGCCCTCTCACCTCATCACCACAGCGGGGTGAAGTTGACCACCACGTTGTCGTTGCCCTGGACGACGGACGTGAACGCGGAGCCGTTGACCTGGGCGGTGTTGCTCTGGTTCGAGGCACCGGAACCGACGGCCTGCTGTTGCGTGGTGGCCGCGTTGCCGTAGTTGTCGCCGCCGACGCCGCTGCCGAGCACTCCCGCCTCGGCGCTTGTGGCCGTGGCGTTCGATCCGTCGTCCGCGAGAGCGCCGGTGTCCGCCGTCGCGACGCCGGCGAAGAGGGCCGCCGCGAGCGGAAGAGCGGAGACGGCGGCGACGGCACGGGCGGTACGGATGCTTGCCATGTTGTGTTCCCTCCAGAACCAAGGACGCACCGGCGCATGAGCGTGTGTGCGTGATGTACGGCTGCCGCCAGGGGAGTCGGCCGACCACCCCGGCACTGTGTACGACGTCGCGAGTTCAGGATTGCCCACCGAATCCCGGTGAACCACCTCGGAAGCCGTCATTGGCACGCAAGTGTGAGCACAAATCGATAAACCTCCCCCTTCCCCCCGAGCCACCTCTCCGCCCGACACGACCCTCTGCCCGCCAACCCCCGCAAGGGGGGAAGCGTTTCGGCACTTTTTCCGCAAACCGCACGAACCCCGGCGCGTCGCACCCTCCCCTCTTCCCCTTCTCGAACGCGCGTACGAAAATAGATCCATGGCCACCACCGACCGGCAGGCCACCACGCTGGCCCTCGCACACGCTCTGTCAGCCGCCGAACGCGGACTGGCCGTCATCCCGCTGTCCCGGACCAAACTCCCCGCCCTGCGCTCCCCGCACCGCGACGAACCCGCCCCCCGCACCGACCGATCCACGCCCTGCCACGGCGAGTGCGGCCGCTTCGGGCACGGCGTCCACGACGCCTCCACCGACCCCGCCCGCATCCGCTTGCTCTTCGCCGCCGCGCCCAGGGCCACCGGCTACGGCATCGCCTGCGGACTGCCCCCGCACCACCTCATCGGTGTCGACCTCGACACGAAGACCGGTACGGACTCCTCCGCCGCCCTGCGCGAACTGGCCCTGCGCCACCTGTTCACGATCCCCGCCACGGTGACCGTCCTGACCCCCGGTGGCGGCCGTCACCTGTGGCTCAGCGGCCCGCCGGACGTCGTCGTCCCCAACTCCGCGAGCCGCCTCGCCCCCGGCATCGACATCCGCGGCGCCGGGGGCTACCTCGTCGGCCCCGGCTCCCGCACGGACCACGGCACCTACACGACCGCCCCGGGGACCGCTCACTTACCCCCCGCCGCCTGCCCGCCCGCCCTCCTGCGGCTTCTCCTGCCACCGCCCCGCGCCCACCACCCCACGCCCCCGTCGACCGGCGGTCACGGCCGGGGACTCGTCCAGTTCGTCCTCGCGGCACACGAGGGCCAGCGCAACACCCGCCTGTTCTGGGCGGCCTGCCGCGCCTACGAGGACGGCATCGGCCCCGCTCTGGTGAACCCCTTGGTCGACGCGGCCCTCACCACGGGCCTGTCCGAACGCGAGGCCCGCGCGACCATCGCCTCGGCGGCCCGCATGACGGGCCACCACCCCTGACTCCCCGCCCCGGTCGACAAACCGAAAGCCCTTGACGCACCCCCGCCCTAGAGTGCCGACCATGTCACCCACCCGCGTCGCCCCCGCCCCCCTCTCCCGAACAGAACTACTGTGCTGGCAGTTCGAACTGACCTGGTCCCTGTTCGAGTACCACCTGGAGCGGCTGGAGCCGGACGACTTCCTGTGGCAGCCCACCGCCCACTGCTGGACGATGCACCGCGCCGCCGACGGAACCTGGACCCCGGACTGGGCGGAGACCGAGCCCGACCCCGTACGCGTACCGACCATCGCCTGGATCAGCTGGCACATCGGCTGGTGGTGGAGCGTGGCCCTGGACCACGCGCACGGGCGCCGGCCCCGGGAGCGGACCGAGATCACCTGGCCCGGAGCAGGACCGGCGACCGTCCGGTGGCTGCGCGACCTGCGAGCAGAGTGGCTCGCGACGCTGGACGGCCTGACCGACACCGACCTGGACGCCACGGCACCGTTCACCTGGCCGAGCGACCCGGCGTACACCGTGGCCCACACGGCCGCCTGGGTGAACACCGAACTTCTGAAGAACGCCACAGAGATCGGCCAACTCCGCCTCCTGCGAGCGGCGTCATGACCCCCCAGCCTGCCCGGCCGTTCTCACTGCTCAGTGTGCGGGGGCGGTAGCCGTTGGCCGCTGCACCGCATGTCAGACACGTGCAGGCACCCTCGCAGAGTCGCGTTCATCACCTTCGTGCCCGTTACCTGCCTCACGGGCTGGCTGCGAGGAACGGGGGGCAAGTAACGAGCAAGCCTGCAGTTGTTCGGCGGCAAGCGCTTCGCCCAGCTACCGTGACGTGCCGTTTGCCGTCGGTTCCCCCGTGGGGTCGGTCGGTTCCGGGTCGGTGGCCAGGCGGGCGTGCAGGTGCTCGTCGTGGTAGGCCCCATCGCCGAAGCGGTGCGAGTCGCGCAAGGTGCCTTCGGGAAGGTAACCGCAGCGGTGGGCCACTCGACAGGAGGCCTCGTTGTCGACTGCGTGGGCGATCTCGATCCGGCGGGCATCGGCTGTCCGGAAGCCCCAGCTGGTGACCGCCCCCGTTGCTCGAGTGGCCACCCCCCGTCCGCGGGCGGTCGGCAGCGTCCAGTAGCCGATCATCGCCAGGCCGTCCGCGCGGTCGACCCAGCGCAGGGTGACGCTGCCCAACAGGACGCCGTCGTTGGCGTTCAGCACGGCGAAAGCGGCGCCGGCACCGCGGTCCCAGCCTCCGTCTCGAGATTCGAGCCATGCCCGGGCATCGCTGCGGTCGGTTATCGCGAGGGGGTTCCAGAGGGCGATCTTCGGGTCTGCCGCGGCGGCGATCAGGCCGTCCAGCATCGTTTTCGACTCGGCGGCCTCGCGGCCCCACGGGTGCAGCAGCACATCGCCCAGGTCGAGCGTGGTGCGGAGGAAAGTCCGCCGGTCGGCGGGGTTCTGGAGGTCGGAGGCGCTCATGGCGCTCTTCCTACCTGGTCATCAGGCTTACCACCAGCCTTTTTCGTCGGCCACAGGCCGGGCTGACCCCAGCGCGAGCACATCCGTACTCCGCAACCCGCCTGCTTTTCTTCCCCTGGTTGCTCTGAGTGGCTCAGCTTGACCCTGTCGGGGATCTGGGTGACGTCGAGGCCCACCGCTGGCGGCTCGCCAGGACTTGAGTCGAGGAATCCCCTGCTGGTCCAGGAAGTTCCGGAACTCGGTCGGGCATGGACACGCGGCGCCCACACGGGACCGGCCCCGATCCGGCCTCCGTGACGAGGCTTCTGGCCGATGGCACACGGGCGGGCTTCTGTCTGGCACTGCTCGACGGCCGGGCATGGCAGCGACGGAGCCCTACGGCCCCCGCATGCGGCTTCATGGCGACTTCAAGCCGACCAAGCTTCTTGTCCGCGAGGGCGCGCTCCACGCGGACATCGACTTCGGGGGCTTTCAGTCGGTTGTCCCGACGCCGAGACGCCACGCCCTGGGGCCTGCCGCCGCAAGCGCGGCGGGCGTACTGGGGCACCCTGGACCTCGACAATGCGGCCTGGGGCCGTGCCCGTGCCTGGACGATCGCGGTGGGCATCAGTGGAATCCCCTACTACTGGGACACCTTTCCGGCCTTCGTGGCCGAGTGCCGCGCACGAATTCAGGCGATTCTCACCGACGCCGCCGTGCGTTGAGCCACCGGCCGGGCCGGTCACCACCGTCCGCGAACCCGGCCGGCCGAGGACAGCAACGTCATCTCCTCGTCGGTGAGCCGCAGGCAGTCAACCGGATTTCAGTTGCCGCAACCCGATTTCGGAGTGTCCAGGTACTTCCATGTCCGCGGACCGACCTGTCCGTCCACGGTGAGCACGCTGCACCTCTGGACAGCACGCACGGCAGTGTCGGTGGCGGTTCCGAACTTGCCGTCGGTGTCCAGCGTGAAGTGGTAGTTGCTGTTCAGCAGACACTGGATCTCCTTGACCTCGGAACCGACCATGCCCTTGGCGAAGGTCCGGGTGCGGTCCGAGGAGTAGTGGCAGTTGGCGCGGCCTGCACTGCCCGGCGCGGGCGCGGTGGTTTTGGCGGGCTCGGGCTCGGCCGGGGGGGACGCCTCGACCGACGGGTTCCCGGAAGCCCGGGAAGTCGATCCCTGGGACGGCCTCGCAGCAGGCGGCCCGGGCGGGGTCTCCCTCTCGACACCAACACCGCCGAAACGTTCCTCCCGCTCGGCATCTCCCTCTCCCCCGGGGTCGGGCTCCGGGCGAATCTTCTCGTCCGGGGCGGGGACGGAGGCGGTCGACTCACTGTCGTACGGACGCTCCTGGGGAGTTGCCGAGCGCTCGGCCACCGGCGCGTCCCCGTCCGCGGCAGTGGGCGCGTACCAGCGGCCCAACAGCAGCAGGACGGCCAGCGCCGCCAGGAGCAGCCACCGGTTGTCGAACGTCGGCCGACGGCGACCTCCGCTCGTGTCGTCCCTCACGTCAGATGCCGGTACGGGAGCCTCAGAGGGCGACGGCCCCGGCGCCGGCACGGCATCCACCCCCGCGACGGGTACCGAGTCCGCTCGCCGGCTTTCATCCGCCGGGGCCGCAGCGCCGTCCGCCGCGTCGTCCGGCCTGGTCACCGGGGTGGCATGTCCCGGGCCCGCAACCGGTTCCGGGGGAACCGCGGCAGCGTCCATGGCCGTTGCCACAGGAGTCGCCGAGTCCGCCCCGACAGGAACCGTAGAGTCGGCGTCCACCTCAACAGCCCCGGAAACCGAGGGCCCGGCTCCTACGTCGCTCTTGTCCCCTGCCGGTGACAGCAACGGGGTCGCGCCGGAACGCCGACGGGCCTCCTCGGCGGCGTCCCACAGCTTCATGAAGTGAGCGGTGTCCAGACCGCGACGGGCACAAAGTCGGGCTATCGCATCACGCGGCGGGAACGCTTGGCCCTTGAGCACGCGGTTCCACGACGAGCGTGAGTAGCCCGTGTCGTGCTTGAACGCGTCGAGAGAGAGGTTCCTCTCCTGCTTCACCCGGAGCAGCGCCTCGCTCAGAGCGATCAACTCCCCAGTCGGGCCCGACGTCTGCTTGTTCTCCTGCTCGGGCTGCACATCTCTCCCAGTGCCGAAGTACACAGTGCGTTCCAGATCCGTTCCTTTGGGCAGGTCAGCGACCCGACGGGACAGCTGGGACACCGCAGTACGGATGAAACGACGATCAGGCTACCGATGGAACAGCGCTTATTGAATCTTCATCCCAACAGCGCGGCAGAACAGTTGCCGCGCCACGGCTTCCCCACCCGCACCACCGCGTGTGGGTGGTGGCACGAACGAGGGATGAGATATGCGCGCCAGAAACCTGGCACTTCAGGCAGGTGCGGTCGCGGTCGCTTCGGCGACCGTGTTCGGCATCGTCAGCACGTTCGGAAGTGAGAAGGCGCAGGCGGTCAGCCCCAGCACGTACAGCGTGAAGGGTTTCGACACCAGCCACCACAACCAGCACCCGATCCAGTGGTCGAAGACGAAGGCAGCCGGCCACACGTTCGTCTTCCACAAGGCCACTCAGGGGACCGGCTTCAAGGACTCGCGATTCGCCGGGGACTTCGCCGCCGCATCGAAGGCCGGCCTGCTGAACGCGCCCTACCACTTCTACGACACCGGATCCGGTGCCGCCCAGGCCGACCACTTCATCCGCACCGTGCGGGCGGCGGGCTACACCGGCCAGAAGGCGGGACAACTGCCGCCGGTCGTCGACCTGGAGAAGATCCGCGGGCGCTGCCCCTCCGGCGTCAACAGCACCCAGATCGCAGGCTTCCTCGCCAAGACCCGCGCCGCGTTCGGGGTGGAGCCGATCGTCTACACGTCCAGGGACTTCACCGACACCTGCTTGGGCGGCCGCACCGAGGGTCTGGCCAAGAGCCCTCTGTGGCAGCCGCGGTACCAGAGCGGCACCCGGGAGCCCGCATCCATCGGCGGCCGTTCCTGGACGATCTGGCAGCACTCGGAGACCGGCCGCATCCCGGGCATCGGTGGCAACGCCGACCTCAATGTCTACCGAGGCACTTTGAGTCAGCTCCGTGCCATGGCTCACATAGGCGCCGGCCAGAAGCCGACCACCCCCGAGCCGAAGCCCGAAACCCCCCGGCCGCCCGCGCAGCAGCCCGCTGCCTCGTGGCCTGTGGTGAAGACAGGGCAGCGCGGCACCGATGTCGCCACCGCGCAGCACCTGCTGACCGCGGCAGGACGCACGACCGCCGCCGACGGAGTCTTCGGCCCGGCGACCAAGCGCGCCACAGTCGCCTTCCAGCGCAGCCACGGACTCACGGCC
>NZ_JAESIF010000002.1:0-311197 GCF_016757295.1 Streptomyces sp. M2CJ-2 | reverse complement strand
CGCCGCCGACGGAGTCTTCGGCCCGGCGACCAAGCGCGCCACAGTCGCCTTCCAGCGCAGCCACGGACTCACGGCCGACGGCATCATCGGCCCGAAGACCTGGAACAAGCTGATCTCGACCGTCCGCCAGAGCTCCAAGGGCTCCGCGGTGAAGGCCGCGCAGACCCAGCTCGCCGGTTACGGCCACCGTGTCGCCGCCGACGGAGTCTTCGGCCCGGCGACCAAGCGCGCCACAGTCGCCTTCCAGCGCAGCCACGGACTCACGGCCGACGGCATCATCGGCCCGAAGACCTGGAACAAGCTGATCTCCGGAAAGACCTCCGGTGCTCCCGCTGCTCCCGAACCCTCCACACCGCCCGCCGGCAACGGGAAGCTCACCAATCAGCAGGCTCTCTCCCAGCTCCGTGCCGCCGGCATCACGTGGAGCTCTTCGGGCAACTGCACCGAGCGCCGACGCGGTTGCACCTCCTTCGACGGTGTCCGGGCCCGCTCCATCCAGGGGGTCATCGCGCTGAAGAAGGCCAGCGGATGCCCGGTCGTCGTCACGGCCGGCACCGAGCCCGGCCACTCCTCCGGTACCTACTCCCACTACAACGGCTACAAGCTGGACCTGCGCATCCGGAACGAAGGTGCCTGCATCACCAAGTACATCCCGGCACACAACAAGGCAGCCGGGACCCGCGGTGACGGCGCCCGGCTCTGGAAGGGGCAGCTCGCCGGAGGCATCGACGTCACCTACGCCAAGGAAGGCGACCACTGGGACATCACCTTCAAGTGATCCCGGCTGATCCGCGGCCCGGCCCGTCCGGCTGGTCCGCAAGCCCGGTCCGGTCGGCCGTTCGCCGACCGGACCGGGCTCACTTCGCCCGCGGTCCGACCGGAATCCGCAGGTCGAAGACGGTTGATCCGTCGTCCCGGGGGGCAACTCGCCTCAGCAGGGCGCCTCGTGGACTGTCGCCTCTGCGGAGATCGTCAGGGGCCTCGTACCGGAACGGGTAACGCCCGATCCCCTGCACCACGACGCGGGACGCGTCCCCCGTAGACAACCCGAGCTTCCCAAGCTGAGGGCTCAGGCACCGTCAGCGCGTGCCGACCGTCGTGGCTTGCTCCGGTCGACGGCACTGGCAGCGTGGTGGAGGGCGGTGGGGTGCAGTGAGGCATACGCGCGCCTGGTCGGTTGGCACGCCCGCCGTCGTGGCTGGCTGTCGGCGGTTGAGGTTCGTGCCACAACCATGGCAGATGCGGGGTCAGCCACGGTCAACACCGGTGTCTCATGTTCGAGTACCTGCCCGCTTCCTCACTCGGTGAAGCCACAGCTCAGGAACGAAATCACCCGGCCTCGCCCCTGACGAGGCGGCGGGAAGCGGTGGGCTGTCTGTTGTCAGCCCGCGCTCGTCCACGCATCCGGGTGGGGCGCCAGCACCGCGGAGACGACCGCGCCGGACGAGGCCGCGACATCAGCCACGAAGCGCAGGCGTCCGATGCCGAGGCGTCGCAGCGCCGGACCGTGGTCGGCGGCGACGACGAGGGAGGCCGCGAGCAGAGGAAGTCGCCACAGGGCCATCACCGGGCGGCGCATTGCGCGGGGCAGTTCCGCCAGGGAGGCGTGCAGCCGCTCGCAATGGAACGGAACGTGGCGCTGCTCGTCGGACAGGATCCGCCCCGCCACATCCGAAGTGAGCGAGTCGTCGGTGCCATCGCGCAGGGCCCGGTAATAACGCAGTGCCACCACTTCCGCGATCATCAGCGTCAGCAGTTCCATGCGCAGGCCCAGGAGACGCCGCAGCCGCACGAAGACCGTGTCGCTCCAGTGGCCGGTCAACGTCGGCACCCCACCCGCAGCCAGCAGCCGGGCGAGGAGACGGGCGTGGTTCTGCTCCTCGGCGACGAAGAGCCGGACTGCCTGCGCGTAGTCGCCGTCGCCGGCCGCATCCGCTTTGCCGACGAGGTTGGCGCCATCACCGTCCTCGCCGACCTGGAAGCGCTGGATGCTGGCCCACACCGCCGGATGCAGCGTCGCGCTCTGCCCCCAGTCCGGGTCGCCCTGGGCGCGCCTGCGCTCGCGCTCGTCCTCGAACCGCCTTGTCCACTTGGCGAAGCCGCCCGTATGCACCCGGTCTCCCCTCTCCGGGGCACGGCCGCCGTGCCCCGGAGAGGGGAGACGTCGGCGGACACCAGACCGTTCCACTGCTGTCCGGCGCCGCGAATTTCACAAGTTCACACGCGGGCACCGTGCGAGAGACCTGCAGGTCGTCTCATGAACAGCCACTCTTCCCAAGCAGGTTGACATCACCAGCCGGCATCGACGTCGTCGGACAGTCAGGGATCCGGGCAGTCAGAGGTGGATCAGCAGCCCCCGAAGCCCGGGGAGGAGCATCCCGTGTGCTCCGCTGACCGAACTCCTGAAGCGGTGGTCATGTGTCGGGTGGGCCGGATCCGGGGCGGGGAGTTTCCAGGCGACGGACCAGTGCGCGCAGAGCACGGAGTTCGGCGTCCAGTGCCTGCGCGCCGTCGCGGGTGAGGGCGATCCAGGTTCGGGGGCGCCGACCGGCGTAGCCCTTCTCCACGGTGATCAGGTCCGATTCCTCCAGCACCTTCAGGTGTCGGGAGAGATTTCCATCGGTGACGGCCAGTTGCTTCTTCAGGAAGCCGAACTCGACTCGGTCGGCTTCTTTGGCGATGGTGAGGATGCCGAGTCGCACGCGCTGGTGGACGGTGTCGTCCAGCGACTGGGTCGGATGGAGTTCCTCCTGTTCATCCGACGTAGCGGTGGAGTCTCCGGCGCTCATGAGGCAACCGTACCCGCGTCGACGGCGCCGGACGTGACTCGATGACGGGCCACCGCCCACTCGGCCAGGCCGGCAAGCAGCAGGATGGCGGCGAGCAGGAGCGCCTTGGCCTGCGGCCCGTCGGTCCAGCCGGGGTGTGCGGGATGCTGCCAGGGGAGCCATCCGCTGCCCCAGGAGGCACCGAGGTAGCCGGTGAGCAGCAGGGCATGTGCGGCGCCGGCGGCTGCGGCGATCCAGCTGCGTTCGACCAGCCCGAGGGCGACGAGCCCGATACCGACCAGGTACCACGGGGAGGCGTAGCTGTTCTCCAGCACCGTCGCCTCCCACGGCTGGTTCCTGCCGAACAGCAGCGCCATCAGGGCGGTCGTGATCACTGCGGTGGCCATGACGGTCGTGCGGATCCACGCGCCGCGGCGGGGGACGACACCCCGGGCCTCGCCGCGCAGGCGGTACCAGCGGGCGAAGGCGAACCATGCCAGGGGGAGAAGCGCGAACCACACGCCCCAGGCCGCGAAGCGCAGGGCGGCGCCGTCGAACTCGCCCTCCAAACAGGGGGTCCCCGGTTCGTGGACGACGCACAAGCCGATCAACTCTGCGTAAGCGAAGGCCGGGTAGGACCCGACGTTGCGGCCGTGGGCCCCGAAGTTGAAGGCGTACCGGGCCACCGGAGCAGCCATCAGGGCAAGAAGACCGAAGCCGAGAAGGGAGACCCACGAGCCGTTCATCTGTGCGCGTGTCCTGGCCCGCAGACCTTCCGTGGCCGCCAACAGGTCGGCCACGTGTGCCCCCGGCCCGGACCCCCCGCTGCTCAGTGACGGTGTCCCCACGATGTCCCCCTTGTGGTCGCGCTCCGGCAGCGCCGAGAAGCGGACGGCCGACCGGCCGCCCACAGCTCTACTTTGCGTTGTAAAGTACATGGCGGTCAAGAGTGAAGGTCGGCCAGGTACGAGGCCGCCGGCAACGCCGGGCCGAAACACGCCTCGCACCATTGGCCGCAGCGCGGCGGCCGGCCGCCGGGCGTGGTGAAACAGCCCGAAAGGGCCCACATGTGTGGGCCCTTTTCGCGGTGACTGGTGCACAGCCTGCGGGAGCGCACCGCCCTCACCGAGGGCGCGCTGAACGCGATCCGCGGGATTCAGGAAGCCGCCGCCGTCCGACGTCGCTCACCGACCGGTGGCGTCAGGCGCCTTCCGCCTCGGTCGTCCCCTCGACGCCCGCGACCCGGGCGCGACGACGGCCCAGCAAGGCGCTGCCCACGATCACCAGGCCGATGGCGACGATCTTGGCGGCCCGGTGGTAGCCGGTTGCCGACTCCTCCGGAGTGCCGGGCAGCCGGAAGAAGACCCACGCTGCCGCGAGACCGCCGACGGCGATCAGTGCGACCGCTCCCCACGTCCCGATGCCCGCCCACCAGGGCCCCAGGTCGTGACCCCGCTCGTCGGTCTGCTCAACTTCCTTTCCGACCACGGCTGTTCCCCTTTTACCTGCGGTGACATTCACGGGGAAAGACGTGGGCCCGGTACGGGCGGTTGCCCGATCGAACGTTCCCCGCACAGATCCCCTGCTCCGTATCCGGCTTCACTGCTGCAGGACCGCCTTCATGACGCTGCGGGCGATGGGTGCTCCGAGACCGCCGCCGGAGATGTCCGCGCGCGAGATGTCCATGTCGGTCGGATCGATGAAGACGGCCACGGCGACCGAGGACCCGTCCTGCTTCTTGCCGTAGGAGACGAACCAGCCGTACGGCACCTGGTCGGCCACGTCGACACCGCGTTGCGCGGTACCGGTCTTGCCGCCGACCGTGATGCCGTCGATCCGGGCGCGGCGGGCGCTGCCCTCCTCGGCGGTGAATTCCATCATCTGTTGCACCTTCTGCGCGGTCTCGGCGGAGACCGCCTCGCTCATCACCGCGGGCTGGGTCTTCTCCAGGGTGCTGAGGTCCGGGCCGCGGACCTCGTCGACGACGTAGGGCTGCATCAGCTTTCCGTCGTTGGCCAGCGCGGCGGTGACCATGGCCATCTGCATCGGCGTGCTGGTGAGGCTGCCCTGTCCCATACCGGTGAGCGCGGTACCGGGCGCGTCGAGGTCCTCGGGGTAGAGGCTCTTGGTGGCGAGCAGGTCGCCGAAGTCGTCGGAGTAGACGTCCTCGTTGAAGCCGAACTTCTCGGCCGTCTCCCGCATCTTGTCCTGCCCCAGTTCGGCCGCGGCGTCCAGGAAGACGTTGTTGCACGAGTACTGCATCGCGGTCTTCATCGACGCATTGCTGCAGACCGCGTCGCCGGCCTCACTGCCGATCCTGTTGCTGGACTGCGGCAGGGGGTACGGCGAAACGGCGTCCGTACGGGCGTCGATGTCGGTGACGATCCCGTGTTCCAGAGCGGCGGCCGCAGTGAGGATCTTGAAGGTGGAACCCGGCGGATAGGTCTCCCGCAGCGCGCGGTTGGCCAGCGGCTTGCGCTTGTCCTTGTCGAGCGCCACGAACCGGTCGGACTCCTTGAACGTGCCGCCCGCGAACTGCGACGGATCATAGGAGGGCGCCGAGACCAGGGCCAGCACCTTGCCCGTCCGGGGATCCAGCGCGACCACGGCCCCCCTCGCGCCCTTCAGGTCGGTCAGCCCGTCGTAAGCGGCCTTCTGCGCCTTCGGGTCGATGGTGGTGACCACCGAGCCGGGCCGCTGGCCCTCGCCACTGATGAGATCGGCGAACTGCTGGAAGGCCAGGCGGTCGTCCTTTCCGGTCAGGATGCCGTCGTACGTCCTCTCCAGCAACGTCATGCCCTGCGCCTGGGACGCGTATCCCGTCACCGGCGCGTACATCGGCCCGTCGACGTAGGTGCGCTTGTACTTGAGGTCGGTGCCCTGCACCTCGGTGGAGCCGGTGACGGCCCGGCCCCCGACGACGATGTCACCGCGCGGGGTGGCGAACTGCTCGATCTGCACCCGCCGGTTCTTCGGGTCGGTGGCAAGTTCCGGGGCCCGCACGTACTGCAGCCAGTTCGCGCGGAGCAGCAGGGCGAGCACCAGCAGCCCGCAGAAGATCGCCACGGCCCTCAGAGGCTTGTTCACCGGCGTCCTCCGTCGAGGCTCGGCCGGATGGATATGGGGATGCGTCGTCGCAGCATGCACACACCTTAGGCACACCTGCGAGGGGCCGATGAGCAGTGGTCAAGCCCTGAGGATCGTCGAAGTCATCGCCCGAGGCTCCGGTGCCATCGGCTCTCGCCTCCGTGCCGTTCGTCGGTGGATGTGAGCCCGGCGGCGGTGGCGACGGATGCCCGATGGTCGGGGTGGATGGGGGCGATGCCGGTGCGCACCGGCTGCCGGCTGAGCCAGGCGACGAGTCCTCGGGCTGCCTCGCCGGCGATGCCCCTTTCCTGCCACGGGACCCCACCACCCGGGCGAGCTCGGCGATGGCGCCGTGGCCTGAGGGGCCGACCGTCGCCTGGACGGTGCCACACCGGGCAGCCACGGAGTCCGGGCAGGCGAACGGCCCCCGACCGACTTCCCAGGTCAGGGGCCGTTTCCGCTGTTCTCAGCGCGGAGGCGGTGGGATTTGAACCCACGGTGACATCGCTGCCACGACGGTTTTCAAGACCAGCCTGATTCGCGCGGCCAGAGGGGCTTTGACCTGCACTTTAGGGAGGTTCATCCGCTCTGACTGCCTCCTCTTGGCCAGAGGATGGCCACGGGGGGCTGGGTGAGTTCCGCGCAAGCTGCCAGCTACGACCGGGCGGCCAGCCATCACAAAAGACGACGAGATCAGCGCCGTGGACCGCCTCTGGGGCGCCGCTCAACACCCTGGGCCGTCGCTCCTTGATCGAGTCGACCCGGCCAAAAGCCTCGCAGACGCCGACTTCTCTGCGCTCGCCGGTTGGCTCCGGGCCACGCGCCGAGATGAGCACCGCTTTAGGAGTTCGGTCGGCTCCCAGGGGGCAGAAGTCTGCCGTGCGCACCGGTGGTGCACGTGGCTGCCGGTTGTCACTGCCGTCCGTAGTCGTTGATGTCAACATTAGATGTCAGTGGAACGGCGTTGGGAACGAGCGGATCTCCAGTGGCGCTGTGGACCGATCTACCCAGCTTTACCAGACATGACCTGTGTACACGTCGACAAGAGCGGCAGGCGGGCCTGCCGTCGTCCTCGCGCGTGCACAGCACGAAGCCGCCAGAGCCAACGGGCTAGCTGCACTCGGGGCAGACCGGGCCTTCGGTGCCCAACACCGGGCACCCTACTGGAGAGTCAAGGCGGCTGCGGCCGAGACCACTGGTCGCGCACTCCTCGGGTTAAGAGGTCATCCACGACAGTGGCAAACCGAACTCTTCTTCATAATGGTGAAGACTTTGGTCTTGCGATGCAAGAAGTTCGTCGAGCCTATCGGTGATCAGTGCTTGCAGCGGAGGATACTCAACGTGCTGAAGGCACCTTTCCATGAAGGAGATCCACTCTGACAAATCCCGTCCGTCTTCACTATTTGCGTTCACCCCCAAAGCGATTCTGATGGAAGTTGCAGTCTGCTGGTCTCGACAGGACAAAATTGCATCGTACAGGATGCTCCAATCCTCGTGAGTCCTAGGTGCGCGCACCGCAAACAAACAGAGGCCAGCATTCCTTTCCATCGGCACCTTTGATTTCGCGAGCGCGCGATGCATGCGCGCGAATCCTTTCACGCGGATACGCGTACCAGATCCTCCGCTAATGGATGAGTGGTAAGAATGCATGTAGCTGTTGTCTTTGATCATAACTAGAGCGCCTTCCCGGACTTCCGGATCAGCGACAGAGAACACAATCTCTAGCAGTTCCTTGTAGAGCGCAGAACTATGGGGCCCCGGAATTCGAATGATGTTAGAGCGGCGCATTTCGTCGCTGCGCCCAACTGCAGCGCAGGCCGCACGCAAAACGGAATCAGGGATATCTCCAAATTCCAAGCACGAGCGTACGGCGATGGGAATTACTTCCACGTTACCTGCCGCGTAGGGTGAGTCCAAGAGAGTAGTGAGCATACCCAATTTCAGGGCATCCAATTCCGTCCTACCCATCCAGTGAGGAATATCCGTGTACAGTCTGATGGCGAGATCACGCAACACGAAGGGTGATGAATGGCTGTCGAGAAGATGCCGGATAGCTTGTTCGAAAACAGTGCTATCTACTGCGTACCTGTCAGCCCTATTTCTAAGCGCAAGGCTCCAAGCATAGTCTGTGAGGGCAGGATGGAGTTCTTTGGGGGTGTCGAGAATCATTTGATCTGGCGACGCATCCCCTTGAAGGTTTTGGATGAAATTGTCCGAAGACTGAGGGCGTTCTACTGCCGGCGTGTCTAGCAGCCGCTTGACGAGTACGTTGCAAAGCCGACGCCACCGAACGGCTCCAGTTTTCCCACCCCAAGTAACTAGAGCGCGCTCGGCGACTTCCCAGTCGCCGCCCTTCTCGATTGCTGCATAGATTAGGTCGATGGCCGGAGACACCTCAAACGAGACGCCGCCAAAGATAGACGCAAAAGAGCAGAACTCCCTTGGTAGGGAACGGAAGAATTCCACAGCTGCATTTGCCGAAGCAGGCGTCACGTCGCCCACGAGCATGTGGAGTAGCCAGAGAACAGCAGTGGCGAGTTCCCTATCGAAGGGAGAGTTTTCTGACCCCAGAAGTGTAATGTTTCCGACCATGACATAGTCTGGCACGAAGATCTGGTCTTCTGAAAATGTCGTACCTGCGGTGCCTGTGGACCGGAGAAGCGAGTTAATCTGCAGCAGGGCTGTCGAGTGAAGAATCACTGAAGCGCAGCCCGACGGCCATGGGCGCTGAATGGCTTCGATCAAGAAATCGCGTTCTTCGGTTCTCACCCACGAGAAAGACCCGCGCTTAGCGGCTTCCAGTAGTGCTTGCGATATGAAGTCTTCAGTTACGCCAGCGTACTTCAAGTCATCGCAAGCTCGCCATATTGTGTGCAGCCTAAGACGAGACAGTACACGACCTACGACCTCGGGACCCAGATCAAACGCAATTCTTTGTACTGTTTCGGTGACTTGCTCAGCGCTGGCCCGAAGATCGAAGTATAGGCTAAGCGCTTCTTCAGTATGATCTGTGCTCTCTGCCATTCTCTCAATACCGAGAATGACATGCCGGTTCCTCGTGTCCAGGCGGTGGAGAGTGCGCAGCAATGGTCCCAAATAGGCCGAGTTCAGAAGAGTAATCTTTTTCTCGAGGAGCGGTATTGCCAGATCCTTCTGATCTTCAACTGGGAGGCGCACGAGCAAATCCTGAATTTGCTGCCGCCGACCTTCGGAGACATGCCGTTCGAAAACTTCGACGCCGAGCTCAAGAAGAGCGTTCTGCCTCCTTCTGTTCGGACCAAAAGCCCGATCAGCTGCAAGTTCCAGAGCCAAGGTGCCGCCACGGTGAACAAAGACGTCTGGGACGTCGCGGTCAATGTCACGGCAAACTTCAATAATATTGGCAGCCTCTCCGGCGTAGTTCCTCCCCACACGACCGACGAAGAACAAAGCCACGTTCCTCCAGTGAGGAAGACGCGCGATAGCCTCAAACCTGTTGTAGCGTTGCGCAGTATCCGAAGAAGTATCCGCCAGATGGCAGGCGGCAAAGAATTCTTGAATTGATCGGAGTTCGAAGCCAAATACATCGGCCTCAGGTTCAACAATCAGAACCAAGCGTTCGCCAGCCTCGGTGGTGATCGCTTTTAGTTCCGCGTTACGCTTGCTCTGTGGGGAGAATGGGTCATGCCATGTCAGGAACTGGAGTACGTGCTTTTCGTAGTCCGGCCTTGGGAGCACTGAAGCCATGGCTTCTGCGCGAGTCGTCTTCTCATGCAGTATGTACCCAACGTACTTGTGGAGTCCGAGAAGTAGCTCTTTCTCGGACTGAATGATATTCCTTCCTTTCGCCATTTCTCGCCGATACATGATGTCCAAGTACTCGTTGAAAAGTGCTTCGCGCTGTCGCGGTGGCGTCCCTCCCGATGAGATGATAAGTAGCAAAATCGTAACCTGCAGAGGTGTATTTGTGAGAAGCCGAATCTGCTCGTCCTGAAGACACTCGTCCATTGTTTGCCTTACGCGGCTGGACTTAGATTCATCTAGAGACTTAGCCTTGGCCCAACGAGAAACGTAGGACTTGACTTGTACAGGCTCTAGCTTAGCCAGACGCATATGCAGGAAAACTGCCGGGTCAAATTCTTTTGTGTAACCTGTGGGTCGGGTGCTCGCGAGAATTTGAAGGTTTGCATCTAGTGTGTCGCAACGATCAACAAATTCACCGACGCGGCTAAGCAGAATTTTACGCAAGTCCGGATCCGTCACCTCATCCAGGCCGTCCAAAATGAGAAGGGCAGGATTGGTTCTCAGGATCTGATGCAAATCGTCAGGAGTTACACGCCGAGAGGTAACGGTCGAGATTTGCGAGGATACAAATTCGTCGATCGTCCCTGCGTTGAGCTGGCCTCGGTCTTTTTTCTCGGCAAGCCATTGGCCGAAATCTTTAAGGATAATTCTAAAAGGGATGCGCGGTGTGAGTGGCAGGTACGTCTCGTCGATCTCTTGTCCGCGGTGCAAGGCCACATCTGTTACGTGACCAAGAAGCATGGAGCGATGGACTTGGGCCACGTACTGGCCTACTGTCGATTTTCCTTCACCGGGCCCTCCTACGATGACTAGTCGATTAACCCCTTCTGATAGCAGTAGGCTTCCAAGGCGCGCTCCCAATGTTCCGGTGGATCTTTGAGAAGACTGGTATCTCCTAAGCGTATTCCGTACCTGATGATTCCTACTAAGGTGCGCAGCGCCCCGCTCATCGTCGACCTCTGCGTACAGATCAAAGAAGACATCTTGCAGTCGCACAGGATTTTCTGAAACGTCGCCAGCCTGATCAAGTTGTGCGTGCATCTCTCGGGTATAGCTCGTCCGTAGATACGTCTTGATTGTTGTGGCTAGTTCATCAAGTCGAGCCCGGCGTTCGTCTAGCAGCTGTGCGATGAGGTCACCGGTGACTAGCAAGTGCAAGTAAGGCTGCCTCGCGGAGGGGAAAGCGTCAAGAAACCTACAAACCTCGTCCGCTCCCCAGAAAGCGAAATTTTTTAGCTTCTTGTACTTGGTTTTAACGAGCCTCTGTGCCGTATCAATTGTCCCCGATTCGGCTACCGCGGAAATAGGAACGTTCGTGATCATGATGAAATTGTCACAAGGGTGCTTATACTTATTGAAGATCTTGTCGAGCTCTTTATCAACTTCGGAGAGTACGGAAGTTCTGGCCTTCTCTGGGGTGGTTAGAGAAAGGTCGTGGAATTTTACTTGAAATATCCAATCTCCCTTCCAGGGGCTATTGGGAGAAGGATAGGTCGAGGAGGTGCCAGTGAAGGTCGCTTCTCGGGCGCCATCTCGACCTGCGCCGAACGTGACGGAGCCTAGGCCAATCACCTTCTTGATAAGCGCCTGTGAGAGCCTTTCGAACTCCGATGCACCGAGTGCGTTGAGGTTGTACTGCGGCACAGTGACGTTCCCTCTTCCTTAGGTTGGGCGCCTTGGTAGATGGACTGCCCAGCCTAGAAGAAGAGGTGATGGCGTGTCATATGAATGGTTCGACTGGCGGCTCGCTCGTCTGTCGGCCGCCTGTCAGGCACTCGCGGGTCGGGTGCTAGATGGGGCTTCAGGAGTATGAGGGATGGCGTGGTGATCCGAGTGATTCTCCGACCGCCTCAGGCCACGACGTACCCCTTCCACGGGAAGTGGCTGGTCGCTGCGCGCGGCGCGGGCGCCGGCTGGGCTGGAGCGGGGCGGAGACATGAGCGCAGGCCCGGCCGGGGGCCGGGCCGCGTGCGGGGAGCGGAGCGAGCCGCCTTGAATGGAGTAGAGAAAGTTGTACCGCGCTGAGGGCACGACATCTCCGGGCGTAGTGCGGCCCGGTAGCACAGGCCGTGGGGCGCCGCCTCCGACTGTGGTTGTACGCCACTGTTAGCGTAGACGTTGGCGTACTCCCATAGACCACGTTCCCGCTGGTCACCACTGGCAGTACGCCACAGTCGCATCGTCCCCGGACTTGTAGCGTGGCCACCGGCGGCCGGTTGGGTCCGTTGCCTCAGTCTTGCGCACGGTCTCGATCAGCCCACGGGGGCCATCCGTCCGGAGAGTGGTGAAGACCTCTTCCCAGGTGGCCATCCCGTACTCGGTAACCAGCCTCGACACGCCGTCGGACATCACGGCGACGGAATGTACCTCCTGAAGTTGGGTCGAACCCGTCAGACCATGCCGCGCTGCCTCTGGATCGGCGCCGGCCACCCAGTAGCCGTCTGGTGTGTTCCGCACCTCCCGCTGAGCGAGCACGAGCCTCTGTAGGGCTTCTCGGTGCCCTTGCGTATGGGTTTCGTGGCTCTCCACTTCCGCCCGCAGGTCTGGCAGGACATCGTCCACACGCAGGTCAGTGACCACGGTGTGGCCTTCGGAACCCTCGAACACCACAGGTGAATCAGCAAGAACGAGGTGGTCAAGCACTTCGTGCCGTTGCCGCAGTACCGCGACTGTGGCGGAAGGCGTCCCAGGATTGGCAAGGTCGCACTCCGGGTGCAACGCGGCAACGCGTTCGAGTGCGATCGCCAACCCATCCGGCAACGACACGTTCGGTTCTGCCAGAGCGGCCATGAGATGCCCTCCCAGGTGGGCCACGAACCAGGGCACGCCGTGGTTGCAGCCTGTAGGTAGCCCGGCTGTGCTTAGCCCATCTAGCACGACGGCTAGATCCGGCGAACCGGCCACCCAGTCCTCATTGGGGTTGGCGCCCCCCGGCTGTGAGTCGAAGCAAACGCGCATGATCAGCTTTCGTGTCGGTACAGCGGGGTGACCCTGCGGCTCTCCAGGACCTCAAAGGTCTCAGGGTTGTAGCGGCACGAGATCAGCGTGGAGAAGCGCTTCGTTCGGACCTCTCGGTACAGCTCAGCCAGGTTGTGTTTCAAGTAGTGGACCACTCCGTTCGCGCCGATGGCGTGGATACCTGCGATGTAGAGGAAGGTTCCACGCCCATTGAGTCGAGGGAGCCGGCCGAGGTAGCCGAAGTCACCCGCAGACCCGTCCTCGTCCATCGGAGACCGGTACTGCTTCCCCGCTTTCTGGTCGACCAGGTGCCAGGCATGGTCCTTCTCAAACCGTAGGTTTTCGTCTCCTTCCAGCACCTGGGCGACGATGGGCGACAGGCGCGGACCACAGACGACCACGTGGTTGTCGCGGTTCAGGTTGACGATGCCGGAAGGCGGGATCACCTCGTACTGGGCATCGAGCTTCATGCCGTTCAGCAGCTTGCGCAGGTGCTCGAAGTTGTCGAGGTCTTCCCTGGCAACGACTTCGCCAGGGTTCTGCTCTGGCGTCTTTCCGCCCTCGTACTTGCCGCCGAGGGAGACGGTCACAAGGTCGGTACCGAAGAACGCTCGCTCCGGCGGCGGACCAGCAGACGCAAGCTGACCGACACGCCCGCGACTCACCCCGAGACGCGAAGCAATCTCCGCTTGGGTCATGCCGGACGCCTGCGCCTCTTCGATGGCTTCGCGGCGGATGCGGGACAGCTCCAGCACCCACCCCTGATAGGTCGCCATCAGGTCGATTGCTGCCTTTGCTCGGTCGACCGGCTCTCCGATGCCAGCGACCCGCTTCATGTCGTCGTGCACGACTCTCCAATCGTCGCCTAGGGGGGCTATCGCACTGTACCGCGAGAGGGGGTTGCGCGCAGCTTCCGGGTTGCCTACGGTACCTAACAAGCAAGACGGCAAGCCCCCCTAAGCAGCATCGGGGGCCTCGTCCTTGCGGTCTTTGACCTGCACTAACGCGCAACAACGGGGGTCGCGTCCACGGGCGCGGCCTCAAGGGGCCCGGGACAGAGCGGGCCGAGGGCGGACCCGACCCTTGTCATTCGGGACGGCTTTAGACCGAAAGGTCACGTCTCCATGTGCCTGAAACGGGAGCTCGCGTTCCCGAAGGAGACACCCGTACGACCACGACCTACCGCAGTGCTTCCTGCGCTGCGGCCGGTTGCCTCCGCTGCTCGTCTCGTACGAGCGGCGTTGAGGGGAGCCGGAGACCGACTCCAACGGCGAGCGGCTCCCGGGGTGCATCCCGGGAGCCGCGTTCGGGCCGTTCCACCTGTGAGAGGAACACGACCCAATGAGTCACATCGTCACTGTTCAGGACGCTGTTACCGCGTTCGCCGACTTCATGGAGCCGACGAACGCCGAGCTGGACGCGATCGAGCGGGAGATGCCCGTCATCCTGGCCGACGTCAAGCTGCTGGACGCGCACATCGTCACCCTGGACCGCACGCCGACCGAGCTGGACGCCCGCCGCATCCGCCGGGCCCGCCGCCGGGCGCTGGCCGCCCGGGTCGCGCTGGTCAACCGCACCGCCGGCGCGAGCCTGCCCGGGGGTTCGGCGTGAAGACGCTGACCGCGCAGCTGGCGAGCGACGGCGGGGCGTGGCGGCTGTACGTCGTGCTGTACGGCGAGCCGGACTGGCCCACCTTCCGCTGGGAGCGCACCGGCCCGGTGCCCACCGGGGCGGAGCGCCGGTGCGTGCTGGCCGCCCTCGGCTACCAGGTGGCGCCGGGGGCGGCGTGGTCCTGGACGGAGGACAGCCGGGACCCCGACGGCGACTCCACCCCGGTCCTGCTGATCGCGGCCGTCACGGTGCGCGGCCGGGACGGGGGCGCCGCATGAGTGCCAAGACCGTACTGCCGGCCGTCGCGATGACGGCCGTGTCCATGGTCCTCACCCTCGCCGTGGTCGTGATGTGGCTGGGCACCGCGATGCCGTGGCCCGTCGCCCTGGTCGTCGGTCTCGGCATCGACGGGGGATGGCTGGCCACCCTCGCCTATGAACGCCGGCTCGCCGCGCAGGGTGACCACAACCGCACGGTGACCGCCGTCGGCTGGGGCTTCGGACTGGTCGCCACCGCCGTCCTGGTCGCGCACGCGCTGACCGCGGAGCACTCCGCCGGGGCGTGGCTGGCCGTGGCGTGGCTGCCCATCGCGGCCAAGGCGCTGTGGCTGGCGCACGGCCTGTGGGAGCGGACCGCGCTCACCCCGGTGGCGCTGGATGCGATCCGCGGGATTCAGCAGGAGGCCCGCGACGAGGCGGCCGTGGCCCGCGCCCGACTGCGCGCCGAGGCAGCCACCGAGGAGACCCGGCTGACGGCCGTGACGCAGGCCGGGGCGCGCGTCGCCCGCGTCCAGGCCACCACCGCCGACACCCTCGCAAAGGCGTGGTCGACGCTGGAGACGGCCCGCGCCGGCGAGGAGACCGGCAGGGCGCTGACCAGCGTGACGAACCGCGTCACACCCGGTGTCACACCCCGCTGGGAACTGCCCGTGTGGGGGCCGTCGGAGCCGCTCGCGGCCCGCTCGCTGGAGGCCGTACCCGCCCTCACCGATGAGGCGCTGGACGTCATCGTCGACGAGATCCGCACCAGCGAAACCCCGGCCCTGTCCTACCGGGAGATGGCCGCCCGCTTCCGCGCGGCCGGCCACTCCGCCTCCGAGGTCCGGCTGCGCGCCGCGTGGAAGCGCGTCGCCTGATGGGGGCGCTGCCGGCGTACCGGTGGCAGCTCGCCCCGGACGGCTACGCCACCCGCCGCCAACTCCGCGCCCGCGGCTTGCGGCCCGGTGGTCAGGACGTGGCCGCGCAGCTCGAACGCCCCCGCCGTCGGCGCGGGCCCGCTGGTCGCCTACCTCTACCGCGTCGACCTGGCCGTGCCGGTGAGGCCGATGACGCCGGCCCGCAGGGCGGCGCTCGCCGCCGCGAACGCCGCCCGCCGCACGTGTCCCGCCTGCCGGCGCGATGCGGGCTACGTCATCCCCGCCGCGCTGGGCACGTGCGTGCCCTGCGCCGACCTCGACCCGCATGGGTCCGATGGGAGCGCCCATGAGCAGTGCTGATCTGCGTCGTCTGGACCGTGAGATCCGGCAGACGGCCAAGAAGCTGGAGGCTGTGCGGCGGGGCGAGTTGTGGCCGCTGAACGGCCGCGAGCGCCGCGCCATGGCCCGCGCCGTCGCCGGCGGCGCCTATCGCACCCTGCGGGGCCGCAGCACTGGCCGCGCCGAGCAGCGGATCGAGTCCACCGGCAGCGCCGCCGAGATGCGGCTGACCGCGGAACTGTCCGCCCTGCACGGCGAGCGGCAGCGGCTCATCACCGAGGCCGCCCGGACCAAGGCCGCCAAGAAGTCGTCCGGCTGGTGGTGACCAGCCAACCCCCGCACGCCGGGGTGGCCGCTCTTTCCACGGACCCGGCCACCCCGGCTCTCCCTTACTCACGCCCCTGTCGGGGCAGTCAGGAGCTCTCCCAGCATGTCGGAGAACGTCGTTCACCTCCACAAGCCCACCGACCCGCCGGCCGACCCGGCGACCGTGACCACCCTCACCGTGGTGCCCGACGCGCCGCCCGCCCGGCCGGTGCCGCTGTGGGTGCGCTCCGGCCGCGCGGTGAAGACCGCCGTCACGCACGAGGGCACGAAGACTGCCATGCGGACGGTGGCCCGGCACAGCCTCTACACCCTCAACGGCGGCCGGATCGTGGCCCGCCGCACCTGGGACGGCCGCACCGGCGCCCGCTACGAGCGGATGATCCGGGCGGCGGAAGCCGCGGGAAACCTGGAAGCGGCCGAAGAGTGGGAGGAGCGGCTGCAGCGCTTCCGCGCCGCCCGCCACCACCGCCGCATGGACCTCCTCCACTTGCCCGTGGAGGCCGCCAAGGGCGTGGCCGTCGGCGCCGGCATGAGCATCGGTGTCCTGGTCGCCCTCGGCATCGTCATGGCCCTCAACACCGGTCACGCCGGCGACGTCATCACGCCGCTGTCGGCGACCATCGACTTCCTCGCGCTGCTGATCCGGATCGTGCAGGTGGTGTGGGGCCCGGCGCTCACGATCGGCCCGTTCCTGGCGCTGCTGGCCCTGTGGTCGGTCGGCCGCAAGCAGCACGCCGCCCCCGCCTGGGCACTCCCGGCGAATGTCCGGTCGGGAGAGGGGGAGCCGATCACGCCGTCCATCGTGGTCAAGGCCCTCCGGGACCTCGGGGTGCCCGCCCTGCGCAACGCCATCAAGGAGATGGGCGACGCCGGCGCGTCCATGCTGGGCCCGATCCGCATCGCCGGATGCGGCGTGGAGGTCGACGTGACGCTGCCCTCGGGGGTGTCGACGATCGAGGTGCAGAACCGACGCCGGAAGCTGGCGGAGAACCTGACCCGGCACGAGCACGAGGTGTTCATCACCCTCCCCCAGGCGGCCCGCACGGTGCGGCTGTGGGTGGCCGACTCCGGCGCCCTGGACGAGCCGATCGGCCCGTCCCCGCTGGCCGTCGACGAGTCGCTGGCCGCCGACTACGCCAAGGGCCGCGCCCCGTGGGGTCAGGACCTGCGCGGCGACGGCGCGAGCCTGAGCCTGTACCAGCGCCACCTCCTGATCACGGGTCTGTCCAACCAGGGCAAGACGGCCGCGCTGCGCGCGCTCGCCCTGTGGCTCGCCCTCGACCGCACCGTGGAATTCCGGGTGGCCGACCTGAAGGGCGCCGGCGACTGGGCCATGTACGACGGGCTCGCCACCGTGCTGATCCAGGGGCCGACCGACGGCCACGTGATCGAGGCGACCGAGATGCTCGAGGGCGGCGTCTCGGAGATGGAACGCCGCCTGACCGCGCCGCCCGGCACGGCGTTTCCGCCGTTGATCCTGCTGGTCGACGAGGCGCAGGTGGCGTTCATGTGCCCCGTCAAGGACGAGGACTCCCGCCCCTACGGCGGCTCCAAGGCCACCAGCCGCTACTTCATGGCCGCGCGGAAGATTCACAACCAGGGCCGGGCGGTCAACGTGCTGCTGTGGCAGGGCACCCAGGACCCCACCGACCAGAACCTGCCCAAGCTGGTGCGCGAGGGCGCCCACACCCGCGCCTCCCTCGCCCTGGGCACCGAGTCGCAGGCCCGCATGGCGCTGGGGGACAAGGCGGTCGACGGTGGTGCGGCGCCGAACCTGCTGCGCCCGGGGCTGGACAAGGGCACCGTGGTGGTCGCCTCGGACGGGATCGAGATCCCGGCCGGCCAGGCGTCCCTCACGGTGCGCACGCACTACATCGACACCGGCACCGCGACCGAGATCGCCGAGCGGGCCAAGCGGCTGCGGGACGGGGTGACCACGCTGCACGTGATCGAGCGGGGCGAGGAGCGTGACCCGCTCGCCGACATCGCCGCCGTCCTCGGCACCGCCTCCCGGGTGCTGACCGCCGACGTCCTCAAGCGGCTGTCCGCGCTCAACGAGGACGCCTACGGGCGGTGGACGCCCGGCGACCTCAAGCGCGTGCTGGAGGACGCCGGCGCCGAGCCGTACAAGTCCGACGGGCGCATGGTCGTCGGCCGCGACCGCGTCGCCCGCGCCCTCGCCCACCGCGACACGGACGGTTCCGCTTCCGCCGACGGATGACAGGGAGCCGACCTCCACACGGTCAGGGAGGCAGGGAGAACTCCCTGACCGCCTCCCTGACCCGCCTCCCCGGCCCTGAACAGCACAAATGATCGTTCAGGGAGGCAGGGAGGCCCGCAGGCCAGACCCCCGAACACCCCTCCACACGGCACCCCCAAGGGGGTGTCTCCGCCTCCCTGACCCATGTCCGGAAGGGATTCCGCATGTACCCCGACCACACCCCGCACGCACCCACAGAACGGGCCATAGAGGTGCATCGGCCGACCCCGCTCCCGCCCGCCGTCCCCGTGTCGGCGCCGGTCCTGCCGGTGCAGCCGGGCACCGTGCCGGCGGTGGCGAGCATCGTCCTGCCCGACGGCCGGATCGTCACCGGCTACGCCATCGAACCGGCGCAGCCCGCACCAGTCGCGGCCAAGCCGGCCGTCTCGCGGACGGCCGTGAACGCCGCCCTCGGGGGCATCGGGTTCCTCGCGGTGTGCGGCGGGCTGCTCCTGCTCACCTCGTTCATCGCCGCCCTGACCGCGTTCATCACCCAGCTCATCATCCTGGCCGCGGTCGTCTTCGGCGGCTGGATCGCCGTCCAGGTGCTGGGTGCGAGCGGCCACCGGGGCGGCACCACGGTGAACATCCGCAAGGCCACGTTCAAGCGCAGCCACTTCCACGGCTAGGGCGTGCCGCTGCCCTGTCGATTAGCGCCCGGGCGCTGGCTCACCATCATCACGATGATGCCGCTCAGCAGAAGCCCGCTGCCCGTCAAGGTCACCAACGACCGGATGCCGGGATTGCTGATCATCAGCCCGAAGAGCACCTGACAGCACAGGCCGAAGGCAACTCCCAACTGACCCCAGCCGTAGAGGCGAACGCGGTGAACCCGAGGCCGGTTCACCGGGAGCACCCAGCCCCGGGTAACCGCCGCTACGCCCGAGGCGGCGATGAGCGACGCCACCAGAACAGCCAGAACAGCCAGAACAAAAGGTATGTCGAGATAGAGCTCCATGGTCCCTCCCTGCGCGCCGGACCCCCGCCGGACGCCGCCGTGATCATGACACCCACCGCATCCCGCGTCCACGCGCTTCCCTGCCCGCGACGCTCCTGTTCGGCCGGACAGTCCCAGCTACGTCAAGGGCGGCCCCCGTCTCGCCAAAGTCCGGGGCCGCCCTTGCCAACCAGTCCGCTACAGACCTGTTGGAGGTCTCCCAGCATGACCCAACCCACCACCATCCGGCGAGTGCCCGGCCCACGGCCGCGGCTGCCCGAACCCCTGCGGACCGCGCTGGCGCTGGCCGCCACTGGTGTGCCGGTGCTGCCGCTGCGCGCGGGGAAGGCGCCGTTCGGCAACTGCCCGGCCTGTGCTGGCAACGTGTGCGGCGGCCGGCCGAACATGAAGAGCGCGGGCCCGTGCCGCTGCCCCGGCGTCTGCCACGCCTGGGCCGCCGCCACCACCGACCCCGCCGTCCTCACCTCCCCAGCCTGGAAGGCCGCATGGCGCCGCGCCGTCTCTGTCGCCTACCACCCCGGCGCCGCCGGGCTGACCGTGGTCGACCTCGACGACACGGCGGCCGTCGCCTGGGCCCGCGAGGCCCTGCCCGCCACGCGGACCGTGGAGACGACCCGCGGTGAGCACTGGATCTACCGGGGCGCCATGACGTCCCGCAACGCGGTGCGTCCCGGCGTCGACATCAAGTCGACCATGGCCTACGCCCGCTACCTCGGGCCCGGCACCGGCACCCTGACCGCCCTGCCGGACGCCGTCCGCGCGCTGGCCGTCAAGGGACCCTCTCCGGCCCGCCCGGCGCCGCAGGCCCTCGCCGTGCCCGCACGGGCTGGGAACGGGGAGTGCCGCCACCGCACGCCCGCCTACCTGGAGCGGGGCATCGCCATGGCCGAACAGCGCATCACCGCCGCCCGCAGCGCGGTCCACGCGACCGTGTACCGGACGTTCCTCGCGGTGCTGTCCACGCATGGCCGGTGCGGCTGCCTCACCGATGCCCACGTCACGCGACTGTTCACCGCCGCGCAGACCAAGGGCGAGAGCGCCCGGCACTGCACGGACGCGTGGACCAACGCCCGCACGAAGCTGGGGATGTGACCGTGTCCGACGACGAGAAGACCCCCGCCCGCGAGGTCATCACCGACTACGCGCAAGCCCACTTCCGCTACTTCCGCACCGCCGACGGCACCGTCTACGCGCAGAAGAACGGCCACCCCGTGGCCCGTCCGATCCGCTCCCAGGGCACCACCGGCAGCCACCGCCAGGAACTCATGGTCGGGCTCTTCCAGGACGGATACGGCGTGTTCAACGGCACCGCTCTCAAGGAGGCATTGGACTTGATCGAAGCCCTCGCGCTGAGCCAAGGCGTGCAGCCCGTGCACATCCGCGTCGCCCCCGGATTCGACGGAGCGACCTGGCTGGACCTCGGCCGCGACGACGGACAGTCGGTCCGCATCCACCCCACCGGCTGGGACATCCTCACCCCCGACCCGCGTGAGGTGTGCTGGAAGCGCACCCAGCTCACCGGCGAACTCCCCCTCCCCGTCAAGGACACCGACGGCAAGGGCATCGACCAGTTGATGCGGCTGTGCAACTTCGCCACCGCGGAAACCGAGTGCCTGGCCCTCGCCTGGCTCATCGGCTGCCTCGAACCCTCCGTCCCCGTCCCCGCGCCGTTCCTCACCGGCCCGCAGGGCGCAGGCAAGTCCACCGGTGGCCGCATGCTGGTGCGGATCATCGAGGGCATGAGCGGCGACCTGCGCCGCGCGCCGAAGGACGAGGAGAACCTGATCGCGGCCGTGGCCGCGGGCTGGGTCACCGCCCTGGACAACCTCTCCCACCTCGCCCCGGACCTGTCCGACGCGATGTGCTGCATCGTCACCGGAGCCGAGACCGTCAAGCGCGCCCTGTTCACCGACGGCGACGTCGTCCGCGCCCGCTACCGCCGGCCCCTGCTCCTCACCGGAATCGACGTCGGCGTCATCCGCCCCGACCTCGCCGAACGGCTCCTGCCGCTGCGCCTGGAGCGGCCCCGCGTCCGGCGTACCGAGGCGGAGCTGTGGGCGGATTTCGAAGAAGCCCTCCCGGTCATCCTCGGCTCGCTCCTGGACCTCACCGTGAAGGTGCGCGCGGCGGGCGCGGACATCCCCACGGACCTGCGCATGGCGGACTTCGCCCACCTGTGCGCGCAGCTCGACACCGCCACCGGCATCGGCTCGCTCGCCGCCTACCGGGCCAGCCTCGACGACCTCAACGATGACGTCATCGAAGGCGACCTCTTGGCGCAGACCGTCCTCAAGCACGCCGCCGGTCTGGAAGCGGGGACAGAGCAGCGGATGACTTCCACCGAGTGGCTGCAATGCCTCACTGGCCTCTACAGCGGCGAGGACTGCCGCTCGCTCCCCAAGGGTTGGCCGACCACCGGCAAGGTGCTCTCCGACCGACTGAAGCGTCTACAGCCCACCCTGGCCGCTAGGGGCGTCCTCATCGACTGGGGCCGCACCAAATCCGCCCGCTACATCGAAATGACCCGCTCCTCCTCCACTCCCCCGGCACCCCACGAGCAGCAACCGGCGTTCTGACCCCCACGCCGGCCATTCCGCGCTGGCACAAGCAAGAGGAGCACCCCCGCCCGGCGTGCTCCTCTTGCTGTTCAGCGGCGTCAGCCGCTCCGTACGGACGCGCCGCAGAGCGGCTCCCCTCTTCCACACCCCACACCGCAGCACACCAAAGAACCACCTCTCTCTTTTCCGTAGAGAGAGAACCTGCGTCACCTACGTCACCCCACGCAGTGACAGCTCACTTGACCTGCCTCGACAGCGGTGACGCAGGACGGCGGGCATGCGTCATCCCGCGTCACCCGCGTCATCGGGTGACACGGGTGCGCGTCACCCGATGACACCCCCCACAGCTCCGCGTCATCCCGAACGCGCAGGCCAGGAAACCGAATGACGCGCGTGACGCGGTGACGCAGGAATCCCCGCCTCGGACAGAAGCACCCGCAGACCCGAGTAGAGCTCGGTCCATGAGGAGTCATTGATGGCAAGCCACAAGATGCTGAAGCTCTCCGAAGTCCTCGCCGAACTCGGCATGAGCCGCGCCGCTTTCTACCGCATGCGCGCACGGGGAACGGCTCCGAAGCTCATCAAGCTGCCCAACGGTCAGCTCCGTTGCCGTCGCAGCGACCTGGACTCGTGGTGGGCCGCGCACGAGATGTGCGCCTGAACCGCAACGCCCCGAGGGGACCCCGCCGCCCGGCGGGGTCCCCTCTTCGTCAAGGAGAAAAATGCACAGCTACGACGTGCGCGTCTGGAACATCCGTAAGCGTCCGAGCAAGGCCGCGCCGTTCCAACTGCGTTGGCAGGTGGCCGGCAAGGAGTACCAGGAGAAGTTCGCGACCAAGACGCTCGCCGACGCACGCCGCGCGGAGCTGCTCACCGCGACACGCAAGGGCGAGCCGTTCGACACCGAAAGCGGGCTTCCCGTCTCCGAGGTGCGCGAGCGCAACCGGACGAACTGGTACGTCCATGCTCGTGCACACGTCACCCGGAAATGGCCCACCGCGGCAGCCAAGCACCGAGCGAGCATCGCGGAGAGCCTGGCCATCGCCACGATGGCGTTGTGCCCCACCGGGAAGGGCCGGCCGTCGGACGACGTCCTGCGTCGCGCGCTCTACCAGTGGGGGTTCAACGCGGGACGCCACGACCAGGAACCACCGGCGGAAGAGGCCAAGGCCCTGACGTGGGTGGAGCGCAACGCCCCGGCCGTGGTCGACCTGGACAACGCCGCACGGATGCGCACGGTGCTGGAGCACCTGGCCAAGCGGCAGGACGGCAAGCCCGCCGCCGCCAACACGTTCCGGCGCCGCCGCGCGGTGCTGAGCAACTGCCTGCGCCTGGCCGTCGAACACGAGCTGCTGCCCGGCAACCCTCTGCACCGCGTCCACTGGGAGACGCCCAAGGCAGTGGAAGAGCTGGACGTGCGAAGCGTCGCCACGCCGGCGCAGGCACGGTCCCTGCTGGACGCCGTCCGCGCGCAGGGGCCCCGCGGGGCCCACCTCGTCGCCTTCTTCGCATGCATCTACTACGCGGCGCTGCGGCCCGAGGAGGTGTCCATGCTCAGCACCGACCAGTGCGACCTCCCCATGGAGGGCTGGGGACGGCTCATGCTCGCCGGCGCCCGGCCACAGGTGGGATCGGCCTGGACGGACGACGGCAAGCCGTACGAGGAACGACAGCTGAAGCACCGGGCCCGCCGCGCGGTCCGCCCGGTGCCCATCCCGCCCGTACTGGTCGGCATCCTGCGGGACCACCTCGAAGCCCCCGGGACAACGGCCGACGGGCGGCTGTTCAGCGCCGTGCGCGGCGGCCCGGTCCGGTCCCAGGAGTACGGCGCCGTCTGGAAGGAGGCCCGCCGGAAGGCGCTCACGCCCGCGCAGGTCGCCTCTCCGCTGGCCGCCATCCCGTACGACCTGCGGCACGCATGCGTGTCCTTCTGGCTCCGCTCCGGGGTGAGCCTGGCCGAGACAGCCCGACGGGCGGGACAGAGTGTCGCCGTGCTGCAGCGCTACTACGCCAAAGTCCTGGACGGCGAGGAAGCCAGGATGAACGCCTTGATTGAGCAGGGGCTGGCGGAGCACGAGAGCGGGTCCGAAGGGACCTCAGATGCGCTCGACGTATGCAGCCCGCCACGCAGGTGAGGGGTCCGCGCCGAGCTCTGTCCAATACTCACGGCCGCTGGTGATCAGGTCGTTGTGAACGGTCCAGAAGGACGCCACCCGATGGACGCCCATCGTGTCGTGAGGGACCTCGACCTCGGAGACGACTTCATTTCCGGACGGCACGATGCGGAGGACCTTGATCGACCATCCTTCCGGATACTCCGCATTGATGCGCACGTAGTTCTCGCGACCGAGGATGCGTTCACCGCTGACCGGCCACTCGACGACTACATCGTGTGCCAGCAGCTCGCCGACACCTGCCCAATCTCGATCCTGCATGCGGTCCCAGAGCATCTGAACGGTCTTGGAAGGTTCCATGACCACATCCTGCACCGCATCACCGCCGGTGACTCCGCTCTTGCATAGGCACAGTCACCGGACTCCGAGGAGGTCCGGCCCGCAGTGGTCAGCCGGCCCTGTCGGATAAGCAAATCCTGGCCGCAGGTTGGCCGCACGCACTGGTCAGAAGCGGGATCCCGGCGGATCAGGGTGAGACAAGGTGCACGCAGAAGGGGTGCCCCGGTGGACGGGGCACCCCTTCTGACCTGCAACATCTATGACCTGCGCGGAGGCGGTGGGATTTGAACCCACGGTGACATCGCTGCCACGACGGTTTTCAAGACCGTTCCCTTAGGCCGCTCGGGCACACCTCCCCGCGCCGGCCGGGTGATCGGCGGCGCGGGACAAGGGTAACGGGTCGGTGCGGGTGGGGTGGGGTCAGCTGTCGCCGATGCGGGAACCCAGGGTGAGTTCCGTGGTCTGCTCCTTGCCGCCGCGTTCGTAGGTGAGCGTGACCTTGTCGCCCGGCTTGTGGGTCCAGATCTCGCCGATCAGGGTCGGGCCGGAGTCGATGACACGGTCGTCGAGCTTGGTGATGACGTCACCGGGGCGCAGGCCCGCCTGGTCGGCGGGGCCGCCGGGGTCGACCGCCTCGGAGCCGCCGGCACCCTGATCGGTGATCTTCGCGCCGCCCGCCCCCTCCTCCAGGGAGACCGAGGCGCCGATCTTGGCGTACACCGGCTTGCCCGTCTTGATCAGTTCCTGGGCGACGTACTTGGCCTGGTTGATCGGGATGGCGAAGCCCAGGCCGATGGAGCCGGCCTGCCCGGTGCCGAAGCCACCGTTGCTGGTCGACTGAATCGCGGAGTTGATGCCGATGACGTTGCCCTGCGCGTCCAGCAGCGGCCCACCGGAGTTGCCCGGGTTGATCGAGGCGTCGGTCTGCAGGGCACTCATGTACGAGGCCTGGCTGCCGGTGCCGTCGCTGGAGGCCACCGGACGGTTCTTCGCGCTGATGATTCCGGTCGTCACCGTGTTGGACAGGCCGAAGGGCGCGCCGATGGCGATCGTCGAGTCGCCGACGGCGACCTCGTCGGAGTTGCCCAGCGTGAGGGGTTTCAGGTTCGAGGGGGCGTTCTTCAGCTTGATGACCGCGACGTCGTAGCCCTGGGCATGGCCGACCACCTCGGCGTCGTACTTCTTGCCGTCCGGGAAGGTCACCGCGACCTTGCCGCCCTCGACGGCTTCCGCCACCACGTGGTTGTTGGTGACGATGTGCCCCTGTGTGTCGAACACGAATCCCGTGCCGGTGCCGCCCTCACCGCTGCTGCCCTGGGCCTCGATGGTGACCGTGCTCGGCAGCGCCTTGGCGGCCACTGCGGCGACCGTGCCCGGGTCGCGCTTGACGTTGCCGCCGCTGGTGGACGAGGAGACCGTCGTCGAGCCGTTGCCGTCGTTGTTCTTGGCCAGCGTGTATCCGAGGCCTCCGCCCAGGCCACCCGCGACCAGCGCGGCCACCAGGACCGCGGCGGCCAGGCGACCGCGCTTGCCCCCGCCGTTCTTCGGCGCGGGCTGCTGGTACGAGCCCCAGCCGCCCGCGCCGTGACCGGCGCCGCCGTCGTACGACGGGATGCCCGGTCCCGGGGGCGGGGGCCAGGACGGGTCGGGAGCGGAAGAGGCGCCCGCCGGGGTTCCCGAAGGGGCTCCGGACGGAGGGCCGGCGGGGGTCTGTTCCCGGGCGCCGTGGCCTCCGTATCCGGCGTGGCCTCCGTATCCGGCGTGATCGCCGTATCCGGGGTGTCCCGGCGTGCCGTGGCCCTGTGCCGTTCCCGGAGCGGTCGGCGGGACCGGGGGCATGGGGGTCGTCGGGCCGGCCCCTTCCGGAGCCGGACGCTCCTGATGTGCCGGAGCTGCGGGAGCATCCACCGGCGTGGGCGGTACGGACGGGGCCGGGGGTACCGATGCGCCCTCGTTGGTGCCCTCGTTCTCGGTGCTCACAGCTCTCTCTCCTCGATCCACGGCTGTTGTATCGGTCACACTCGGTCTCGCCCGTTCACGCTCGTTCACGCATGGCGACGAGTCCGGCGCGCTTCAGCTGTGCGTGTCTTTTTGTATGACGTCAGTTTTTCCCATGGGCCGTCAGGGCACCATAAGCCGTTCCTGTGGGTGCGAGACCATTCTTCATATAGGGCATTACTCACCAAGGGTGCACCATCTCGATGCCTCCGATCAGACGACCGCAGCGTCCGCACCGTCGACGCCCGGACGACCGCACATGTACCCCCGTGCGGTGGCACCATGACGCGGTGACCCCTGCACGTCAGCGCCCGACCCAAGTCGTCGCCCATCGCGGAGCCTCCGAGGACGCTCCCGAGCACACCCTGGCCGCGTACCGCAAGGCGATCGCGGACGGTGCGGACGCGCTCGAATGCGATGTACGCCTGACCGCCGACGGTCACCTGGTCTGCGTCCACGACCGTCGCGTCAACCGTACGTCCAACGGCCGCGGTGCGGTTTCGGCGCTGGAGCTCTCCGATCTGTCCGCCCTGGACTTCGGCTCCTGGAAGACCCGCCACCCGCTCGGGGGGCGCGTGGAGGAGCCCGACTGGGTGCACCGGCCGGAGGACAGGGAGGCGACCTCCGTCCTCACCCTGGAAAGGCTGCTCGAGCTCGTCGTCGACGCCGACCGCCGGGTGGAGCTGGCGATCGAGACCAAGCACCCCACGCGGTGGGCGGGACAGGTGGAGGAGCGGCTGCTGCTCCTGCTGAAGCGGTTCGGCCTGGACGCCCCCGGCGCCGCCGAGGAGTCCCCGGTACGCGTGATGAGCTTCTCCGCGCGGTCACTGCACCGCGTGCGCGCCGCCTCGCCGACACTGCCGACGGTCTACCTCCAGCAGTTCGTCTCGCCCCGCCTGCGCGACGGACGGCTGCCGGAGGGCGTGGACATCGCGGGCCCCTCGATCCGGATCGTGCGCAGCCACCCCGCGTACATCGAGCGACTGAAACAGTCCGGCCACCAGGTGCACGTGTGGACCGTGAACGACCCGGAGGACGTGGACGCCTGTGTCGGCCTCGGAGTGAACGCCATCATCACCAACCGCCCCCGCGCGGTGCTCGACCGGCTCGGCCGCTGACCCGTGCGGGCCACCCGGCTCCCGGGGCCTGCGGGGTTCGTGTGGCTCATGCGGTTCGTGCAGGGCTCTTGACCGGGCGCCCCTCCCGGCGCATCCTCGCGTCTCGGCCACATCGACGAAATCCAGCCACCTGGTCACAGGGAGTGCTCCGGCGCATTCGGTGCGTGCCCGATCGTTCAAGTGCGTCACCGCACACGGATTGGCCGGTTTCCGGTTCAGGCCCGTGGGGCATTCACACCGTGGCGTGGGGCGAAGGAGGTCTCGGGGGTGGCGTTGGTGGTGGCACAGGAAGTGCCCACGTCGTCGAGCATGGCCGTTCCCCACGGCCCTGCGGGCGTGGGGAAGGCGAGGCGCCGTATGCGCCTGCAATTGCGTGACGGCGGAGTGGCGGACGCGGTCATCGACGATGCCGTACTGATCCTTTCCGAATTGCTGAGCAATGCATGCAAACACGGCCGGCCCCTGGGCGGTGCCCTGGCCGGGGACGGCGCCGTCCGTGCGGCCTGGCACGTGCACCCCTGCGGCCGGCTGGTCGTGGAGGTGACCGACGGTGGCGGCCCGACCCGCCCGGCGCCGGCCACCCCGTCGGTCACGGCGCACGGCGGCCGGGGGCTGAGCATCATCACGGCGCTGGCCGACGACTGGGGCGTACGCGACGAGGTACCCGGCGAGGTCACGGTGTGGGTCGTCGTCCACGACGACGTGTACGACCCGGACGCCGGACACCGGCGCGACGACTTCGCCACACGGGTGACGGCCCCCGCCGTGTCCGAGATACCGGGGCTGGAGTTCGCGGAGGCCTTCGACACCTTCGACTGACCACGCAGCCGTGCGGTGGTCCCACGGTCTCCCCGGCCGCCCGCGCGGTTCTGTGCGGGTCGGTCGCTCCCGGACCCGTACGGCTCGCGCGTCACGAGCTGCCGTCCGCGGGCGGCACGTCGTCCACAGGGTCCCGTCGGTCGCGTCGTGAACGGCTAGGCTCCCGCCCGTACGAGACGAGCCGTAACCGGGAGACACCCACGATGGCCAAGAAGCGCCCCCAGACGAAGGCCAAGCGCCCCCAGCTCACCGAGGGAGAGATCCCGGTCGTCGGCGCCCGTGAGCCCTGTCCCTGCGGCAGCGGCCGCCGCTACAAGGCCTGCCACGGCCGTGCCGCCGCCCACGCCGTGACCGAGCTGGTACACCGTCCCTTCGAGGGCCTGCCGGGCGAGTGCGACTGGGTGGCACTGCGCGAGCTGGTGCCTGCGGCCACCGTCAAGCTGCCCCTCAAGGGCGGCCTGCCCGAGGGTGTCCCGTCGGTCACCCTGGCCACGGTGCTGCCGATGGCCTGGCCCGCGCTGCGCCGTGACGACGGCTCGGTCCTCCTCGGCCTGCAGAACGACACGTCGTCCGGGGACATCAGCCGCGACCTCGCCGACACCCTCCAGCGTGCGCTCACCGCCGCCCCGGGCACCCCGGTGCAGGCCCGCCGCGCTCCGGCCGAGGGACCCCGCCTGCAGGATCTGCTGGACCTCGAGGGCGCGTTCGAGCCGGTGGTGCACACCGGCTTCGAGTTCTGGGTCCCCGACCCGGAGAACACCACGCCGGACGTGACCGCCTCCCTGGAGCGGGCCAACGCGGCGGCCATCCCGACCGTCAAGCTCTCGGGCGTGGACGCCGCGTACTGGTGCGAGACGCCGGAGAAGAACCATCTGCGGTGGGTCATGCCGCACCCCGAGGAGCAGCTTCTGGACGCTTTGGCGCGACTGCACGCGGCGGACCGGTCCTCCCTCGGCGAGGGCACCCGTCTCGTGGGCTCCTTCCGTGCTCACGGGCTCACGGTCCCGGTCTGGGACCTGCCCAGCGGGGTCGGCGCCGAGGATGTGGAGAAGCCGGCGGCCGAGTTCGCCGAGCGTCTCGCCGCCGCCCTGGCCACCGAGGCTCCGCTCACCGCCGACGAGCGCCGCGCCCGCGGCGGGCTGACCAACCGGCAGGTCACCCTCAGCTGAGGCACGCCGCGAGGCGTGTCGGCACGGGCGTGGGCCCCGGTCGCGCCGGCGCGACCGGGGCCCACGCCCGTGCCACCGGAACCACCAACTTCCTTCACAACTTCCTGCATGGACAAGCCAGTCGGTGACCGGAAAAGCTGAGTTCGAATTTGCTAACAGCCGATCTCTTGTTACCGTTCCAGTAGCCCGGTTGCTGGTGCATCCCCCGTCGCCAGCAACCGGGTCTTTGCGTGACCGCCGTTGCTGACAGAGCGCAGTCGTATACCAACCGGCGGTTCCCACCGGTGAGTTGCCCCCGGTTGGACGCCCCGCCGGCGGCAGAGCGACCCCGCAGACGGTCACCGCGTCGACGCGGGCGGGGCGGGGGCGAACGGACTCTTCCAGGACCCCCGGCGCGGCCCGGTGCGACGGTGCGGCCCCGGGAAGGTACGCGCTTCAGCGGCGGGCGCCGGGCGCGGCTCGCGCGCCGAGCCGCTACAGCTCGGGCGCGCTCACACCCGTACGGGTGAGGGCCTCGACCACGGCGTCCACCACGGCCTCGACATCGGGCACCCACGGCGAGGCGGAGCCGGGCAGTGGCGCACGCTCCCAGCGGACACCGCCCCGTCCGGTACCGGACGGGGGCAGGGCGAGGTAGCCGCCCTCACCGTGGAAGCGGAGGGAGCCGGGGACGAAGTCCTTGGCGTGGAGCAACTCGCCCAGTTGTTCCAGGGAGTACGGCTTGACCAGGATCGACCAGCGGTCCGGTGCGGCGACGACCGGGCCGAGCCGCATGCCGAGGCGGTCGAGGGCGCCCAGGGCGCGGGCGGCCGGTACCGCGGGCAGGGAGACCGCGCAGGGTGCCCTGCCCCCGGTGGCCAGGATGACGGGAGCCGTGGGCCGGTTGCCCCACCACCAGCGCACCATGCGCGCGTCGGTGGTCGCGGCGAGCAGGCCGGGGTCGAAGGGATGGGCACCCGGCACCGTGCATTCGGGATCGGGGCAGCCGCAGCGGGACCGGCCCTGCGGATCCGCCGCCACACCCGGGAGTACCGGCCACCGCCAGTCCGAGGCGAAGGTCAGGGCCGCTTCGATCAGTTCGGGCCCGCTGTCGCCGTCCTGGGACAGGAGCCTGCGTCGCCTTCCGAGGATCTCGCGCATGAGCGCTCGTTCCTTTCCGTTGCACGCCTGGCAACACCGTGGTCCACGTCACAACATGAGTCGATCACTGCACTGTGCGTACCTACTGTGCGTACCTGTTGGCGCATCACACCCCCGCACCGGGCAAGGGGAGCCCCTACGGGCCGAGGCCGAGCAAGGGCTGCCTCCACGGCCGTACCACCCATACTGCGTCGAGCAGAAGCACGGGGATGGCGTGGGGTGGCGAAGTCTGGCGTTTACCGTCGCGCTTGTTTCTCTCCGCCTCCGCCACGGGAGGATGGGGCACGGTCGTCGGTGGTTAAGACGCCCGGGTCCGTCGCCAGGTTCCCGGGTGATTCCCCACCACCCCCGGCCTTCACCGAGTACGTACCCATCACGACCGCTGTGACGCTCCGTCGAGCAAGCCCAGTCGACCGCAATCAGCCTTCCCCTGAGGCAGTTTCAAGCCAAGTTCGCTTTTCGACAAGAGGTCGGGAGTGAGTTCCCTTCAGACCCACGGACACCAGGAATCCCAGCAGGACAATGCTGGACATCTCCTCACGAGTACGTGTACATGTGGAGACACTGCCGGCGACGCAGAACGACATGGGGGTTTGCGATGCTTTTGAGCAGTAAGTACCGGCCGGAAAGCCGGATGCCATGACCGCCCCTCATCCTTCGAAAGTGGCCGGAATCGATTCAACGGTTCCCGCACCCGCGCACACTGTCGCGTCCGTTGCCACGGGTACCTCCCCGGCCGCCCCGGCAACCCCCCAGAACGCCCCGGGCGCGCTGCTCCAGGACCGTCTCGCGGGATGGGTCTCCGACCTCACCACCCTCCACGAGCTGACCGAACGCCTGGCCCGTACGCGCGCCCTCGACGAAGCACTCCGGGAAATGCTGCGCGCCGGCGCCGCCCTGGTGGGCGCCCGGCGCGGTCTCGTCGCCCTGGAACCCGCCGACGGTCTCGGCCCGGCCAACATGATCGGCCTCGGCCTGGCCCGCGCGGACCTCGGTCACATCGAGACCGTCCCGCGCAGTTCCCTGCCCTACGGCAGGATCCTGGACGGGCTGCCCGGGGCCGACGACGGCATCGCCGAGCCCGACCTGCTCGCCGAGAAGGGGCTCGACCCCAGGCACCGCGAGGTCGCCGCCCGCCTCGGCTACGCCGCCAGCTACACCCTGCCCCTCACGCCGGAGCCCCTGGAGACCTCACAGTTCCCGGGCGCCCCGCGTACCGCGGGGCCCGGGCCGCGCCTGGGCGCGGCGGTGTGGCTCTACGACGAACCGGCCGAGCCGTCGGAACGGCAGCGCCATCTCGTCGGCCTGTACGCCCGGTACGCCGCCGAGCATCTCGCCCGCCTGCTGGAACTCGAGCGCACGCGCGCGTCCATGGCCACCATGTCCGAAGAGCTGCTCCCCTCGCGCCTCCCCCGGACCCCCGGCGTCCAGCTCGCCGCCCGGTACCGCACCTCCCCGCACGGCGGCGGCGACTGGTACGACGCGCTGCCGCTGCCGGACGCCGCCCTCGGCCTCGCTGTGGGATCCGTCACCGGGACGGGGCCCAGCGCGGTCGCCGCGATGGGCCGGCTACGGGCGTCCCTGCGCGCGTACGCCGTGATGGAGGGCGAGGATCCGGTCGCCGTCCTGTCCGACCTGGAACTGCTGCTGAGGCTCACCGAACCGGCCCGGTCGGCCACCGCCCTGTTCGGCTACTGCGAACCCACGCTGCGCAAGATCACGCTGGCCGGTGCAGGGCACAGCCCGCCGCTGCTGATCGGCGAGCGCCGCACCGAGTTCGTGGAGACGTCCGTCTCGGCCCCCCTGGGCATGCTCGCCTGCTGGGAGGCACCGAGCGTGGAGGTGTACCCGGAGCCGGGCGAGACGGTTCTGCTCTACACCGACGGGCTGCTGCACCGCACCGGCGACCCCACCGACCGCGCCTTCGCGCGGCTGCACGCGGCGGCGGCAGGGGTGCCGCAGGCGCTGCGCCGCGACCCCGGTGCGATCGCCGACCACATCCTGCGCACCGTGCTGCCCGAGGGCGCGGCCGCGTCGAAAGCGACAGCCCCGACGAACCCGACGACCTTGACGACCCCGACCGCCGCGACGGACTCCGCGGAGGACGTCGTCCTGCTGGCCGCGCGGTTCGAGTAGCGACTCCGAAGCGCCCGGCGACCGGTCCGGGACGTCATCCTGCGCATGCCCTCGGTAACGGGTCCTTCCGCTCCGCGACTGTTTCGCCGACGACCGTACGATGGTGGTGGTCCCCCCTGCTCGGACGAAGCCGCAAGCTCGGGGGAGTCCAAAGCCTTACCAAGGAGGATGACCGCTGTGGCAGAAGAGCTCCCGACCGCGTTCGACCAGGCTGCTGACGCAGCGGCCCCGGAAGCCGCGGAAGGCCCGGAGACTGCCGAGGAAGCGCCCGTCAAGCAGCGCAAGAACGGCCTCTACCCCGGCGTGTCCGACGAGCTGGCCGAGAACATGAAGAGCGGCTGGGCCGACACCGAGCTGCGCGACCTGGAGCCGATCCCCCAAGCCGCCGAGACGGCCGCCCGCCGCGCCACACTGTCCGCCCGCTTCCCGGGTGAGCGCCTGGTCGTCCCCGCGGGCAACCTGAAGACGCGGTCCAACGACACCGAGTACGCCTTCCGCGCGTCGGTCGAGTACGCCTACCTCACCGGCAACCAGACCGAGGACGGCGTCCTCGTCATGGAGCCGACGGAGGACGGCCACAAGGAGACGATCTACCTTCTGCCGCGCTCGAACCGCGAGAACGGCGAGTTCTGGCTGGACGGCCAGGGCGAACTGTGGGTCGGCCGCCGCCACTCCCTCACCGAGGCCGAGCAGCTGTACGGCATCCCCGCCTCCGACGTCCGCGAGCTGGCCGGCGCGCTGCGCGAGGCCACCGGCCCCGTACGGGTCGTGCGCGGGTACGACGCCGGGATCGAGGCGGCGCTGACCGACAAGGTCACCGCCGAGCGCGACGAGGAGCTGCGCGTCTTCCTCTCCGAGGCACGGCTGGTCAAGGACGCCTTCGAGATCGGTGAGCTGCAGAAGGCCGTCGATTCCACCGCACGCGGTTTCGAGGACGTCGTGAAGGTCCTCGACAAGGCCGAGGCCACCAGCGAGCGCTACATCGAGGGCACGTTCTTCCTGCGTGCGCGGGTGGAGGGCAACGACGTCGGCTACGGCTCCATCTGCGCCGCCGGCCCGCACGCCACCACCCTGCACTGGGTGCGCAACGACGGCCCGGTCCGCTCCGGCGACCTGCTGCTGCTCGACGCGGGCGTGGAGACGCACACCTACTACACCGCCGACATCACCCGCACGCTGCCGGTCGACGGCCGCTACAGCGAGCTGCAGAAGAAGATCTACGACGCCGTGTACGACGCCCAGGAGGCCGGTATCGCGGCGGTCAAGCCGGGCGCCAAGTACCGGGACTTCCACGACGCCGCGCAGCGGGTGCTGGCCGAGCGGCTCGTCGAGTGGGGTCTGGTCGAGGGGCCGGTCGAGCGGGTGCTGGAGCTGGGTCTGCAGCGCCGCTGGACGCTGCACGGCACCGGGCACATGCTCGGCATGGACGTCCACGACTGCGCGGCCGCGCGCACCGAGACCTACGTCGACGGCACGCTGGAGCCGGGCATGGTGCTCACGGTCGAGCCGGGCCTGTACTTCCAGGCCGACGACCTGACCGTGCCCGAGGAGTACCGGGGCATCGGCGTCCGCATCGAGGACGACATCCTGGTCACCGAGGACGGCAACCGGAACCTGTCCGCCGCGCTGCCCAGGCGGTCGGACGAGGTCGAGGCGTGGATGGCCGCCCTCAAGAGCTGACGCACGCACGTCGGCCGGGTACCACTCGCGGTACCCGGCCGACGTGCGCTCAGGGGTACGACCGCGAGCGTGTTCGGAGGTCCGCTGGTGCGGTCAGACCGCCATCAGCGGCGCGTCCTTCCGCCATTTGAGGATCTTGTCGAAGCTCACCACGGCGCCGTCCAGCCCCGGTTTGTTGCCGATGTGGACGTGGTCGGCGAGTTCCTGGATGAGGCAGAGGCCGCGGCCGTGTTCCGCGTCGGACGGCACGGGGCGGGCCGCCGGGCGTGCGCGGCCTCCGGTTCCGGCGGGAAAGCCGGGTCCCGCGTCGGCGACCTCGATGCGGCACTTCTCACCGTCGAGGTAGGCGGTCACCCGGTACGCCTCCGAGGCACCGCCCCGGACGGCGTCCCCACCGTGCTCGACGGCGTTCGCGCAGGCCTCGCTGAGGGCCACGGAGAGGTCGTAGGAAATGTCGGGGTCGACGCCCGCGGTCTCCATGGCGCCGACCAGCAGACGCCGGGCGAGCGGCACGCTCGCAGCGTCGCGCCGCAGATGGAGTGACCACCAGATGCTCATGCTCCAGCCTCCCGGCCGCGGCTCGACATACCGTTACGTATTGCCCTGCGTGCTCGGTTGTAAGCGTGCAGCTGACGTGACACCCCCCATACGGCGGGTGCGCCGTGGAGCCGAACGGTGTATGTGGGACGACTGATGACAGAGGTGATCTTCCGGTCATGCCACATCTTGCGGACCTGCCGTACGGAGGCGACGGGGCCAGTGCGATGATGAGCCCGCCATGACTGCCCCCCACCTGCGCACGACGCGCTCCGGACACGGGCTCCGGATCCTGCGGGCCGCGGTGTTCGCCGCGGTCTGTGTCGTGCTGGCCGGGGCAGGCCACACGCTCGCCTCCCACGCCGCCGTTCCCCTGTGGACGCTGGGCGCAGGATTCCTCGGGACGGTCGCGGTCGCGGCGCCACTCGCCGGACGCGTGCGTTCCCTGCCGGGGATCGCGGCCATGCTCGCGGCCGGTCAGACCGCCCTGCACATCGTGTTCGGCATCGGCCAGCACGGCGCGGCGGCCCCCGCGGACACGGCGTCGCCCCTTTCCGACGCCTCGCTGATCGAGCAGGCCGCACGACTGGTGTGCGGCACCACCGCGGCGGCCATCAGTCCCGCACAGGCGCAGCGCATCCTCATCGACGCGCGGGTCCACCCCGACGCGACCGGCGGCACCCACGCGCACGCCCAGGGGGACACACTGTCCTCGGCCGCGGTGGACTCGTCGGTGCCGGCACTGCTGCCGACCCTGCCGATGCTGCTCGCGCACGTCCTCGTGGCGCTCGCCACGGGCTGGCTGCTGCGCCGCGGTGACCTGGCGTTGCTGCGGCTGGCCGAGCTGTCGGCACACGGCGTCGCCGAAGGCGCCCTCGTACGGTCGCTGCGCGCGGCGCTCGCTCTGGTGCTCGCCCTGCGCGCGGGCCTCCCGGGGACTCCGCAGGTCGCCCCGTGTCCGGTGCGCACCGCACCGCCCGCGCCACCCGTCCCCCGTACCGCCGCACTCCAGCACACGGTGATCCGCCGAGGCCCGCCGGCCGGCACCGCACTCGCCCTCGCCGCCTGACGCGACCGGGCCACACTCCGCCACCACCGGACGACCGGAGGAGGAGAGGGGCGCCGGCGCGCGGCACGCGCGGGTGCGTCCGTTTCCCGCGTACGACGAGCCGTCGGCGACCGAACCGTCGCGGACAGCGCTCGGTGACCCAGGCGTCACGGCCCCGCGGTCGACGACCCGGCGGCCGGGCGACAGAGCCGTCACCGGCACAGGTGCTCACCGCCACAGGTGCTCACCTGCACAAGTGCTCGCCCGTACGCGTATCCCTCACCGTCAGCGAAACCCAACTGAAGCGGAGTGCTTCTGTCATGAAGGCTTCCCGTATCGCCGCCGCCGGCGCCGTCGCCGGTGTCGCCGTCCTCACCCTGTCCGCCCCCGCCTTCGCTCACGTCAGCGTGCAGCCCGAGGGCGAGGCCGCCAAGGGCGGTTACGCGGTGGTGAACTTCAAGGTCCCCAACGAGCGTGACGACGCGTCGACGACCAAGCTCGAGGTGACCTTCCCCACCGACCACCCGCTGGCCTCCGTGATGCCGCAGCCGGTCGACGGCTGGGACGTCAAGGTCACCAAGTCCAAGCTGGACAAGCCGCTGGAGATGCACGGCAAGAAGATCGACGAGGCCGTCACCAAGGTCACCTGGACCGCCGACGACGACGGCATCGAGCCGGGCTTCTTCCAGAAGTTCCCGGTGTCCGTCGGCACCCTGCCGGAGGACGCCGACGAGCTGGTCTTCAAGGCCCTGCAGACGTACTCCAACAAGGAGGTCGTCCGCTGGATCGAGGTGCCGCAGGAGGGCAAGGACGAGCCCGACTACCCGGCTCCCGTCCTCGCCCTGTCCGAGGCCTCCGCCGACGGCCACTCGCACGGTGCGTCGGACGACGACACGAAGTCCGCCGGGGACACCGAGAAGGCAGCCGCGGAAACCACCGCGGCCGCCGACTCCGGTGACTCCGGCGGCACCGACACCACCGCCCGCGTCCTGGGCATCGTCGGCATCGTCGTCGGCGCCGCGGGCGTCGCCTACGGCGTGCTCGCCGGGCGTCGGCGCACCTCCGCCTGACCCCTACCCGCTGGACGGTGTGCACCGGGGCCCCACGATCCCGTGGAGCCCCGGTGCACACCGGAGAACTCACACCCCTGGAAAGCATCATGCGCAAGAAGACCTTCACCGCGGCGGCCCTGCTCGCCGCCGCCACCCTGACTCTCTCCGCCTGCGGCAGCGGCGACGGCGACAGCGGCAAGCCCGTCGCCGTGGTCTCCGAGGAGGCCGGCGCGGAGAAGGCGGCCACGGTCCTCGACAAGCCGTTCGAGAAACCGGACCTCGTCCTCACCGACACGCAGGGCAAGGAGTACGACTTCCGCGAGGAGACCGCGGGCAAGCCCACGCTGATCTACTTCGGCTACACGCACTGCCCCGACGTCTGCCCGCTGACCATGAACAACCTCGCGGTGGCCAAGAAGCAACTGCCCCAGGAGCAGCAGGACGAGCTGCGGATCGTGTTCGTCACCACCGACCCCGAGCGGGACACCTCCGCCGCACTCGGCAAGTGGCTCAAGGGCATCGACGACCAGGTCGTCGGCCTGACCGGCGACTTCGACACGATCCAGGCAGGCGCCCGCACCCTCGGCATCTCGTTCAACGCGCCGCGCAAGGACGACAAGGGTCAGGTCGTCTCCGAGCACGGCACCCAGGTCATAGCCTTCTCCCCGAAGACCGACGGCGGCTACCTCCTGTACGGCGAGGACGCCACCGTCGAGGACTACACCAAGGACCTCCCCCGCATCATCGAGGGTGAGAACCCGTGAGGCGTCGTCTCGCGCTCGCCGCGGTGGCCGTCGCCGGGGCGCTGACCCTGGCCGGCTGCGGCGGCTCGGACTCCAGCAGCGACACGGCCGAACTGTCCGTCGACTCCGCGTACATGCCGCAGCCGGTGTCGGACCTGGCGGCCGGCTTCCTCGTCATCAGCAACAAGGGCGGCGCGGACGACCGGCTGACCTCGGTCAGCAGTGACATCGCCGACCGCGTCACCGTGCACGAGACCGTCGACGGCTCCATGCGGGAGGCCGACGGACTCGACATCCCGGCCCGCGGCAGCCTCGTGCTCGAGAGCGGCGGCAACCACCTGATGTTCGAGCAGCTGAAGCGGAAGCCGAAGCAGGGTCAGAAGGTCTCCGTCGAGCTGCGTTTCGCCCATTCCGACCCCGTCACGGTCGAGATACCGGTGAAGTCGGCCACCTACACCCCGAAGCACGGACACTGAGGGAGACACCCCCGTGACCCAGACCATCGCCCCCCGCGCCCGGATCCTGCTGCTGCTGTTGCTGGCCGTCACCGGCGCGCTCCTCGCCGGGGCCGCTCCCGCGTCCGCGCACGCCGCGCTGACCGGCAGCGATCCCCGGCAGGGGACGGTGGTCGACAAGGCCCCCACCCAGGTCTCGCTCACCTTCTCCGAACCGATCGCGGTGAGCGACGACTCCCTGCGCGTCCTCGACCCCAAGGGCAAGCGGGCCGACAAGGGCGCCCCCGCCAACCCGAGCGGCACGACGTACACCGTGCAACTGCTCAGCGGACTGCCCGACGGCACCTACACCGTCACCTACCAAGTGGTGTCCGCGGACAGCCACCCCGTCGCCGGCGCCTTCACCTTCTCCATCGGCGCCCCCTCCGAGACCTCCGTCCAGGCCTCCACCCAGGCGTCCGACGACGGGCCGGTGGGCTGGCTGTACGGCTTCGGGCGGTACATGTCGTACGCCGGGTTCGTGGTCATGACCGGTGGGGCCGCGTTCGTGCTGGCCTGCTGGCGGCCCGGCGCCGGTGTACGGGCGGTGCAGCGACTGGTCGTCTCCGGGTGGCTCACCCTCACCGCGGCCACCCTCGCGCTGCTGCTCCTGCGCGGCTCCTACACGCGCTCCGGCAAGCTCGGCGACATCTTCGACATGTCGCTGCTCGGGGAGGTGCTGCAGACCAAGACCGGCGCGGCACTGGTGTCGCGGCTGCTGCTGCTCGCCGCGGCGGCGCTGTTCATCGCGGTGCTCTTCGGTGCCGCCCAGGACCAGCGGGACGACGCGGAGAAGCGGGACCTGACCTTCGGACTCGCGGTCGGGGGGACGGTCGTGGCGGCCGGGCTCGCCGCGAGCTGGGCCATGTCCGAGCATGCCTCCCAGGGACTCCAGCCCGGCATCGCGATGCCGGTCGACATCGCCCACCTGCTGGCCGTCGCCGCCTGGCTCGGCGGACTCACCGCCCTGCTCGTCGCGCTCTACCGGGCACCCGCCGAAACCGCCGTCGACGCGGCCGCCGTCCAGCGGTTCTCGCGGCTCGCGTTCGGCAGCGTGGTCGCCCTGGTCGTCACCGGGATCTACCAGAGCTGGCGGCAGCTCGGCTCCTGGTCGGCGTTGACCGACACCCGGTACGGGCAGTTGCTGCTCGCCAAGATCGGGCTCGTGGTGGTCATGGTCGGGCTGGCGTACTTCTCACGGCGGTGGACGACACGACTCGTCGGGACGGGCGGGTCGGCGGCCCGCCGGGAGACGGCCGGGACGGAACCCGTGGCGGCCGTGTCCACTGCGAAGACCGATGCCGGGGAGACCGGTACCGGGACGGCCGGTGTCCGGGAAGCCGGGACCGTGACGGAGAAGACCGGGCCCGAAGTCGCGGCCGACACCGACACCGACACCGACGTGGAACGGGCGACGGCCGCGGTCGGCACGGGACAGACCGGGGTCCGGACGGCGGAAGCGTCCGGCGCCGCGGTGAAGGCCGGTGAGGACTCCGCGCGGGCCGCTCAGCTCGCCCGGCAGCGGGCGGCCGTGGAGACCGCCCGGCAGAAGCGGCTGCGGGACGCCGACCCGAACCGCTTCGGGCTGCGTCGCTCGGTGCTCGCCGAGGCCGGTGTCGCCGTCGTCCTGCTCGCGATCACCACCGTGCTGACGCAGACCGAGCCGGGGCGTACGGAGCAGGAGGCCAAGGCGGCCTCCTCGTCCTCCGCCCCCTCGTCGCCTTCGTCCTCGTCCGCCCAGGGCACCGGCGCGGTGACCCTGAACATGCCGTTCGACACCGGCGGCAAGGAGGGCAAGGGCGTCGTCACGATCGACCTGGACCCCGCGCGCGTGGGCGGCAACGACATGCACATCTATGTGGAGCGAACCGACGGCGAGACCCTCGACGTCCCCGAACTGAAGGTCGCCTTCACCCTCTCCGCCAAGGACATCGGGCCGCTGCCCGTCGTGCCCGACCGTGTCGCCGCCGGGCACTGGTCGGCGAGTGGCGTGCAGATCCCCATGGCGGGCGACTGGACGGTCGAGGTGACCGTGCGGTCCTCCGACATCGACCAGGTGACCGTCTCCAAGAACGCGCAGATCGGCTGAACCACCATGACTGACCAGTCCACTCCGGAGGCCCGCATCCCCGCGGCGCCGGAGCCCCGGGAAGGAGTCGCCGTACCGGCCGACCGGAAGGGCATCTCCCGCCGCCGCCTGCTCGGCACCGCCGGGGCCACCGGGCTCGTGCTCGGCGCGGCGGGCAGCGCCGTGGGCTACGCCGCCGCGCCCTCCGGGGCGACTCCGCTGGCCTCGGTGGGTCAGGGCAAGGCGATGTTTCACGGGAAACATCAGCCCGGCATCACCCAGGGACTCCCGGCCCGCGGCCATCTCGTCGCCTTCGACCTGGCTCCGGGCGCCGGGCGCAAGGAGGCCGCTGCCCTGCTGCGCCGCTGGTCGGAGACGGCCCGGCGGCTGATGGCGGGCGAGCCGAGTGCCGACGGCGACACCGGTGTGGCCCGCGACGCCGGTCCCTCCTCATTGACCGTCACCTTCGGCTTCGGCCACAGCTTCTTCGAACGCACCGGTATGGAGAAACAGCGTCCGGTGGCCCTGGACCCGCTGCCCGACTTCTCCTCCGACCACCTGGACAAGGCACGCAGCAACGGTGATCTGTGGGTGCAGATCGGCGCCCATGACGCTCTCGTCGCCTTCCACGCCCTGCGCGCCGTACAGAAGGACGCCGGTTCGGCGGCCCGGGTGCGCTGGCAGATGAACGGCTTCAACCGCACACCGGGTGCCACCGCCCGGCCCATGACCGCCCGCAACCTGATGGGCCAGGTCGACGGCACCCGCAATCCGAAGCCGGCCGACCCGGACTTCGACCAGCGGATCTTCGTACCGGAGAACGGCGAGCCCGCATGGATGGCGAACGGCTCCTACGCCGTCGTACGGCGCATCCGCATGCTTCTCGACGACTGGGAGAAACTCGCGGTCAAGGAGCAGGAGGCCGTCATCGGGCGCCGCAAGTCCGACGGGGCACCGTTGTCCGGAGGCACCGAGACGTCCGAGATGGACCTGGAGAAGACGGACTCCGGAGGCAATCTGGTGGTCCCCATCAACGCCCACGCCCGGATCACCCGCCCCGACCAGAACGGCGGCGCGGCGATGCTCCGGCGCCCGCTCTCGTACCACGACGGCATGGACGCGGACGGCGTGCCCGACGCGGGTCTGCTGTTCATCTGCTGGCAGGCCGACCCGCTGCGAGGCTTCGTACCGGTACAGCGCAAGCTGGACCGGGGGGACGCGCTGACGCCGTACCTCCGGCACGAGGCGAGCGGACTGTTCGCGGTGCCGGGCGGCGCGGCGGAGGGCGAGTATGTGGGACAGCGGTTGCTGGAGGGGTGAAAGTCGCCTCGCGCCACTCCTGGGAGCACAGACGAAGGTGCGGTCGGCGTGGGCCCATTAGGGTGAGTCCATGCCAGCGAGCTATGCGTACCTCGGCCCCGAGGGCACCTTCACCGAGGTGGCCCTGCGCACCCTTCCGGAGTCGGCCACCCGGGAGCTGATCCCGTATGTGTCCGTGCAGTCCGCGCTCGACGCGGTACGCGCCGGTGAGGCCGAGGCCGCGTTCGTCCCCATCGAGAACTCCGTCGAGGGCGGCATCACCACCACCCTCGACGAACTGGTCGCGGGCACCCCGCTGATGATCTACCGCGAGGTGCTGCTGTCGATCACCTTCGCGCTGCTCGTCCGCCCCGGCACCAAGCTGTCGGACATCAAGACGGTCACCGCCCACCCCGCCGCCCAGCCACAGGTGCGCAACTGGCTGAAGCAGCACCTCCCGGACGCCGCCTGGGAATCGGCCGCCTCCAACGCGGACGGGGCCCGTCTGGTGCAGGAGGGCCGGTACGACGCGGCTTTCGCCGGCGAGTTCGCGGCGGCCCTGTACGGGCTGGAGGCCCTGGAGGCCGGAATCCATGACGCGGAGAACGCCCAGACCCGCTTCGTGCTGGTCGGACGCCCGGCCCGACCCGCCGCACGCACGGGTGCGGACAAGACGTCCATCGTGCTGTGGCAGCGCGACGACCACCCCGGTGGCCTGCGCGATCTGCTGGGCGAGTTCGCCACACGGGGCGTCAACCTGATGCTGCTCCAGTCCCGGCCCACCGGCGCCGGTATCGGCAATTACTGTTTCTGCATCGACGCCGAGGGACATATCTCGGACCGCAGGGTGGCCGAGACGTTGACGGGGCTCAAGCGGGTCTGTCTCCAGGTGCGCTTCCTCGGCTCGTACCCGCGTGCGGATGTACAGCCGACGGAGGTACGGGATCCGCTGCCCGGGACGTCGGACGCCGAGTTCGTGTCCGCGGCGGACTGGGTGGCGCGATGCCAGGACGGCCGGTTCTGAGAGACCCCAGCCGGGGTGGGGCCGGTCCTACCTGCTGATTTTCGTTATCCACAGAAGTTATCCACAGGCCTGCTACTCGACCTGGGGACAAGTCGACAGCATTGCTCCGTTCGGTCGACAAATCCCCCTAGTACCCATGACTGCATTCACACGCCCATGGATCGCCCTTCGTTCGCTCTTTTCCTTTCGGCAACCCTTTGGAACGACCCCTTCCTCCTCGAAAGTGGAGGTAAGGGGAGTTCGCGCCGGGAATCCTCCCTCCGGCGACGCGTTTCGGAGTGATCGATTCCGATGTCCACAGATTTTCTTCACACCCTGTGGATAACTTTCGAAAGACTGTGGACACCTGTGGACAACCAGGCCTCAGGTCCCGTTTCTCGCAAGGAATTCCAGTCAACGGCCCTCCCGAACGACTGACTCTTTCCAGGGAGCGGCCCCCGCGCATTGACCACCCGTCTAGCACCCGTCGCCCCCGTCGGCCCCGACGGGTTCGGGAACATATCGCGCACACCGCCCATAACGGAATGTGATCGATCCCCTCGGAATAGCGAGTCGTTGGCTGTCACCGCGCACCGGTAGCCTTGACCGCGTGATTGACCTTCGCCTGCTCCGTGAGGACCCCGACCGTGTGCGCGCTTCGCAGCGTGCCCGTGGAGAGGACGTCGCGCTCGTCGACTCCCTCCTGTCCGCCGACGAACGGCGGAGGTCGTCCGGCGTCCGCTTCGACGAGCTGCGCGCCGAGCAGAAGGCGCTCGGCAAGCTCATCCCCAAGGCGACCGGCGACGAGAAGGCCGAGCTGCTGAAGAAGGCCGGCACGCTCGCCGCCGACGTCAAGGCTGCCGACGCCGAGCGGGACGCGGCGGCGGCCGAGACCCAGGAGCTCCTGGGCAGGCTGAGCAATCTCGTCCACCCCGACGTCCCCGTCGGCGGTGAGGAGGACTTCGTCACGCTGGAGACGCACGGCACCGCCCGCGACTTCAGCGCCGAGGGGTTCGAGCCCAAGGACCACCTGGAGCTCGGTCAGCTCCTCGGCGCCATCGACGTCGAGCGCGGCGCCAAGGTCTCCGGCTCGCGCTTCTACTTCCTGACCGGCGTCGGCGCCCTGCTCGAGCTGGCGCTGGTGAACGCCGCGATCGCCCAGGCCACCGCGGCAGGCTTCACGCCGATGCTGACCCCTGCCCTGGTCCGCCCCCAGTCCATGGCGGGCACCGGCTTCCTCGGCCAGGCGGCCCAGGACGTCTACCACCTCGAGAAGGACGACCTCTACCTGGTCGGCACGTCCGAGGTACCGCTCGCCGCGTACCACATGGACGAGATCATCAACGCCGACCGGCTGCCGCTGCGCTACGCGGGCTTCTCGCCCTGCTTCCGCCGCGAGGCCGGCTCGCACGGCAAGGACACCCGCGGCATCTTCCGCGTGCACCAGTTCGACAAGGTCGAGATGTTCTCCTACGTCACTCCCGAGGAGTCACAGGCGGAGCATCAGCGGCTGCTGGAGTGGGAGAAGCAGTGGCTGACGTCGCTGGAGCTGCCGTTCCGCGTGATCGACGTCGCCTCGGGCGACTTGGGCTCCTCGGCCTCGCGCAAGTACGACTGCGAGGCGTGGATCCCGACCCAGGGCAAGTACCGCGAGCTGACCTCGACCTCGGACTGCACCGAGTACCAGTCCCGCCGGCTCCAGATCCGGGTGCGTGAGGGCAAGACGGTGCGTCCGCTGGCCACGCTCAACGGCACCCTGTGCGCCGTGCCGCGCACCATCGTGGCGATCCTGGAGAACCACCAGCAGGCGGACGGCTCGGTGCGGGTGCCCGAGGTGCTGCGTCCGTACCTGGGTGGCCGGGAGCTCCTGGAGCCGGTCACCAAGTGAGTACGCCGTTCCCCTATCAGCTCATCGCCACCGACCTCGACGGCACACTGCTGCGTGACGACCACTCGGTCTCCCGCCGCACCCGTGACGCGCTCGCCGCGGCCACCGCGGCGGGCGCCGCCCACATCGTCGTCACCGGGCGCGCGGTCCCCTGGACCCGGCCCATCCTCGACGACCTCGGCTACCAGGGGCTCGCCGTCTGCGGCCAGGGTGCCCAGGTGTATGACGCGGGAGCGCACCGGCTGCTCACCTCGGTGACGCTGGACCGGCAACTGGCCGCCGTGGCGCTGGCCAAGATCGAGGCGGAGGTCGGCCCGCTTCACCTGGCCGGGAGCCGCGCCGGGCTGGACGGCGAGGTGCTGGTGGGCCCCGGATACGAAGTGCAGGGCCCGCTGCCCGCGATTCCGTTCACGGACGCGTCGGACCTGTGGGCGGCGCCGCTGAACAAGGTGTACATCCAGCATCCGGCCCTCACCGACGACGAACTCGTCGATGCGGCCACCCGCACCGCGGGCGGTTTCGTCACCGTCACCATGGCGGGCGAGGGCATCGTCGAACTGCTCCCTCTCGGTCTGTCCAAGGCCACCGGGCTGTCCCTGGCCGCTCGTCGGCTGGGGGCGAAGGCCACGGGGACGATCGCGTTCGGCGACATGCCGAACGACATCCCGATGTTCGCCTGGGCCGCGCAGGGCGTCGCCATGGCCAACGCCCACCAGGATCTGCGGTCGGTGGCCGACGAGGTGACGTCCTCCAACGAGGAGGACGGAATCGCGGTGGTGGTGGAGCGGTTGCTGGGCTGAGGCCCGGCGTTCGGCGTTCGGCGTTCGGCGTTCGGCGTTCGGCGTTCGGCGTTCGGCGGAGGATGCACGGATCGAACGTGCGCGGGCTTTCCAGGCCCGACCATGGCTTGAACCAAGCCAGTGCCTTACCACTCGGCCAATCCTCCGGGTGGGCGGCCCACGCGACGATGTGCGCGTGCTCGAAGCGGCCGCCCCGGGCAGGTCCCCGTGCGGGACGGACTCGACGGAGTTGTAGGGATCACTCCGGAATCCGCCGTGGGCTGCCCTGACGGGAGCCGGACGTACTGCCGTGCATGGACATCGTCCCGCTCCTCTCCCAGCAGACGGCGCCGGACCTTCCCGGCGATGCGGACACCACCACTCTGCCCGCCGGGGGAGGTCCGGCGCCACCGAATTCGAACGCGGCGGGCGGCGCCTGCCCGGCCGCCGCCCGCCACTCGGCCGAAAGCCCTCACTCCTCGCCTGCGAGCGTGAGCGTGCGCAGCTTCTGACCGGCGTACCAGGTGGCCAGCACGGTGACGACGACCAGCAGGATCGTCGCGGTCGTCAGGCCGACGTCCGAGGTGACCAGGTCACCGCCGGCGACCTTCTGGGCGACCGCCAGCGACCACTGCTGGATGCTCAGCGTGCGGGCACCAGGCACCAGGGAGCCGAACAGGGCCTCCCAGACCAGCGCGTAGACCAGACCGAACACCACCGCGTGCCGGGAGACCGTGCCGAGCAGCAGGAAGAGCGCCGCGTACGCGATGGAGGCGACCAGCGCGGCCACCGTGTAGGCGACGGCGATCTGCTGGCCGTTGCCGTTCAGGATGAAGCCCGCGACCAGGGTGGGAACCGCCGAGAAGACCATCGTCACGGCGATCGCCACGATCAGCTTGGTGTAGATGATCGTGGGTCGCTTGACCGGCTTGGACAGCAGGTAGACCACCGAGCCGTCGTCGATCTCGGGACCGATCGCACCGGTACCCGCGATGACACCGATGATCGGCACCATCGTGGCGAGCGCCAGCCCGCCGAGGATGTCGGCCGCGGTCTGGTCGTCGGCACCGGCGAGGACGCGCACCGCCAGGGAGATCGCGATCAGCAGCAGCGGCAGGGCACCCAGGATGAGGGCCCGGCGACGGCCGAGCAGGGCCCGGTAGGTGAGCCGGGCGACTGTGGGGTCGTACATGGTGTTCGGCCTCCTACGCCGCGACGAGATACGAGAAGACGGACTCGAGGGACTCGTCGGACGGCGAGACCGTGAGCAGGCGGATGCCGTGTTCCTTCGCGACCCTGGGCAGCAGGGACGTGAAGCGGCCGAAGTCGACGGCCTGGATCCGCAGCACGCCCTCGCCGTGGTCGACCTCGATGCCGGACGTGGACGGGTCCGCGATCAGCGCGGCCGCGAGGGCACGGTCGTCACTGGAGCGCACCGAATAACGGTGCGGGCGGTCCGTCATCAGCCGGCGGATCTTGCGGAAGTCACCGCTGGCCGCGTGCCGGCCGGCGACGACGACCTCGATGTGCCAGGCGAGCTGCTCGACCTCCTCGAGGATGTGGGAGGAGAACAGCACGGTGCGGCCCTCGTCGCCCATGCGCCGCAGCAGGTCCATCAGCTGCATGCGCTGGCGCGGGTCCATTCCGTTGAACGGCTCGTCCAGCAGGAGCAGGGACGGCTCGTGGACCAGCGCGGAGGCCATCTTCACGCGCTGTCGCATGCCCTTGGAGTACGTGGCGATCTTGCGGTCCTGCGCGTACTCCATCTCGACCGTCGCCAGTGCCCGCTGGGCCTCCTTGGCGCCCAGTCCGTGCAGTTCGGCGTTGGCGAGGACGAACTCGCGGCCGGTGAGGAAGTCGTACATCGCCTCCCGCTCGGGGACGATGCCGATGTGCCGGTAGATCTTCTCGTTGCGCCACACCGCCTGTCCGTCGAGGGTGACGGTGCCGGTGGAGGGGGCGAGGAAGCCGGCCATCATGTTGATGAGGGTGGACTTTCCGGCGCCGTTGGGGCCGAGCAGGCCGGTGACGCCGGGGCCGACGGTCATGGTGACGTCGTTGACGGCGACCACGTTGCCGAACCAGCGGGAGACATGGTCGATGGAGAGCGTGGTCACAGGCCCACCTTCCGGTAGCGGCGCGTCAGGAGGCCGTAGCAGGCCGCGATCAGGCCGAGGGTGAAGAGGACGTACACCACGCCCTCGCCGTTCGTCGGGCCCACTCCGCCCGGGAAGGTGGAGCCGGCACCGAGGAAGGCGGACTGCACGCCGTCGATGAGAGTGACCGGCGAGAACAGCCCGATCCAGGCGATCGCCCCGGAACTGCCCTGGAACTCGGCGATCGCCTGGAGGGTGGAGACCGCTCCGTAGGAGATGGTCAGGACGGCGATCACGGCGGCGATGCCGAAGCCGCGGCGCGGGGTGACCGCGGCGATGACCAGGCCGATACCGCCGAAGAGCAGCGAGAGCAGTGCCACGGAGACGAGTCCCTGTGCGAACCCCTTGGTCTGGTCGGCGAAGTCGAGTTCGGCCAGCAGCGCGCCCACATAGAGCACCAGCAGGGGAGTGGCGGTCAGGATGAACAGGGCCGTGGCCAGGGCCGCGAACTTGGCGCGCACGTAGTCGGCGGTCTCGATGGGCCGCGAGAAGTACAGCGGCACGGTCTTGAAGCGCAGGTCGCGCGAGACGGACTGGGGTGCCTGCGAGGCGACGTACAGGCTGATGACGGCCTGCATGATGATCGCGTAGCGCGTGTAGTCGACGGGCAGTTCCTTCGCCTTGGTGGCGACCGCGACGGCGACCATGATGGCGGCGGGCACGCACATCACCACGAACAGCAGCATCGGCAGCACCTTGGACTTCACCGAGCGGCCGAGGCCGTAGGAGCCGCGCAGGGACTGCGAGAACAGCGAGAGCCTGGCGTAGGAGCGGCCGAGGCGGGGGCCGTCGTAGGAGCGGTAACCGATGTTGTGGATGCGGGTCTGGTCACCCGCTGCCGGTGCGGGTGACCGCAGGGGCTGCTCAACCGCCATGGCCGACCGCCTCCTTCCGCTGCGTGCCGTTGCCGGTGTCGGGGCCGGCCACGGTGTCGGTGTCGTTCTTGAAGACCTCGGAGATGTGGTGGCGGCGCTGTTCCATGCGCACCAGGCCGAGCCCGAGGTCGGCGATCACGTCCCGCACCAGGTCGTAGGTCTCCTCGCCCTGCGCCGTGAGTAGGAGGATGTGGCCGGCGCCCGGCAGTCCGCTGCCGTCCTGCACGGTCACCCCGCGCGCGTGGAGCGCGTCACGCACCGCGCGGGTGCCGTCGGGGTGCTCGTCGGTGTCGGTGACCTCGATCGCGAGGGTCGTCGTGATCTGGGTGAAGTCCGTGGTGGAGCTGGAGCGCAGCAGCTTGCCGCCGTCGACGACGACCACGTGGTCGCAGGTGCGCTCGAGTTCGCCCAGCAGGTGGGAGGTGACCAGGACCGAGATGCCGAAGTCGGTGTGGATCCGGCGGATCAGGCCGAGCATCTCGTCGCGGCCGACGGGGTCGAGACCGTTGGTCGGCTCGTCCAGGAAGACCAGTTCCGGGTCGTGCACCAGGGCCTGTGCGAGCTTCACACGCTGCTTCATGCCGGTGGAATAGCCGCCCATGGGGCGGTAGCGCTCCTCGTACAGGCCGACGTGGCGCAGGGTGTCCGCGGTGCGCTCCCGCGCGGCGGTGGGCGGCAGGCCGGACATGCGGGCCATGTGGACGACGAACTCGGTGGCCGAGACGTCCGGCGGCAGGCAGTCGTGCTCCGGCATGTAGCCCACCCGCTCGCGGATGGCGGCACCCTTGGTCGCGACGTCGAGGCCGAGCACTTCGGCGCGGCCCTCCGTGGCGGGGGACAGACCCAGAAGGATCTTGATCAGTGTGGACTTGCCGGCTCCGTTGGCTCCGACGAGTCCGGTCACACCGGGCCCGACTTCCATGGAGAGCCGGTCAAGCGCGGTCACCCTGGGGAACCGCTTGCTCAGGCTTTCGGTCGCGATCACAGTCACGCCCCCGACGTTAGTGGCCCGCGCCACGGGAGTCGTCAGACCGGAGAGCCGTCTTGGAGTCCCCCTGGAGTCGTACGGGCCCGTAGGGGGCCTCGCCGGGGAGTGGTGCGGGACATGGGCGGTGCGCCGGAGCGCCCGGGTGGAGCCGTCCTTCTGAGAAGGCTGGTGGAACTCCGCAGCGGTTGTCCACAGGGACACCCAATTCCGCTGTGGATAACCACACTTGGCTGTGGATCAAACATTCTGGGCAAAATTGATCGCGTGATGCGCATCTCTCCCGGCAGGCTGGGCGGATGGATGAAAGACGCACCGTGAAGGTGTCGAAGTACCTCGCCAGGCATCTGCGCCATACGCCCGAGGAGATCGGGCTCGCCCTCGACGAGGCCGGCTGGGTCGAGATCGACACGCTGATCGCCGCGGCGACCGCACACGGTTTCCGGTTCACCCGGGCGGAACTGGAACACGTGGTCGCCGCCAACGACAAACAGCGCTTCGTGATCGAGGGCACCCGGATCCGCGCCAGTCAGGGTCACAGCGTCGAGGTCGACCTGGGACTGCCGTCGGCTGTCCCACCGCCGTACCTCTTCCACGGCACCGTCGGCCGCCACGTGGCCGCCATCCGTGCCGAGGGTCTGCTGCCCATGGACCGGCACGACGTGCACCTCTCCGCCGACCGTGCGACGGCGGCCCGCGTCGGCGCCCGTAGGGGCCGCCCGGTGGTCCTCTCCGTGGACTCGGCGGCCATGCACCGCGACGGCCACGTCTTCCGGGTGAGCGCGAACGGCGTATGGCTGACCGCCGCAGTACCCCCTCGGTATCTGCGGTTCCCCGAGAGCCACTGAACCGGCGGTTCCCTCGGCTCCCGCCACCGTGAGTTCCGCATGGGTGACGCTGTCGCGCTTTCCCGACGGCCGACCACACCGCACGATCAGCGGTATGGACCGTCTGCCCACCACCGAGGCCGCCGTCACCGCCCTCCGGGCCCTCGCCGAGAGGTACGAGCGCGAGATCCGCGAGATCCGCGAGATCAAGGTCACCCATGACGTAGGCGCCGACCGGGCGTCACGCCGCACCGCGGCGGGCGTGGGAGTCACCACCGACCCGGACGGCTCCCTCCCCCATGAGGCCTACGTCGAGTTCGGCGGCCTCTCCCACGTCAGGGGGCGGTGCTTCCTGCCGGGTCACTTTCTGACGGTGCCGCTGCCCGGGGACCGGACGCACAAGCAGTTCATCCCGATGATCGTCCTCACACCCCGGCTGAGCGCACGCGTGCGGTGAGCGCTTCACGTTGATCGTTCGACCGGCGGCTCCGGCGGCTCCGGCGGCTCCGGCGAACCACCGGGTCCCGTCGCGGACCGCCGGGCGGACAGCCCCGCGTGCCGGACGAATCCGTCACCGCGTCCGGGGAAGACGGGCGAAATGGGAGAGATCCGGGTCGGAACCTGCTCGTGGACGGACCGGGCGCTGGTGTCCAGCGGCTGGTATCCGGCAGGCCACCGTGACGCGGAGGGCAGACTGCGGCACTACGCCACACGGTTCCCGGTGGCAGAGGTGGACTCCACCTATTACGGGCTGCCCAGCGCCCGTAACAGCCTTCTGTGGACCGAGCGCACCCCTGAGGGCTTCCGGTTCGACGTGAAGGCGTTCTCCCTGCTCACCGGACATCCGACACGGCCCGAAGCGCTGCCCGCCGAGCTGCGGCCGGCCCTCGCACGGCAGCGGGGGCGGGCAGGCGTCGATCCCGGGCTGCTCGACGAGGTGTGGGACCGGTACAGCGCGGCCCTCGAACCACTGCGCGCGTCCGGCCGTCTGGGGACGCTGGTTTTCCAGTTCCCGCACCGGCTCGTACCGGGGAGGCCGGCGGTGGAATTCCTGCGCCGGTGCCGTGAGCGTGCCGCGGGATGGCCGATGGCCGTGGAGTTCCGACACCCCGGCTGGTGGCGCGAGGAACAGGTCGATGCGACGACCGCCCTGTTGACGGAGCTGGACACGGCCGCCGTGGCCGTGGACATGGTGCAGACGCTTCCCGCTTCCGTGCCACCGGTCGTACGGGTCACCACCCCGGAACTCGCCCTGGTGCGCTTCCACGGCCGCAACAGCGCGTGGGGGACCGGCACCAAGGAAGAGAGGTTCCGCCACTCGTACACGCCCGAAGAACTCTCCGAGTGGACACCGCGCGTCCGCGAGATGGCCGAGCAGGCTCGGGAGGTCCACGTCCTGTTCAACAACTGCTGCGGTGACGCCGCCGTCCGCGCCGCGCAGTCGATGCGACACCTGCTCGGTCTCTCGTAAAGTCGTCCCCATGCGACTGAGCACTGTGATCCTGCCGATCGACCGCTGGCACGAGGGGGGCTGCGACAAGTGGCGGCGCGCCGAGGAGCTCGGCTTCCACGCCGCCTACACCTACGACCACCTGTCCTGGCGGACCTTCCGGGACGGCCCCTGGTTCGGCGCGGTCCCCACGCTCACCGCCGCCGCGGCGGCCACCGAACGGCTCCGGCTCGGCACGCTCGTCACCTCGCCGAACTTCCGGCACCCGGTGACCCTCGCCAAGGAACTGATCTCCCTCGACGACATCTCCGGCGGGCGCGTCACCCTCGGTATCGGCGCGGGCGGAACCGGTTTCGACGCCACCGCGCTCGGCCAGGAGCCGTGGACACCGCGCGAGCGGGCCGACCGCTTCGCGGAGTTCGTCCCACTGCTCGACCGGCTGCTCACCGAGGACTCCGTGTCGTACCAGGGCGACTTCTACGCGGCGCACGAGGCCCGTGGCATCCCGGGTTGTGTGCAGCGACCCCGGTTGCCGTTCGCCGTGGCCGCCACCGGACCGCGTGGGCTGCGGCTCGCCGCACGGCACGGGCAGGCGTGGGTGACCACGGGTGACCCGAAGCTGTACGAGAACGGCACGCCCGAACAGTCGGTTCACGCCATTCGCGGTCAGGTGGAGAAGCTGGCCGACGCCTGCGCCGAGCGCGGGCGGGACGTGGCCGAGCTGGACAAGATCCTGCTCACGGGATTCACCCCGGACCGGGGCCGACCGCTGGGGTCCCTCGACGCGTTCGTCGACTTCGCGGGCCGCCACACGGAGCTGGGATTCACCGAGATCGTGCTCCACTGGCCCATCCCGGACTCGGACTTCGCAGCGGACCGGAAGATCTTCGAGCGGATCGCCATGGAGGCGCCGGCGCAGCTGTCCTGAGCAGGGGCCCGACCGGCGGGACGATGCCCGCGCCCCCACGGCGACCGCTTCATCGAGGGCTCCGGGGAGCATCGAAGAGCGGTAACCACTCACATGTGCGGAGTGCCGCACGGTCGTGCGGGCGCATACGGGACAATGACCGGGTGACCTCAGCGATCCGACAGCCCGCCACCCCGGGCTCTCCCCAGTTCTCGACCTCGCTCGAGCAGGAAGGCAGCCCCGTCACCCCACCGCGGCTCATCGCCACCGACCTCGACGGCACCCTGCTGCGCGACGACAAGTCGGTGTCCCCCCGCACGGTCGCCGCACTGGCCGCCGCCGAGGAGGCGGGCATCGAGGTTTTCTTCGTCACCGGCCGCCCGGCCCGCTGGATGGACGTCGTCAGCGACCATGTCCACGGCCACGGGCTCGCCATCTGCGGCAACGGCGCCGCCGTCGTCGACCTGCACGGCGGCCCCGGCACCCACCGTTTCGTGAAGGTGCGGGAGCTCGCCCGGCAGAACGCGCTGGACGCGGTGCGGCTGCTGCGCGACGCCGCACCGGGCACCGTGTACGCCGTCGAGCAGACCTACGGCTTCAACCAGGAGCCGGCGTACCCGAAGCTGCACATGGAGGTCCCGGACCTCCTGGCCCCCGCCGAGGAACTGCTGGCGCCGGACGCCCCCGCCGGCGGCGAACCGGTGCTCAAGATCCTCGCCCACCACCCCGAAATCGACCCCGACGCCTTCCTCACCCTGGCACGGCTGGCCATCGGCACCCGTGCCAACGTCACCCGCTCCAGCCCGAGCGCCCTGCTGGAGATCAGCGGTCCCGACGTGTCCAAGGCGAGCACGCTCGCCCTGTGCTGCGCCGAACGCGGAATCTCACACGAGCAGGTCGTGGCGTTCGGGGACATGCCCAACGACATCGAGATGCTCACCTGGGCGGGTCGTTCCTATGCGATGAGCAATGCCCACCCGGACGTCCTCGCCGCCGCCTCGGGGCAGACGGTCGCCAACAACGAGGACGGAGTGGCCGTGGTGATCGAACAGCTGCTTGCGGAACACTCCTGAGTGCCGGGGCTCGCTCAGAGGGTCAGGCCTCGTTGTGCGAGCCACGACACCGGGTCCACCGCCGAGCCCATCTCCGGCGTGACCCGCACCTCGAAATGCAGATGCGGTCCGGTGGAGTTGCCGCTGGTCCCGGACTGGCCGATCCACTGCCCGGGCGAGACACGGTCGCCCTGGTCCACTGTGACGGCGGCCAGATGGGCGTACTGCGTGTAGTAGCCGCCCGTGTGCTGGACCACGATCTCGATGCCGAAGGCCCCTCCGCAGGACACCTTCACCACCCTGCCCGCGCCCACGGACCGCACCGGCGTGCCGATCGGCACCGCGAAGTCCTGCCCGGTGTGCCGGTTCGCCCAGAGTGTGCCGCCACTCCCGTAGGACGCGGACAGCACATAGGTCTCCACCGGTGACACCCAGGAGTCGGTGAACCGGAACTCCGGCTGGCCGAGCCGCACCGCACCGCGGCAGGAGCCGGCCGTGACCGAGGCGTCCGCCTGCCCCTGCAGCTGCCACCGCGCCGTCTCGAGTTTCTGCTCGATGCCGTTCTTCAGGTCGGCGAGTTCCTTGTTCCGCTTTTCCAGCGCTTTCCACGCCCCCGCCGCCTTCGCCTCGTCACGGGCGACCCGTGCCTCGGCTCGTGCGTTCTTCTCGATCGCGTGGTCGAGGGCGACATGTGCCTTCCACAGGGCTCGCTGACCTCGCATCATCTCCTCGGGATCGTCCGCGAGGAGGATGTGCGCGGTCAGCGGCACCCCACCGCCGGTGCGGTACTGGGAGCGTGCGATCCGGCCCAGATCCCCGCGCAGGACAGCGGACTCCTTCCGCTCCCGGTCGAGCAGCTTCTCCAGCCGCTGTGCCTCGGCCCGCTGTCGGTCGGCCTCGCGCCTGCCCGCCTCGTACTTCAGGGTCGCCGCGGCCGCTTCCTCGTAAAGCCGCACCACCTGTGCGCTGACACCGGATTCCGAGCCGTGGCCGGGGGCCCGGGGCACCTCGCCGTCGGTGGGCCGGGCGGCGAGCACGGCGAGCGCGCACAGCGGCACGGCGACGAGCAGCGGATGACGGCGGGTGAGGCGCATGACAGCGATCCTTGCGCCGCTCGGGCACCCGGTCCTGTTCATGTCGTACGCCTGGGGGAGCGTGCGACCCGGATGGACCAGCGATACCGCCGAAAAGGGGCCCGCCCGGTCGGGGTTGACACCCTGTCACGCATGCCCCCCGTGGTCACGTCTGTGGCGGCCCGGACCCCGCGTCCCGGTCAGTTCACCACCGCCAGCCGGTCCGACTCGGCCTCACGTCGCAGCATCCGCCGCAACGGCCCGGCCACAGCGGCCAGTTCCCCGTATGCTCCGCGCTGCACCACACGTCCCTCGTCCAGCACGATCACCTCGTCCACCGCCGCCAGTCCGGCCAGCCGGTGGGTGATGAGCAGTGTCGTGCGGCCCTCGGTGGCGGCCAGCAGATCGGTGGTGAGCGCGTCCGCGGTCGGCAGGTCGAGGTGCTCCGCGGGCTCGTCCAGCACCAGCACGGGGAAGTCCGCGAGCAACGCCCTGGCCAGCGCCAGGCGCTGCCGCTGGCCCCCGGAGAGCCGTGCCCCGTGCTCGCCGACGAGGGTGTCCAGGCCGTCGGGCAGGCTGTCGGCCCACTCCAGCAGCCTGGCACGGGCGAGCGCGTCGCGCAGTTCGCCCTCGGTGGCGTCCCGCTTCGCGAGCAGCAGGTTCTCGCGCACCGAGCTGTCGAAGAGGTGGGCGTCCTGTGCGCACAGTCCGACCAGTCGTCGCACGTCGTCGCCGTCCAGGGCGTACGCGTCCACCCCGGCCAGTGTGTACGAGCCCGCCCCCGGGTCCAGGAACCGCAACAGCACCTGTGCAAGCGTCGTCTTGCCGGAGCCGGACGGGCCGACCACCGCGATCCTGCGGCCCTGCTCCAGCCTCAGGTCCAGTCCGGCGAGCGCGTCGCGTTCCTGCCCGGCGTACCGGGCCTCGAGCCCCTTGACCACGAGCGGGAACGGCGACGCGGGCGCCTGCCGGGGCCGTTCCGGCTCCTGTACGGGCACCGGGGCGTCCAGTACCTCGTACACGCGCTCGGCGCTCTTGCGCACTCGCTGACGGTGCTGCATGGCGAGCGGCAGTCCGAGTACGGCCTCGAAGGCCGCCAGCGGGGTGAGGACGACAACGGCCAGCGCCACGCCGTCCAGCCGGCCGGCGGACACCGCCTGCACGCCGACGAGAGCCGCGGCCGTGACGGTCAGACCCGAGATCAGTGCGGTGAGTCCGTCTCCGAGGGCGGTGGCGGTGGCCGCGCGCGAGGCGATCCGGGTGAGCGCTCCGTCGGCCCGCCGTGTCTGTGCGGTCCGCGTGGGCAGGGCGCCCGCGACCGTCAGCTCCGCGGTTCCGGTGAGCAGGTCGGTGACGCGGGTCGCGAGGACCCCGCGGGCGGGCGCCAGTCGGCGCTCCGCACGCCGGGCCACGGCGCCCGTGATCGCCGGCACACCGGCTCCCGCCGCGAGCAGCCCGGCCGCGAGCACGGCTCCGGCCTCGGGGAGCAGCCAGGCCGTGAAGCCGACGGACAGAGCCGAGACCACCACCGCCGCACCCGCCGGAAGCAGCCAGCGCAGCCAGTAGTCCTGCAGTTCGTCCACGTCGGCGACCAACCGGGAGAGCAGATCGCCCCGGCGTGCTCCTCGCAGTCCGGCAGGTGCCAGCCGCTCCAGCCGCCGGTACACGGCGACCCTGGTGTCGGCCAGCATCCTCAGCACCGCGTCGTGCGACACGAGGCGCTCGGCGTACCGGAACACGGCCCGTGCGATGCCGAAGGTCCGGGTCGCCGTGACGGCGACCATCAGGTACATCACGGGCGGCTGTTGCGAGGCCCAGGAGATGAGGTACCCGGACGTCGCCATGAGGCCCACGGCGCTGCCCAGCGCGAGGCTGCCGAGCAGCAGTGCGAGCGTGAGCCGCCCTCGGCGGGCACCGGACATGGCACGGACGCGGGCCAGCACGCCCCCCGGTCCGGCCGCCGCGACCGGCTCGGCCGGCACCGGACCCGCGGAGTCGGCCGGCTCGGCTTCCTCCACCCGTTCCCAGTCGAGTGTGGGCTGGACGTCCACCCGTTCCCTGTCGGCACCGAGGACGGTGTCGCCGTGCCCGGGCACCGGCCGGTCACCGGGTGCGGGTTCCGTCAGCCGCACCACACGGTCCGCCACCGCGAGCAGCGCCGGCCGGTGCACCACCAGCAGCACCGTCCGGCCTGCTGCCAGGCGCCGTACCGCCGCCACGACCTCGGCTTCGGTGGCGCCGTCCAGCGCGGCCGTCGGCTCGTCGAGCAGCAGCACGGGCCGGTCCGCGAGAAACGCACGGGCCAGCGCGAGCCGTTGCCGTTGCCCCGCGGAAAGTCCGGTTCCGTCCTCGCCCAGGACCGTACCGGCGCCCTCGGGCAACGCATCGACGAACTCCAGGGCACCCGCGTCCCGCAGAGCCCGGCGGACGGCGTCGTCGTCCGCGTCGGGCCGGGCCAGGCGTACATTCTCGGCGACCGTCCCGGCGTACAGGTGCGGTCGCTGCGGCACCCAGGCCACCTGGTTGTGCCACTGGGCCGGATCGATACCAGTGAGATCCGCTCCCCCGATCCGCACCCGCCCCTCGGCCGGCCGCACGAAGCCCAGCAGCACGTTCAGCAGCGTCGACTTGCCCGTCCCGCTCGGTCCGACGAGCGCGACCGTCTCGCCGGGTTCGACGGAGAAGGACACGTCCGACACGGCGTCCATCGACCGCCCGGGGTACCGGACGGTCACGCCCTCGAAGGACAGGGCGCCCGACGGCACCGACCCGGTCCCCGGGGCGGGCACGGGTGTCTCCAGGACCTCGAAGATCTCCTCCGCGGCAGCCAGCCCCTCTGCTGCCGCGTGGTACTGCGCGCCGACCTGCCGCAGCGGCAGATACGCCTCGGGCGCGAGGATCAGGATGAGTAGGCCGATGTACAGGTCCATGTCGCCGTACACGAGCCGCATACCGATCGTCACGGCGACCAGGGCCACCGAGAGAGTGGCGAGGAGTTCCAGCGCGAAGGAGGAGATGAAGGCGATCCGCAGGGTCCGCATGGTCGCCCTGCGGTATTCGGCGGTGATCCGTCGGATCGACTCCGCCTGTGCCTTGGCCCGCCCGAAGACCTTCAGTGTCGGCAGCCCGGCCACCACGTCGAGGAAGTGGCCGGACAACCGGGACAGCAGCTCCCACTGCCGGTCCATCCGGGACTGGGTGACCCAGCCGATCAGCATCATGAAGACCGGGATGAGCGGCAGTGTGACGACGATGATCGCCGCCGAGACCCAGTCCTCGGTGACGATCCGCGCCAGCACCGCCACCGGAACGACCACCGCGAGCCCCAGTTGGGGCAGATAGCGCGAGAAGTAACCGTCGAGGGCGTCGACCCCACGGGTCGCCAGGGCGACCAGCGAACCGGTGCGCTGCCCGGTCAGCCATCCCGGACCGAGTGCCGTGGCCCGCTCCAGCAGTCGGCCCCGCAACTCCGACTTGACCGCCGCGCTCGCCCGGTGCGCGGCCAGCTCGGTGAGCCAGCCGACCAGGGCGCGGCCGACCGCGACGCAGGCCAGGAGCATCACGGGAGTGCCGAGTTCGGCCAGGTCCAGGCCGTGCTGGAAGGCGCCCACCACCACTTCGGCGATGAGCATGGCCTGAGCGACCAGCAGCCCCGCGCCTACAGCGCCCAGGGTGACGACCGCCACCAGGAAGAGTCGTGTGGCACGGGCGTAACGGAGCAGTCGCGGGTCGATTGGTTTCACGTGAAACACACCTCAGTGCACGGGATCGGCGATGTGCTGGGTGCCGATCCGCTTGCGGAAGACCCAGTACGTCCAGCCCTGGTAGAGCATGACGAACGGCAGAGCGATCACCGTGAGCCAGGTCATGATCTTCAACGTGTAGTCGCCGGAGGAGGCGTTGGTGACGGTGAGGCTCCAGTCCGCGTTCAGCGTGGACGGCATGACGTTCGGGAAGAGCGCCAGGAAGAGCATCGTCACGGCGGCCACGATGGTGGCGCCTGAGAGGGCGAACGACCAGCCCTCGCGCCCTGCCTGGTTCGCCACCAGGGCGGCGACCAGTGCGACGACCGTGACGACCATCGCGATCAGGCTCGCGCCGTCACCGCTGTCGACCTGCGTCCATCCCAGGAAGACCAGCGCGAGGACGGCGGTGAGCAGCCCTGCTCGCAGGGCCATCTGCCGGGCCCGGCCCCGGATGTCGCCGACCGTCTTGAGTGCGGCGAACACGGCGCCGTGGAAAGTGAAGAGCGTCAGCGTGACCAGACCGCCCAGCAACGCGTACGGGTTGAGCAGGTCCCAGACGTGGCCCACATACTCGAACTCGGCGTCGATCTTCACCCCGCGCACGATGTTGCCGAAGGCCACGCCCCAGAGGAACGCGGGGATGAGCGAGGTCCAGAAGATCGCCGTCTCCCAGTTGCGCTGCCAGTGCTCCTCCGGCCGCTTGGCCCGGTACTCGAAGGCGACACCGCGGATGATCAGGCAGACCAGGATGACCAGCAGCGGCAGGTAGAAACCGGAGAAGAGCGTGGCGTACCACTCGGGGAAGGCCGCGAAGGTCGAGGCTCCGGCCGTGAGCAGCCACACCTCGTTGCCGTCCCAGACGGGGCCGATGGTGTTGATCAGCACCCGCTTCTCGGCGCGGTCACGGGCGAGCAACCGGGTGAGGATGCCGATCCCGAAGTCGAAGCCCTCCAGGAAGAAGTAGCCGATCCACAGGAAGGCGATCAGAACGAACCAGATGTTGTGCAGTTCCATGACTCTGCGGCTCCCTCGGGCCTAGTACGAGAAGGCCATCGGCTTGTCGGCGTCACGGGAATCGCCGCCGATCTTCGTGGGCGGGTTGAGGTCGGCCTCGGTCAGCTCGGGCGGGCCCGCCTTGACGTACTTGGCGAGCAGCTTGACCTCGATGACGGCCAGGACGCCGTAGAGCAGGGTGAAGACACTCATCGAGGTGATGACCTCGGCCTGGGACACCCCGGGTGAGACCGCGTGCCGGGTCTGCAGCACGCCGTAGACGACCCAGGGCTGCCGGCCCATCTCGGTGAAGATCCAGCCCCAGGCGTTGGCGATCAGCGGGAACGCCATGGTCCAGAGCGCCAGGCGCCAGTACAGCCGGGTGAGCCTCGCGCCCAGCGGCTTCTTCAGCAGCACCAGGTGCGGTACCTCGCCCTCCCCCGTGCGCAGGGCGGCGGGCAGCAGGAACCTCTTCCGCGTGAGCCAGAGCCCCAGCAGGGCAAGCGAGAGGGAGGCCATGCCGAAGCCGATCATCCAGCGGAAGCTCCAGTAGGCGACGGGGACGATGGGCTTGTAGTCACCGGGGCCGAACTGTTCCTGCAGGGCCTCATTGGTGTCGTTGATTCCGGGCACGTGCGACTCGAAGTCGCCGTGGGCGAGGAAGGACAGCAGCCCGGGGATCTCCAGCGCGACCTTGTTGTGTCCCTCGTCGACGTCCCCGTACGCGAACACGGAGAACGGTGCCGGGCCCTCGCCGTCCCACAGTGCCTCCGCGGCGGCCATCTTCATCGGCTGCTGCTCGTACATGACCTTGCCGAGGGTGTCCCCGCTGACCGCGGTGAGCAGGCCGCCGACCGCCATGGTGACCAGGCCGAGCCGGAGCGACGTCCGCATCACGGGAATGTGCTTCTTGCGTATCAGGTGGAAGGCCGCGATGCCCACCATGAAGGCGCCACCCGTCAGGAAGGCTGCCGAGAAGCTGTGGAAGACCTGGTTGAGCGTGGTGTTCTGGGTGAGCACCAGCCAGAAGTCGGTGAGCTCGGCCCGGCCCTTCTCCTCGTTGATCCGGTAGCCGACCGGGTGCTGCATCCAGGAGTTGGCCGCCAGGATGAAGTACGCCGAGAGCAGCGTGCCGAGGGAGACCATCCAGATGCAGGCCAGGTGGATCTTCTTGGGCAGTTTGTCCCAGCCGAAGATCCACAGACCGATGAAGGTGGACTCGAAGAAGAAGGCGATCAGGGTCTCGAAGGCGAGCGGGGCGCCGAAGACGTCACCGACGAACCGCGAGTAGTCGGACCAGTTCATGCCGAACTGGAACTCCTGCACGATGCCGGTGACCACGCCCATCGCGATGTTGATCAGGAAGAGCTTGCCCCAGAACTTCGTCGCCTTGAGGTACTTCTCCTTCCCTGTGCGCACCCAGGCGGTCTGCAGCCCGGCGGTGAGGGCGGCCAGCGAGATCGTCAGGGGAACGAAGAGGAAGTGGTAGACGGTGGTGATACCGAACTGCCATCGCGCCAGGGTCTCCGGCGCCAGAGCCAGGTCCACGTCGTCGCTCCTTACATCGCCGTGTCACAGCGGCCGCTTGATCCCGTTCGTCCCCCACATCTCGGAAGAAACAGGATGCGCTTGTGAACGCGTTCACATTCACAAGCAATTATGGCCTACGCCTTTCCGCATCCGGAAGGGGGGTCCTCTGTGACGTCAACCCCTTGGGATCGCTTCGGGGAGACAGGGGGCGGCATGGAGGCGACGCGCTGCCAGGGGGAGGAACATCAACAGCCGGCCGACGGCTGGACCGTCGGCCGGCTGCTACGGCTGCGAGACTGAGGCGGCCCGATGCCCCGGGCGGCTACAGCTCCTTGCGGAAGGCCTCCGTCACCTTCAGGAAGATGTCGTTGGCCTCGGTCTCGCCGACCGTCACTCGCGCCCCTTCCCCAGGGAACGGCCTGACGACCACGCCCGCCTGCTCGCACGCCTGCGCGAACGCCGCCGTGCGCTCCCCCAGCCGCAGCCACACGAAGTTGGCCTGACTCTCGGGCACCTTCCAGCCCTGAGCACGCAGCGCGTCCATGACCCGGTTGCGCTCACACACCAGCGAACCGACCCGGCCGATGAGCTCGTCCTCCGCACGCAGCGAGGCGATCGCCGCATCCTGTGCGAGCTGGCTCACACCGAACGGCACCGCCGTCTTGCGCAGCGCCGCGGCCACCGGCTCATGGGCGATCGCGAAACCCACGCGCAGCCCGGCCAGCCCGTAGGCCTTGGAGAAGGTCCGCAGCACACAGACATTGGGCCGCTCCCGGTAGATCTCCACGCCGTCCGGCACCTCGGGGTCACGGATGAACTCACGGTAGGCCTCGTCGAGCACCACCAAGACATCGCGGGGCACCCGGTCGAGGAAGCGCTCCAGTTCGGCCCGCCGGACCACCGTGCCGGTCGGGTTGTTGGGGTTGCAGACGAAGACGAGCCGGGTCCGGTCGGTGACCGCCTCGGCCATCGCGTCGAGATCGTGTACATCGCCCGGGGTCAGGGGCACCTGCACGGGGGTGGCACCACTGATCCTGGTGATGATCGGGTACGCCTCGAACGAGCGCCAGCCATAGATCACCTCGTCGCCGGGGCCCGAGGTGGCCTGCAGCAGTTGCTGGGCGATGCCGACCGAGCCGGTGCCGGTGGCCAGGTGGGAGACCGGGACGGCGAAGCGCTCGGCCAGCTCCGCCATCAGGGCCGTGCAGGCCATGTCGGGGTAGCGGTTGAAGGAGGACGCCGCGGAGGCGATGGCCTCCATCACTCCCGGCAGCGGTGGATACGGGTTCTCGTTGGAGGACAGCTTGTAGGCCACCGGACCACCGGCCGCCGCCGGCTTGCCCGGTTTGTACGTAGGGATACCCTCCAGCTCGGCGCGCAGCCTGGGGCTCGTCTCGCTCACCGCAGTCCTCCTCCGAAGACCGGCGGCCCATGACCGCCGCCGACATCCAATACTGCTCACCTTATGAGGATTCGACGCGACGGAGTAGAGACGCCGCTGCGCGGAAACGCCGCCGCGTGTACGCGTGCAGCGGCAGCAGAAGTCGCCTCCGTACCATCTGCCCCTTCAGCAACAGGGGCATCACCGTGTGAAGGCACACAAAGGGCGTCCGGGCCGGGGGGCGCGCCGCACATATATCTACGCGCCGGTGGCTCGCGCCGTGGCGCGCATCCCCCGTGCAGGTGAGTTGAGACCTCTTCGCAACATCGCCCCCTCGACAGGCCCGCATGCGCCGACACGTCAGGTCTTGGCATTGGAACGTTCAACATCCTTGCTTTGCAAGGAACTTACCCTTTAATGATCATGCAGAAACGTGCCTGTCAATGCATGCATATGCGTCCGCCCTACCCCACCGCATGAGCCCTACTATCGGCTCGCCATGACAGCAGCAGGGAAGCACCAGGTGAGCCGCGCGGAAACCTCACGCCGAGGCAGCAAGCCGGGTCGAGCGGGCATCAGGGACGTGGCCGCCGCCGCCGGAGTCTCCATCACGACCGTCTCCGATGCCCTCAACGGCAAGGGCAGGCTCCCGGACGCCACCCGGCGCCACGTCCGCGAGGTCGCCGACAGACTGGGCTACCGTCCCTCGGCCGCCGCCCGCACGCTCCGTACCGGCAAGTCGGGACTCATCGGCCTGACCGTGACGACATACGGGGAAGAGCCTTTCACCTTCACCGAGTTCGCGTACTTCGCCGAGATGGCGCGTGCCGCCACCTCGGCCGCGCTCGCCCGCGGCTACGCCCTCGTGATCCTCCCCGCGACCTCCCGACACGACGTGTGGTCCAACGTCGCTCTGGACGGCACGGTCGTCATCGATCCCTCGGACCAGGATCCGGTCGTCAGTGAACTGGTCCGGCAGGGTTTACCTGTCGTCTCCGACGGCCGCCCGGCCGGTTCGCTCCCGGTCACGGCCTGGGTGGACAACGACCACGAGGCCGCAGTGCTCGGCATCCTCGACCACCTGGCCGCCGCGGGCGCCCGCCGCATCGGCCTGCTGACCGGGACCACGACCGACACCTACACCCACCTGTCGACCACCGCGTATCTACACTGGTGCGAGCGCGTCGGCCAGGACCCGGTGTATGAGTCCTATCCGGCACACGATCCGTGCGCCGGCGCCGTCGCCGCCGACCGGCTGCTCGCCCGCCCCGACCGTCCCGACGCCGTCTACGGCCTGTTCGATCCCAACGGCACCGATCTGCTCGCCGCCGCGCGCCGCTACGGCCTGCGCGTCCCGGACGACCTGCTGCTCGTCTGCTGCAGCGAGTCCACCGTCTACGCCAACACCGAGCCGCCCGTCACCACACTCTCGCTCAAACCACGCCGCATCGGCACGGCTGTGGTCCAGCTGCTCATCGACGCCATCGAGGGGATCGATCCGGAACACACGGTGGCGCAGGTGATACCCACCGAGCTGATCGTGCGCACCTCGTCGCAGCGCCGACCACCGCGCACGACGGTCAGCCCGCCGCGGTCGCCGGCCTGACCGGCAGAAAAACCGCGGGTCCTCGGAAAGGGCGACCGGGCCCGGCTCCCGGAGGAGTGAAGCCGCGGCTCCCCCTCCGGGAGCCGCCGCTCACGGGAGTGGGCCCGCTGCCCGAATACGGACGTACGCGATCCCAGGAGGAGTCGGCGCGGACGGGTGGCCTCACTGCGGGCGAAGATCTGTACAAATGGGGCGAAAGGCGCGGCGAGTCGGCGTCTTGCTCCGATTCACCACCCCTGGGTCATCACATGGCACGATCCGCGTTCCTATGATGGGCCCACGACACCGCGGGCCGCTGCGACCAGGCAGTCCGACGCGGTGCAGTTGCGGCTTGATGGTGGAGGGGTCGATGACTCAGGGGGCCGGTCAGGGACCCGGGGTGGAGCGCACACCGACGGTGCGCGACTTCCGGGTGCCCGCGTACATCCACGAGACCGGTCCGTACGCCCACAGCATGCACCCCGGTGACGCGGCGGCCCCGCCGACCTCGGAGAGCCTGCCGGAGGGATACACACCCACGCGTCGGGACCTCCCGGTCATCAATCGGGGTGACACTGTGCAGGTGATCGTCGACCCCGCCTCCGTCTCCGCCCCACAGCCCCCCACCGGGCCCGGCCCGCTGTACGTGGTCGGTGACGTCCACGGGTACCTCGACGAGTTGGTCACCGCCCTCCAGGAGCAGGGCCTCATCGACTCCGCGGGCCAGTGGTGCGCCGGCCCCGCACGGCTGTGGTTCCTCGGCGACTTCACCGACCGGGGACCGGACGGCATCGGCGTCATCGATCTCGTGATGCGGCTGTCCGCCGAGGCCGCCGCGGCCGGCGGCTACTGCAAGGCCCTGATGGGCAACCACGAACTGCTGCTGCTCGGCGCCAAGCGGTTCGGCGACACCCCCGTCAACTCCGGTGCGGGCACCGCCACCTTCCAGGCGGCCTGGCTCCTCAACGGCGGACAGAAAGCCGACATGGACCGGCTCCAGGACCACCACCTGCAGTGGATGGCCCGCCTGGACGCCGTCGAGACCGTCGACGACCATCTCCTGCTGCATTCCGACACCACCGCCTACCTCGACTACGGCCGCTCCATCGAAGAGGTCAACGACACCGTCCGCGAGACGATCACCCGCAACGACGCCGACGAGGTCTGGGACCTGTTCCGCAAGTTCACCAAGCGGTTCTCCTTCCGTGACGAGGGCGGCGCCGAAGCGGTGCGCTCCCTGCTGAATACGTACGGTGGCACCCGGGTCGTTCACGGCCACAGCCCCATTCCGTACCTGCTGGGCGAAGTCGGCTCCGAGGACGGCGGGGACGACAGCGGTCCCGTCGTCGAGGGTCCGCACGTCTACGCCGAGGGACTGGCCATCGCGATGGACGGCGGCGTGACGATGGCCGGAAAACTGCTGGTCCAGAAGCTGCCACTCGCCAAGTGAACGGGCACCGGGCCGAGCGTCACCGGCCCGGGACCGCACCGGGCAGCGGCCAATTTCGGTAAACCCCCTGTCACGGCGCACCGTCAGCGCTCTACCATCGGATTATCCGTAGCAGGCTCCCCTCCGTTTCTGCCCAACGGCTCGTCAGCATGCCGAGCCACAAGCCCTACGGAGCATCGGGGGATGCACATGAACAGCGTTCCGCAGCACCTTTTGACCGAGGACCGCCAGGAATACGAGCGGATTCTCGATGAGGTGCTGCGCTCCGCACCACACCGCCCGGAACTGACCGCTGTCGGTCAGCGGCTCAACTCCGAACAACTGCGCACCATGGCGCTCAATGCCACCGCGATCATCACGGCGGCCGCGGCGACCGAGTACCAGCACTACATCAAGGTCCGCGAGGAACTGCGCCGGCCGTCGGCGTCGGCCACCCCGGCCGTGCGCGAGTCGGGCCCCTCCGAGCCGGAACCCGGCGCAGCGGGGCTCGCCGCCGCCATGGGGGAGGTCGCCGAGACCGCCGGCGCGGGTGCGGTCGCCGTCATCGCCGTTCTGGCACCCGTCCTGGCCGGAACGGCGGCCGCGATATTCCTGCTCGTCGGCTACCTCCTGCGCATGCTCGACCCCAGCGCGGCCTTCGCCCGGACCATGCTCACCACGGGCTGGACGTTCGGCGCCGTGACCGCGGTCGCCATCCTGGTCGCCGCCGTGGGCCTGCTCCTCACCGCGCTGCGCAACAAGCCCTCGGCCCGGAGCGGGCCGTACCTGGAAGTCGACAAGGAGTTGGCCCTGGCCAGGGAGGCCTGGCACGAGGCACTGCTCGAGCGGGGGATCATGCCGTTCCTGCGAGACGCTCTCACCGATCCCGGCACGGCAGCCGCACTGCGCTACGCGACACCGTCCGAACCGACCGGCCGTATCCCGAACCTCGGCTACCACCGGCCGGGATTCACCAGCCCCGGCCAAGGCCCGACCCGCGGCCCGCGGCCGAGCTACTCGAGTCCGGACTACAGCAGCCCGGACTTCGGGGGGCCGGAACACCAGCCCGAGTAATCGAACGGCCGAAGTACCGGCCCGAGTCCGGAGTCGTCGGTCGGCGCGTCCTCACCGGCGGAGCCCTCTCGAGAGGCTCCCCGACGGGGAGCGTGTGCCGGGTGCCCAGGTCAGGTCATGCCCGGGTCAGGTCATGCCCCTGGTCGTAGAATGCCCGCCCGGCTCGCAGCTGTGATCCACAGCGGGAACTCGGACAGCAGACGGTCGTACAACTCCGGGTCCGGCACGGTGCTGATGTCGTCGACGGCGAAGAACCCGACGTTGTCGACGCGGCGTCCGGGCAGCGTGTCGAATCGTTCCAGCACACCGTAGTTCGACCGTCCGAGCCCCACGAACTGCCAGAAGACGGGTTCCTCCACCGCTTCGCGGAGCTCCCGCTCGATCTCGGCATTCCGGTAGACCCCGCCGTCGGAGAAGAACAGCACGAGCGTCGGGGCCGCCGCGGGATTGTTCCCGACGAACGAGCGGACCTCGGCGATGACCTTCTGTTCCTCGTTCTGGATGCCGACCTCCCGCATGTCGACCTGGCGCGGGTCCAGGCCCTTCTTCCGCCCGCGCCGGAAGAGGCTCATCTCCCCCACCCGCACGTGCAGCCGGAGCCAGTCGGGCAGCTCGCCCAGCCGCAGGTCCGGCAGCCGTGCCGGATGCGAGGCGAAGGTCCAGGCCTGCATCTCACCGTCGTCGTCCAACTGTGCGGCGACCGCGGCCATGCGCTCGACGACGTCCGCCACGACTCCCCTGGAGTACTGGGGTGCCATGGAGCCCGAGGCGTCCAGTACGAGGATGACGCGCGCGGTGATCTCGGCGGCCCCGTGCTTGCTCAGACTGACGGCCACCTGCTCCTTGCGCAGCGACAGCCGCTTGCGCATGTCCACGGGCAGCCGCTCCTCTCCCTTGGTGAGGCGCGGAGCGGCCGGAACCGGAGGAGCCGGAGCAGGAGGTACCGGAGCGGAGGCGGCAGGCGTGACGGGGGACGCGACGATCGGAGGCACGGCGGCGGGAGCCGCCGGGGGAGCGTCGTCCACGGTGATACCGAAGTCGGTGGCCAGCCCCGCGAGCCCGGAGGCGTACCCCTGGCCCACCGCGCGGAACTTCCACTTCCCCTGGCGCCGGTACAGCTCGCCACCGATGAACGCGGTCTCCGTGTCAGCCACCATGTCGAACCGGGCGATCTCGGTCCCCGCTCCGGCGTCGATCAGCCTGAGCAGCAGCCCCGGGACCTGGCCGAAGGTCCCGCCGTCGGACGACGCACACAGCGCGATCCGCTCGACGTCCGGTTCCAGCAGGCTCAGGTCGACCTCGACCGTGTCGGTCGCGGCGCCGACGGCGCTCCGTTTTCCCAGATGTGTCACAGCGTTGGAGGCGTGCCTCGGCTGGTTGTAGAAGACGAAGTCGCCGTCGTCCCGCACCCGTCCGGCCGCCGTGAGCAGGAGAGCCGACGCGTCGATGTCGGGCACACCGGCCCCGGCGGTTCGAGCAAGCTCGACGCGCACCACCGGGGCATCGACGGGAAGGTTGGACCCCTTGCTCATTGATTGCGCTGTCATGGCACACAGTCTGCCGATCCGTCCCCACGGGCGGCGAGAGGGGCGGGCCCGAACGACCCGCCCCCTCGCCCGTTCAGTCGGTTCAGTCCGTCAGCGGCAGGTACACGCGGTTGCCCGCCTCCGCGAACTCCTTCGACTTCTGCAGCATCCCCTCGGCGATCTCCTCGGCCGAGGCGCCCTCCGGCGAGGCACCGCCGAACCGCTCCGTGATGCTCTGGCTGATCTTCATGGAACAGAACTTCGGCCCGCACATCGAGCAGAAGTGTGCGGTCTTGGCGGGCTCCGCCGGAAGGGTCTCGTCGTGGAGCTCCCGTGCCGTGTCCGGGTCGAGGGCGAGGTTGAACTGGTCCTCCCAACGGAACTCGAAGCGCGCGTCGGACAACGCATCGTCCCACTCCTGCGCACCCGGATGCCCCTTGGCCAGGTCGGCGGCATGGGCGGCGATCTTGTAGGTGATGACACCGGTCTTGACGTCATCACGGTTGGGCAGGCCGAGATGCTCCTTGGGTGTGACGTAACAGAGCATGGCGGTACCCCACCAGGCGATCATCGCGGCACCGATACCGGAGGTGATGTGGTCGTACGCGGGCGCGACGTCCGTCGTCAGCGGGCCGAGCGTATAGAACGGGGCCTCCTCGCAGATCTCCTGCTGGAGGTCGATGTTCTCCTTGATCTTGTGCATCGGGACATGTCCCGGTCCCTCGATCATGGTCTGCACATTCAAACGCTTCGCGATCCGGTTGAGTTCCCCGAGTGTGCGCAACTCAGCGAACTGAGCCTGGTCGTTGGCGTCCGCGATCGACCCCGGCCGAAGCCCGTCGCCGAGCGAGTACGTGACGTCGTACGTCGCGAGGATCTCGCAGAGTTCCTCGAAGTTCTCGTACAGGAACGACTCCTTGTGGTGCGCCAGACACCACGCCGCCATGATCGAGCCACCCCGCGAGACGATGCCCGTCTTGCGGTTGGCGGTCAGCGGCACATACGCCAGCCGTACGCCCGCATGAACCGTCATGTAGTCCACACCCTGCTCGGCCTGCTCGACGACCGTGTCCTTGTAGATCTCCCAGGTCAGCTCCTCGGCCCTGCCGTCGACCTTCTCCAACGCCTGGTAGAGCGGCACGGTGCCGATGGGGACGGGGGAGTTGCGCAGCACCCACTCCCGGGTGGTGTGGATATTGCGGCCGGTGGACAGGTCCATGACGGTGTCGGCGCCCCAGCGGGTCGCCCAGGTCATCTTCTCCACCTCCTCCTCGATGGAGGAGGTCACCGCGGAGTTCCCGATGTTGGCGTTGACCTTCACCAGGAACCGCTTGCCGATGATCATCGGCTCGATCTCCGGATGATTGACGTTGGCGGGCAGCACCGCGCGGCCTGCCGCGATCTCCTCACGCACGACCTCCGGCGACACGTTCTCCCGGAGGGCCACGTACTCCATCTCGGGCGTGATCTCGCCGCGGCGTGCGTACGCCAGCTGCGTGACCGCCTCACCCGCGCGGCCGCGGCGCGGCTGACGGGGCCGACCCGGGAACACCGCGTCGAGGTTGCGCAGGCCGCCGCGCGGTGAGGTGTGCTTGATCCCGTCGTCCTCGGGGCGGACGGGACGGCCCGCGTAGTCCTCGGTGTCGCCGCGCGCGATGATCCAGTTCTCCCGCAGCGGCGCCAGCCCCCTGCGTACATCGGTGTCGACCAGGGGGTCGGTGTACGGGCCCGATGTGTCGTACAGCGTGACCGACTGGCCGTTGGTGAGGTGCACCTGGCGGACCGGCACCCGTAGATCGGGGCGCGTGCCCTCGACGTACGCCTTGTGCCAGCCGATGGACTTCCCGGCTTCCTTCTGCTCCGACGTCTCCGTCGGGTTCTGCGTGGAGGCAGGCGTGCGTGCGTCCTTGTTGGTCATGAGACCTACTCCCTACGCCGGCATTACCCGGTAACAGGTTCAGCGGTCGACGCAGCGGTTTCCGTCGGTCGGCGTTCCGTGGGGAACATCACTCGGACAGCAGTGATGTTTCATGTGAAACGTCGTTGGGACGGAGGTCAGCGCCCTCTCAGCCCGGTGCTCCGAGCTCCCGCGTGTACAAAAGGTGCCCTCACGCTAGCGTCAATTCTGGCGCGGTGACCAGAGGGCCCTCGTTGTTCTTGCGATGATCGGGCGGTGACCTCGACGCAACATCCCCCGTACCCACCGCCCGAACCACCCCTCGGCTCCGGCGCTCGAAACGGCGGCGGCCGTGGCAGAGAGCCCGCAGCCGGCAACAGCATGGGCCGTGGGGACGGCCAGGGAGACAGCCCCGGTTCCGGAGACTGGTTCGGGCGCGGGCCCGGCACCGGCCACCCGAGCCAGGGGCAGGGGCCGCGGAGGCAGGGAACGGGGCAAGCGCGGGGACAAGGTCACGGCCGGGGCCCGGAGCCGGACGGCGACCACCCCGACCGGGGCCCGGGCGGCGGCGGCCACGGCGGCCCCCCTCCGGGCGGCGACGGACACGATCACAGCCCGGACTTCGGCGGCGGGCACGGCCACTCACACGGGCACAGCCACAGTCACGGCCCCGCCGCCCCCGTCTCGAAGCACCTGCGCAAGGTCATCGCGGCGGTCCTCATCCCGTTCACCGCGGCGGTGCTGATCGGCCTCGTTGTGCTGTGGCCGGGCGGTGCGCCGGGGCACGAGCGCACCGGCGTCGGTTTCGACCGGCAGACGCAGCAGGCCACGGTCACCAAGGTGGTCGAGGTGAGCTGTTCCTCCGTCAACGCTTCCGGAGGCGTCCCGACCGGCGACACCTCGACGGCCGAGGGCTCCTCCGCGCAACAGCAGGCGGACGGCACGTGCAAGAGAGCGACGATCCGGGTCGACAGCGGCAAGGACCAGGGCCGTACGTTCACCGAAATCGTGCAGCCGGACCAGTCCCGTCAGCTGAGCGAGGGTCAGGAGGTCGTGGTCGCCTACGAACCCTCCGCTCCGAAGGACCTGCAGTACTCGGTCACCGACGTGAACCGGCGCCTCCCCATGGCCCTGCTCGCCGGCATCTTCGCGGTCGCCGTCGTGGCCGTCGGGCGGCTGCGCGGTGCGATGGCACTGATCGCGCTGGCGGTCAGCTTCCTGGTGCTGAACTTCTTCATCCTGCCCGCCATTCTGGAGGGGTCGAACCCATTGGCCGTGGCGGTGGTGGGGGCGAGCGCCATCATGTTGCAGGCCCTGTATCTCTGTCACGGACTGTCGGCGCGCACATCCGTGGCGGTGCTCGGCACTCTGGTCTCACTGCTGCTGATCGGCATTCTGGGCTCGGTCTTCATCGACTGGGCCGCGCTGACCGGCAACACCGACGACAACACCGGTCTGATCCACGGTCTGTACCCCGACATCGACATGAGCGGCCTGCTGTTGGCCGGTGTCATCATCGGCTCGCTCGGTGTGCTCGACGATGTGACGGTCACCCAGACATCGTCCGTCTGGGAACTGCATGAGGCCAACCCGTCGATGGGCTGGCGGGGGCTGTACCGCGCGGGCATCCGCATCGGCCGCGATCACATCGCCTCCGTGGTCAACACTCTCGTTCTCGCCTACGCGGGCGCCGCGTTGCCGTTGCTGCTGTTGTTCTCCATCGCACAGAGCAGTGTGGGAACGGTCGCCAACAGCGAGCTGGTGGCGGAGGAGATCGTGCGTACGCTGGTCGGCTCGATCGGTCTGGTGGCCGCGGTGCCGGTCACCACGGCTCTGGCCGCCCTGGTGGTCTCGGCCGACCGTACGGCGGCCGAGACACCCGGGGAGAGCGTCCGGGCGGCTCCGGCGCGGGGTGGGAAGGGCAGGCGCCGGAAGCGGTGACCCCGTCACGGCGCGGCGCCGGAGAGCCTCCTGCCGGCGCATGACCGGCTGCGGCCCCGCCCCCGGGTGACCGGTCCACCGAAGCGGCTCGTCCATTGGCGCAAAAGCGTTCCTGCACTGATGTGGCGGAACACGGGGAACGGTTCCGCCACCGGCTGTCCGAGTGGCGGAACCCCTTACCCGGCGCTCTGCTCCGCCAGGATGCGGTCCAGCGCGTCGTCGAGATGGGCGTCGAAGTCGGCGAGTGCTCCCTCCTGGCCCAGCGGCACCAGCTTGTCGGTGCGGTCCAGAAAGGCCACCAGCGGCGCCGTCGACGAGCGGAACAGCGCGTGGTCGCCACCGACCTGAAGCCGGATCAGCACCTCGCCCAGCGTGTCGGGCTCGACCGGTGACACCCGCACGTCACCCTCGCCGCACGGTCTGCCGACGCCGTCGATCAGCAGCTCTCGTCCGAATGCCCAGGTCACAGGCGCGTCACCGGGAAGATGGAAGGTCAGCCGCACGGCGTAGGGATCACAGGTGTCATAGCGAAGCTCCACCGGGATGCGGAAGGACAACTCCTCCGACACGAGAAAGCTCATCATGACCTCTGCCTGTACGGACTCGCGCATCGCCTACCCCGTCATTAGCTGCGGACCAGCCGGGAATGGACCCCTGACCACTGAGTGAATCTTGCTCAACGTACACGGTGAATCACAAGGAGTGAGTTTTCAGATAGTGATAGAGAGCCCCAACGGACCGAGCAGACGGCCCACTTCCGCCTGCAGTTGCTGCGCGGCGGGGAGCAGCCGGTGAGCCTGATCCGCGGGCAGGGAGATGGCGATCGTCGCGGCCGTGGCACCGGCCGTGATCGGGATGGCTGCGCACACCGTGCCCAGGGCGTATTCCTGGCGCTCGATCACCGGTTCCATGCGCCGGGTCCGCTCCAGGCGCCGGAGAAGACCGTGTCCGTCGCGCACGGTGTACGGCGTGACGGGCTGCACGGGGAAGCGGTCGAGATGGTCGCGACGGGCGGCCTCGCCGAGCTGGGACAGCAGGCACTGCCCGATGGCGTGTGCGTGGCCGGTCTCCCGGAAGGCCGCCCATTCCTGGACCGCGGGATTACCGGGAGTGTCGGAGACGCACACGAGGTCGATCTCGCCCTCGCGGTACACCGCGTAGTACACGGGAGCCCCGATCGCGTCACGCCACCGCGCGAGCGCGTCGACGACCGTGCTGCGACGTTTCTGCGGGGTCCCACTGCTGCTCAGCCGGTCGGCTGCAGCTCCGAGGAAGAACAGCCCTTTGTCACGGCGCAGATAGCCCTCGTGCACAAGGGTGCGCAGCAGGTGGTACGTCGTGGGAAGGGCCAGCCCGGTCTCGCGGGCCAACTGTTTGGCCGGGGCTCCGTACTCATGTCCGGCGACGGATTCGAGCAGACGCATCGCGCGCTGCACGGAACCGATGAGGGTGGCGGGGGGCGCCGGTTCGGAGACTGCCCGCGCATGGGGCTGGCAGGGAACGGCGGGCAGATGTGCGGTGATGGTGTCAGCCGTGGCCAAGGGGCACTCCCGAAGCGAGGGGGCAGTCCGTGCGGGGGAACACGGGTGGGGGTGTACGCCGCTCGCGGGGGATTGTCCCCGCGTGGCGTTCCGGACTCTAACCGTCTGTCACCGCATGCGGACGGTCCGTCCGGGAAACTTCCCCCGGCCGAGGGAACCGGTGTCGCCCGTTACCGCTTCACCGGCTCCCCATGGGGCTCACCAGTCGCCGCGCGACGACGAACTCGACGTGAACTTCCGTACGACGTAGATGAGTCCGCCGACCAGGGCGGCGAACACCAGCACCTTGAAGAGCAGCCCGATCACGAAGCCGACCACGCTCGCTATCAGCCCCCCGAACACGACCAGGGCGATGACCGGCACCGCGATCCACTTCACCCACCACGGCATTCCCGTGAAGATCTCTCGCATCGCCTTCGTCCTTACCTCTCCGCCCGTCTCGTGCCGGGTCGCGTGAATGATGTCCTGCACTCGATGCTAGGTCGCCAGGAGGCCCACCGGGGGCCTCGGATCCCTTGTCCTCCCCTGACCGGTCCCCTAGGGAACCCCGAGACCGCAGCTCAGCTCTCGGGGGGAGAGAACACCACCAGGACCCGCAGGTCCTCACTGATGTGATGGAACTTGTGCGCGACACCCGCCGGCACGTACACCACGCTGCCGCGTGCCACCTGCGTGGTCTCCATGCCGACGGTGATCGCCGCCCTGCCGCTGACGACGAAGTACACCTCGTCCTGGTGGTGCGGCTGCTGCGGATCCTGCCCGCCCGCGTCCAGGGCGTACAGGCCGACCGACATGTTCCGCTCCCGCAGGAACTGAAGGTACGCGCCTTCGTTGGCGGCGCGTTCGGCCTCCAGTTCGTCCAGCCGGAATGCCTTCATAGCCTGTCCGCCCCTGCCTCACTGCTCATGTCCGATCCTGTCTGCCACGATCAGACACATGAAGAATTTCGTAGTCAAGACGATCGCCAACGCCGCCGCCCTCGCGGTGGCGGTGTGGCTGATCGACAAGATCACCCTCACAGGTGACAGCACGGGCAAGGAGATCGGCACCCTCATACTCGTCGCGTTGATCTTCGGCGTGGTGAACTTCCTGGTCAAGCCGATCGTGCAGCTCCTGAGCCTCCCGTTGCTCGTCCTGACGCTCGGGTTGTTCACACTGGTGGTGAACGCGCTGATGCTGCTGCTCACCTCCTGGCTGGCCGACCAGTTCGACCTGAGCTTCCATGTGGAGGGCTTCTGGGCGGCCGTGCTGGGCGGTCTGGTCATCTCGGTCGTCTCCTGGGCCCTCAACGTCGTTCTGCCCGACGGGGACTGAGCACCATGACGTACCGCGTCTGTTTCGTCTGCACCGGCAATATCTGCCGCTCCCCGATGGCCGAGTCGGTCTTCCGCACGCGTGTCGTGGAGGCCGGCCTCGACGGCGCGGTCGAGGTGGACAGCGCCGGCACCCACGGCTGGCACGAGGGCGGCGGCGCCGATCCCCGCGCGGTGGCCGTTCTGGAGGAGAACGGCTACGCCGCGGGCCACACGGCCCGGCGGTTCGACCCGTCGTGGTTCGCCCGCCTCGATCTCGTCGTCGCGCTCGACACGAGCCACCTCGGAGCACTGCGCCGCCTGGCACCCACCCCACAGGACGCGGACAAGGTACGCCTGCTGCGCTCGTACGACCCCGAGGCGGGCGACGATCTCGACGTACCGGACCCGTACTACGGAGGTGCGGACGGCTTCGTCGCATGTCTTGAGATGGTGGAGGCAGCGAGTACCGGGCTGCTCACCGCGGTACGCGAGCAGACGGAAGGACGAGTGGCATGAGCGATCCCACGACGGACGGCGGCCACGGGACGGACCCGAGGGGTCCCTTCCCCGGTGACGGCACACGCGCGGTGCGGGCCGGGCTGCCCGAGTCGGTCAAGCACGAACCGACCCTGCCCGGCCCCGTCTTCGCCGCTCATTTCCACCTGCCCGGCGACCCCACCGGCCCCTACACCTACGGCCGGGACGAGAACCCCACCTGGACGCTGCTGGAACAGGCCATCGGGGAGCTGGAGGCACCGGGGCAGGACGACGCCGAGACCCTGGTGTTCGCCTCGGGCATGGCCGCGATCTCCTCGGTGCTCTTCTCGCAGCTGCGCACCGGGGACACCGTCGTCCTGCCGAACGACGGCTATCAGGCGCTGCCCCTGGTGCGCACCCAGCTGGAGGCGTACGGCATCGAGGTGCGTACCGCGCCGACCGGCGGCGACGCCCAGCTCGACGTCCTCGACGGCGCGCGGCTGCTGTGGATCGAGACACCGTCGAACCCTGGGCTCGACGTGTGCGACGTGCGGCGACTCGCGGAAGCAGCACACGCGCGCGGCGCACTGGTCGCCGTCGACAACACTCTCGCGACACCGCTCGGCCAGCGCCCGCTGGAGCTCGGTGCCGACTTCGCCGTGGCCAGCGGAACCAAACAGCTCACCGGCCACGGGGACGTCCTCCTGGGATACGTCGCCGGCCGCGACGCCGAGGCGATGGCCGCCGTGCGCCGCTGGCGCAAGATCGTCGGTGCCATCCCCGGCCCCATGGAGGCATGGCTCGCGCACCGCTCGATCGCCACACTCCAGTTGCGGGTCGACCGGCAGAACGCCACCGCGCTGACGCTCGCCCGGGCCCTGCGGGAACGGCCCGAGGTGACGGGGCTGCGCTATCCGGGACTGCCGGACGATCCTTCGCACCGGGTCGCCTCGCAGCAGATGCGGCGCTTCGGGTGCGTGGTGTCCTTCACGCTGTCCACGCGCGCGCACGCGGACCGTTTCCTCGACGCGCTGCGGCTCGTGGACGCCGCGACCAGCTTCGGCGGCGTGCGGTCCACGGCCGAGCGACGCGGCCGCTGGGGCGGGGACGCGGTTCCGGAGGGCTTCATCCGTTTCTCCGTCGGCGCCGAGGATCCGGCCGACCTGGTGGCGGACGTGCTGCACGCACTGGACGAAGCGGCCGCCTGACTGGTCCGTCTGGGCAGGTGACAGGCGTCCCGCTCCGGACGACGGACGGTCCGAGCCTCCCCCCTCGTGGCTCGGACCGTCCGCGGTTCTGCGTGCGAAGAACCGCGTGACCAAGGCTAGTTGACTCGGTGTCAGTGTCCAATCACCGTAGCGACAGCGACCTATCGACATATTTATAGTTGGGCCTGGGCAGCAACGGGGCTGACGAAGAGGAGGGTGTGCTGTGGACCTGGCCTTGTTGCGGACCTTCGTGACCGTGCACCGAGCCGGCTCCTTCACCCGGGCCGCCGCCCTGCTCGGCCTCTCCCAGCCGGCCGTGACCTCACAGATACGGACCCTGGAACGGCAGGTGGGTCGGCCCCTGTTCCTGCGGCAGGCCCGCGGCGTGACACCGACGACCATCGGAGACGAACTCGCCCACAGAGCAGCGCCGCATCTCGACGCCCTGGTGGAAATCACCGAGACCGGGCTCGAAGAGGACTCCTCCTCTCGGACACTGCACCTGGCAGGGCCTCTCGAATTCACTGCCGAGCGGGCGGTGCCCGCGCTCACTGCGCTGAGCCGCGAGAACGGCCACGGTTTCGCCTTACGCACTTCCTTCGGCACCGCCGAGGAGACGCTGGAAGGGCTGGCCGCGGGGCGACATGATCTGGTCATCAGCACGGTCCGGCCGCGTGGCACGCTACTCTCGGCGACCGCGCTCTGCGACGAGGAACACGTCCTGGTCGCCGCGCCCCGCTGGGCTCAGCAAGCCGACTCCGACAGGCCGCACCGCGCCGGGGGGTCCGCGTTGGAACAGATCCCGGTGATCGAGGTGCACGAGTCACTGCCCCTCGTCTCCCGCTACTGGGCCTCTGTCTTCGACTCACGCCCTACCGCCCCGGGCACCGTCATCGTTCCGGATCTACGCGCGGTGCTGGCCTGCGTCGCCGCGGGTGCCGGGCTGGCCGTACTGCCCCGGTACCTGTGTACGGCCGCACTCGAACACGGAGAGGTGATCGCGCTGCACGAGCCCGCCGTGCCACCGCTGCGCACGTACTTCCTGGCGGTCCGGAACGGCACGCTGGCAATGCCGCATGTCGCGCGCGCTCATGAGCGGTTGCAGCAGACAGCCACCGACTGGTGCTGATCCTTCGGCCGCGCGGCTCATCCGAGAAAACCAGCCGGTGGCGTGTCGCGATGTTTCACGTGGAACAAGCTGGGCCACATTTCCTCCATGACCGTCCGCCCCGTGGTCAAGCGCACCGCCCGTGCCGTCCTGCTGGACGGTGACCACTTGATCCTGATCAAGCGAACCAAGCCCGGCGTGGATCCCTACTGGGTCACCCCCGGTGGAGGAGTCGAGCCGGAGGACCCGACCGTCGTCGACGCTCTGCACCGAGAGGTGTACGAGGAACTCGGCGCCAAGATCACCGACGTGGTGCCCTGCTTCGTCGACACGGTGGAGCACATCGGCGAGGACGGTGGCGCCACCGGTGTGAAGGTGCAGCATTTCTTCGTCTGCCGTCTGGAGTCCATGGATCCGTCGTTGCGACACGGCCCGGAGGTCGACGAGCCCACCGGCGAGTACCAGATCGTCCGCGTGCCCTTCACCCGCGTGGGCATCGCCTCCGTCCATCTCGTCCCGTTGTCACTACGGCACTACCTGGACGGCAACATCGAGGGCGTACGCGCCATGCACGCTCCCGACCTGGGATGACGTACGGGCGTCACGCGGAGGGCACCGGCTCGTAGGCTTCCCGGAGATCTCGGAAACAGGTGGACACCGACAGCCTCCGTCGGACAGCCTGGCCTGCGTGTCGACAACCTCCCTTGCTTCTCTGCCCATCCGTCGCCTCACCCTCCGCGATCTCTCGGCCTGCGCCGACCTGTCCGAGGATCGCGGGTGGCCGCGTGAGGAGCACAAGTGGGGGCTCCTTCTCTCCGCGGGGAAGGGCTACGGGATCGACGATCCCGACGGTGGTCTGGGCACCGCCTGCGTCGTCACCGAGTACGGCCCTCAGGAGCGCCCCGCGCTCGGGGCCATCGGTATGGTTCTGGTCGCCGAACGGCATGCCCGCCAGGGCATCGGACGCCGCCTGATGCGTCACGTCATGTCGGCGATGAGCGCCACGCCCCTGACACTGCACGCGACACCGAACGGCCTCCCCCTCTACGAAGAGCTCGGCTTCAAGGTCGTCGGCCGGGCGGAGATGCTCCGCGGGCACTTCGTCCCGAACGGGGCAGAGGTGCCAGGGTCCTTCACCCGCACCGCCACCGCCGCGGACCTGCCCGCCCTCCTCCATCTGGATGAGGAGGTGTTCGGGGCGGACCGCACGCACATCGTCACCCGGCTGCCCTCATTCGCCGACCAGGTGCGCGTGGCCGAGGAGAACGGCCGGATCATCGGTTATGCGGCCGCGTGGCCCAATATGGACACCCATGTCGTGGGCCCGCTGATCGCCCGCGACACCCCTACAGCCATGGCACTCCTCGCTTCTCTCGCCGCTCACACCGACCGGCCACTGCGAACGGACATCGATGTACGGCATGGAGAGTTGCTGGCCTGGGCGAAGGACCATGGTCTGGCGTCCATCGCCTTCAACGCGGTCATGACGTACGGGATCGCGGAAATGCCCGGGGACTGGACCCGAAGGTTCGCCCCCGTGACGGTCGCGGCCGGCTGAGGTCTCCGGACACGACGCCGGTTCCCGGAGGTCCCGGGAACCGGCGTGCTTGGGGGGACCGCCCGTCAGACGAGGGCCTCCACGGCAGCCGTGGCGAAGGAGTGGTCCTGCTCCGGCGCACCGCCGCCGACGCCGACCGCTCCGATCAAACGGCCACCGCGCCGGACGGGCACACCACCGGCGATGAACAGCAGCGGTCGGTCCAGTGCGGTGGGCAGGGTGTGGAAGAGCCCTCCCGGCTGCACGACCTCGACGAGGTCCGCGGTGGGCGCGTCCAGCTGAAGTGCGGTGTATGCCTTGCGGGTGCTGGTCTCACCGGAGATCAGCACGGCGCAGTCGTCCCGCCGGAAAGCGAGCAGATGCCCTCCTGCGTCCAGGACGGTCACGCTGACCGTGACCCCGGCGGCCTCGGCAGCCTGGTGTGCGGCCGTGACCAGGGCTTCGGCGTCGGCGGTGGTGAGCGGGGCGACAGCGGTGGTGGTGCTCATGAGCAAGTACTCCTTGATGGACGGGCGATGCCGGGTGGTAGCGGTGACGTCGGTGGGAGCGGTGAGGAAGTCGGCCGGTGACGGCCGAAGACGAGGGTGAGGACGGCCCCGGGCTCGTTCTCACCGGCGTTCGGGTCAGTGAGGGACTGAGGTCCGCTGTCCGGTGGGCGCCGGGCCTGCGACCCGGGCGCTGGAGGCCTTGTCCCGGTGCTCGAGGGCGGCGGACACGAAGGCCAGCACCAGGGCACCCGCTGCGAGGACGGCGCCGACCCAGTTGGGAGCGGTGTAACCGAGCCCTGCCGCGATCACGAAACCACCGAGCCACGCGGCCAGGGCGTTGCCGAGGTTGAAGGCGCCGATGTTCATGGCCGAGGCCAGGGTGGGGGCGCCGTGAGCCTGGTCGAGAACCCGCTTCTGCAGGGGCGGGACGGTGGCGAAGCCCAGGCCGCCGATCAGGACGATCGTGGCGGCCGCCAGGACCTTGTGGTGCGCGGTCAGCGTGAAGAGCGCCAGAACGACGGCGAGAGCGCCCAAGGACACGTACAGCATGGGCATCAGGGCGCGATCCGCGTACTTGCCACCGATGAGGTTGCCCCCGACCATGCCGAGGCCGAAGAGGACCAGCAGCCAGGTGACGGATCCGTCGGCGAAGCCGGCGACGTGCGTCATCATCGGCGCGATGTAGGTGATGGCCGCGAAGACACCGCCGAAGCCCAGCACGGTCATCGCCATGGCCAGCAGGACCTGGACGTTCTTGAACGCGGCCAGTTCATGACGCAGCCGTACGCCCTCTGGCCGGGACAGGTCGGGAACGAGCTTGGCGATGCCGACCAGACCGACGGCACCGAGCGCAGCGACGATCCCGAACGTGACGCGCCAGCCGGCGGACTGGCCGACGAGAGTGCCCAGGGGAACACCGACGACATTGGCGACGGTCAGTCCGGTGAACATCATGGCGATGGCTCCGGCCTTCTTGTCGGGGGCGACCAGGTCGGCCGCGACCACGGAGCCGATACCGAAGAAGGCACCGTGGGCCAGCGAGGCGATCACCCGCCCGAGCAGCATGACGCCGAAGACGGGAGCCAGAGCCGAGAGCAGGTTCCCGGCGATGAACAGGCCCATCAGCAGCATCAGCATCCGCTTGCGGGAGACCTTGGTGCCGAACACGGTCATCAGCGGGGCACCGAACACGACGCCCAGGGCGTAGCCGGTCACCAGATGGCCGGCGGTGGGGATGGAGACACCGAAGTCACCTGCGACCTCGGGCAGCAAACCCATGATCACGAACTCCGTCGTTCCGATCCCGAAGGCCCCGATCGCGAGGGCAAGGAGCGCGAGAGGCATGAGGGAAACAGACCTTTCAACTGATTGCGCGTGCGCCTTACAGGCAAAGACAATAGTTGCATACGCGGGCTATTTGCAAGCGCGCTCTATTTCGGTCTTGCTCTACCCTGGCCTCAGCAACTCCTGAACGGAGGGAACGCCCATGACCGCCACGGACCCCGCGCTGACCGCCCTCACTCAGGGCTGGTGCGCGCTCTCGTTGCTGCACGGGAGAATCGAGGCCCATATCGAGCGGGCTCTCCAGACCCAGCACGATCTGAGCGTGCGGGAGTACTCCCTGCTGGACGTCCTGAGCCGACAGCACGACGGCGTCGGGGGGCATCTCCAGATGAAGCAGGTGGCCGACGCGGTCGTACTCAGCCAGAGCGCCACCACCCGTCTGGTCACCCGGCTCGAGAACCGCGGCCTGCTGGAGCGCTACCTGTGCCCCACGGACCGGCGCGGCATCTACACCAACGTCACGCAGGCCGGTCTTTCGCTTCTGGAGAAGGCGCGGCCGACCAATGACTCCGCGCTGCGCGGGGCTCTCGACGCGGCGGCGAAGAACCCCGACCTCGCCCCACTGGTCCGCGCAGTGGAGACACTGAAGACATCGGTATCGGTACCCGCATGAGGCAACCGCCTCGGCGCATGTCTGCGTAGGGTGCGGCCATGGGAGATCTTGAGATACGCCCCGCGGCCACCGGCGACATCCCGGCGATCGTCGACATGCTCGCGGACGACGCCTTGGGCGCACAGCGTGAGTCGCCGGACGACCATCGCCCGTACCTGGCCGCTCTGGAGCGGCTCAGCTCCGATCCGAACCAACATCTGGTCGTCGCGGTCCGCCAGGGCCGTGTCGTCGGCACGCTCCAACTCACGATCGTCCCCGGGCTGTCCCGGCGCGGCTCCACCAGGTCGATCATCGAAGGCGTCCGCATCCACACCGACGAGCGCAGCAGCGGCCTCGGGACCCGGCTCATCGAGTGGGCCATCGATGAGTCCCGCCACCAGGGCTGCCAGTTGGTCCAGCTGACCTCCGACAACACCCGCACCGACGCCCACCGCTTCTACGAGCGGCTCGGCTTCTCGGCTTCCCACGTGGGTTTCAAGCTCGCACTGTGAAGGCGGACAAGGGGCCTGTTTCACGTGAAACAGGCCCCTTGCGCAAGCTTCCGTGCAACCGGGCCTATCCGACCCCCCGCCATCCCTCGGAATCCACTCCGCCCGGCACAAAAGCTTCCTCGTCATACGGCCGACGGTTGAACACGAAGGACCCGAGGTCCAGATGGCTCACCGATCCGTCCGGCCGCCGTACGGGCTTCAGGAGTTCTCCGGCGTAGTAACCCTCCAGTCCTGTCCAGGTGCCGTCGCCGTTCGGCCGGAAGCTCGAGCGTCGGCCCTTGCCGGACAGCGGCTCCAGCGACACCAATCCGTCGGCCGACAGCCGCAGGGCAAAGCCGAGCGTCCCCCAGTACCACTGCCCCACCAGCTCCAGCACAGCGGAGTCCGCCTCCCGCAACGGCCGCCAGGGCACGGGGATACGGGGCTCCGCCTCGGCGACGATCCGAACGAGATCGGCGGCGACCGGGAACAGCAGCGGTCCGGACGTGCAGTTGGCCAGGACCACCGCGGCTACGTCGTCCTCCACGCTCATCACAAGACAGGCGAGGAAGCCCGGCAGTGATCCGGTGTGCCCGATGAGAGCCCGCCCGTCCCGGTGACGCACCTCCATTCCCAAGCCGTACGCATAGCCACTCGCCAGGTCTGCCGCCTCCGCCGGTGCCGCCGGCCGCCTCATCTCTCGCAACGACCCGATATCCAGCACCCGCTCGTCACCATGGGCCAGAAACGCGGCAAAGCGTGCCAAGTCGTTCGTGGTGGACCAGAGTTGCCCTGCGGGCGCCATCCGTCCGAGGTCCTCGGCGGGCTCACGCTGCATCACGTCCGCCCACGGATGTACCGCCCAGCCATCCGCATACGGTTCCTGCGGGCGCACATCTGTCCGATGCAGACTCAAGGGCTCGAGCACTTCACGTCGGAGAACGGCCTCCCACGAAGCACCGCGCACCTTCTCCACAAGCGCCCCGAGCAGCGCGTATCCGGGGTTCGAGTAGTGGAACCGCCTGCCGACCGGGTGCACCAGGGGGCGCTCGCCCAGTACGTCAGCGAGGTCGGGCCGCAGGGAGCCAGGAGTGCGCTCCCACCAGGGGCCCGGCGTCTCAGCCGCCAGACCACCGGTGTGCGCGAGCAGTTCGGCGATGGTCGCCTCCCCAGCGCCCGTACCCGGCAGGTACTTCTCCAACGGCTCGCCGAGGTCGATCGCCCCCTCGTCACGCAGCCGGAGCACCAGAACGGCAGTGAAGGTCTTGGTGAGGGAACCGATCCGGTACTGCGTGTCCCCGTCCGGCGCGTTCCCCTCCACCGACGTCCGTGAACCCGTCCACACTGCTTCTCCGTCCCGCACCACGGTCGCGACGAGAGACGGGGCCCGCTCTTCGGCCTGGGCGACGGCGATCCGGCGCAGCAACGCCCGACGCGTACCGGCCAGCAGTTCTTCCTGAGGTGTCGTCATGCCCTCAGTTCAGCAGGAATCCGATCAGGTCTGCGCCATGTCCACGAAGCGTGAGTAATGCCCCTGGAAGGCGACCGTGATCGTCGCCGTCGGGCCGTTTCGGTGCTTGGCCACGATCAGGTCGGCCTCACCCGCACGCGGGGACTCCTTCTCGTACGCGTCCTCACGGTGCAACAGGATGACCATGTCGGCGTCCTGCTCGATGGAACCGGACTCTCGCAGGTCGGAGACCATCGGCTTCTTGTCGGTGCGCTGCTCGGGACCACGGTTGAGCTGGGAAAGTGCGATGACCGGTAGTTCCAGTTCCTTGGCGAGCAGCTTGAGGTTGCGGGACATGTCCGAGACCTCCTGCTGACGGCTCTCCGCTCGCTTGGAACCGCCGGACTGCATCAGCTGAAGGTAGTCGATGACGACCAGTCTCAGGTCGTTGCGCTGCTTCAGCCGACGGCACTTGGCACGGATCTCCATCATCGACAGGTTCGGGGAGTCGTCGATGTAGAGCGGCGCCGCCGATACGTCCGGCATCCGACGCGCCAGGCGGGTCCAGTCCTCGTCGGTCATCGTGCCGGACCGCATGTGGTGCAGGGCGACCCGGGCCTCGGCGGACAGCAGGCGCATCGCGATCTCATTGCGCCCCATCTCGAGTGAGAAGACGACACTCGGCAGGTTGTGCCTGATCGACGCCGCGCGGGCGAAGTCCAGCGCGAGCGTCGACTTGCCCATCGCGGGACGCGCGGCGATGACGATCATCTGCCCGGGATGCAGCCCATTGGTGAGCGAGTCGAAGTCCGTGAACCCCGTGGGCACACCGGTCATCTCACCGCTGCGCGAGCCGATCGCCTCGATCTCGTCGAGCGCGCCCTCCATGATGTCGCCGAGCGGCAGGTAGTCCTCACTCGTGCGCTGTTCGGTGACGGCGTAGATCTCGGCCTGCGCGCGGTTGACGATCTCGTCTACGTCGTCGTCGGCCGCGTATCCCATCTGGGTGATGCGGGTACCGGCTTCGACCAGGCGGCGCAACACGGCGCGCTCGTGCACGATCTCCGCGTAGTACGCCGCGTTGGCCGCCGTGGGCACCGTCTGGACGAGGGTGTGCAGATACGAGGCCCCGCCGACCTTGTTGATCTCACCGCGTTTGGTCAGCTCAGCGGCGATCGTGATGGGGTCGGCCGGCTCGCCCTTCGCATATACGTCGAGGATGGCCGTGTAGACGGTTTCGTGAGCCGGTTTGTAGAAATCGTGGCCCTTGAGGATCTCGACGACATCCGCGATGGCGTCCTTGGACAGCAGCATGCCGCCCAGAACGGACTGCTCGGCCTCCAGGTCCTGCGGTGGCACCCGTTCGAACGCGGCTCCTCCGCCGTCCCACGCTCCGGAGTCCCGACCGCGGTCGTGCTGATCCTCGCGGCCCCTGCCTCCGTCGTCACGGCGGCGGGAGGCAGGCAGACGATCACTGGGGCCGCTGTCGGCCCACGGGTCGTCCAAGGGCTCGGAAATGCTCACCGAGCCACCTCCTCCCGTCCGCCGAGCGGACCTAGCCGTGGCCCTCTTTCTACGGCACGGCGCCGACAAATAGGACGCCCGACTCCGGTTGCCGCGCGCCGGATTTGCGGCCATTTGGAAACCGGCGGACGGAGCGGGCGCCGGACCACCGTAGGCCCGTCTGCACCGTCAGCCAATCTGGTTATCCACAGGCCCTGTGGACGACCGGGCCAATGCTGTGGAGAAGTCCGCCAAACCTGTGCACGACCCGGTGGACAGCCCTGTGAACAAGGAACCCCTGACGCCGAAATGAACACGTTGACCTGGGGTTTCATAGTCCACTGCCTGTGCAGAAGAAAAACTTTCCCAGACGGGCCAAGATCCCTTCGACCGCTGTGCACATGCACACACCCTGCGCCACCAAGTAAGGGTCTATAGACCTTTGCATCTCTTACCTGTGGACGATTAGATTGGTGCGCATGACACAGGCCCCCGCGCGCCCACGCGCCGTCCGACGGCAGCACGACCGCGAGATCGTCATGCTGGCCGTCCCGGCTTTCGGCGCACTTGTCGCCGAGCCCCTCTTCGTCCTGGCCGACAGCGCCATCGTCGGCCATCTCGGCACCGCACAGCTTGCCGGTCTCGGCATCGCGTCGGCCCTTCTGGTGACCGCCGTGAGCGTCTTTGTCTTCCTGGCCTACGCCACCACCGCCGCCGTCGCCCGGCGCGTCGGCGCCGGCGATCTCCCTGCCGCCATCCGCCAGGGCATGGACGGGATCTGGCTCGCCCTGTTCCTCGGTGTCGCCGTCATCGCTGTCGTCCTGCCCACGGCACCGGCCCTGGTGGACCTCTTCGGCGCCTCGGACACAGCGGCCCCCTACGCGATCACCTACCTGCGCATCTCCGCTCTCGGCATACCGGCCATGCTGATCGTGCTCGCCGCGACCGGTGTTCTGCGCGGACTGCAGGACACAAAAACGCCTCTCTACGTCGCCGTGGCCGGCTTCGTCGCCAACGGCATCCTCAACGTCGGGCTGGTCTACGGCGCCGGCCTCGGTATCGCGGGCTCCGCCTGGGGCACGGTCGTCGCCCAGTGCGGCATGGCCGCCGTCTATCTGATCGTGGTGCTCAGAGGGGCACGTCGGCACGGCGCCTCACTGAGCCCGGACATCACGGGGATCAAGGCCTCTGCCCAGGCCGGCGCACCGCTGCTGGTGCGCACTCTCTCGCTCAGGGCCATCCTCATGATCACGACCGCCGTCGCCGCCCGACTCGGCGACTCCGACATCGCGGCTCACCAAATCATCCTCTCCCTGTGGAGTCTGCTCGCCTTCGCACTGGATGCCATCGCGATCGCCGGGCAGGCCATCATCGGCCGCTATCTGGGAGCCGGCGACGCACAGGGCGCCCGTGAGGTATGCCGTCGCATGGTGGAGTGGGGCATCGGCGTCGGAGTCGTTCTCGGCGTGCTCGTGATGCTCTCCCGGCCGGTTTTCCTGCCCCTGTTCACCAACGACTCCACGGTCACCGACGCGGCACTGCCCGCTCTGGCGCTCGTTGCCCTGTCCCAGCCGATCTCCGGCATCGTCTTCGTTCTGGACGGAGTACTGATGGGCGCGGGCGACGGGCCGTACCTGGCCTGGGCGATGCTCATCACCCTGGCGGTCTTCACCCCGGTCGCCCTGCTGGTCCCCGTGTTCGGGGGTGGTCTCACCGCGCTCTGGGGCACGATGACGCTCATGATGACCATTCGGTTGCTGACCTTGTGGGTCCGTGCCCGTTCGGGCCAGTGGGTCGTCACCGGCGCCACGCGCTGACGCGTTTTCCGCGGAAGACGGTTGTTCCACGGGAAACGACGGTGGGGGCCGCACCCCGAAGGGTGCGGCCCCCACCTCACTGCTTCAGCGAGCAGTACTTACTCCGGGACGACCTCGACGTCGACCTTGGCGGCAACCTCGGGGTGCAGACGCACGTGCGTCTCGTGGGTGCCCAGGGTCTTGATCGGGGTGCCCAGCTCGATGCGGCGCTTGTCGACCTGGGGACCGCCGGAAGCCTTGATCGCGGAAGCGACGTCGGCCGGGGTGACGGAACCGAAGAGACGACCGGCGTTGCCGGAGCGGACCGCGAGGCGGACCTTGACGCCCTCGAGCTGGGCCTTCACCTGGTTGGCCTGCTCGATGGTCTGGATCTCGTGGATCTTGCGAGCACGACGGATCTGCTCGACGTCCTTCTCGCCACCCTTGGTCCAACGGATCGCGAGCTTCCGCGGCACCAGGTAGTTGCGAGCGTAACCGTCCTTGACGTCGACGACGTCGCCCGCGGCACCGAGGCCGGAGACCTCGTGGGTGAGGATGATCTTCATGAGTCGGTCACCCTTCCCTTATCGCGCGGTGGAGGTGTAGGGCAGCAGCGCCATCTCACGGCTGTTCTTGACGGCCGTGGCGACGTCACGCTGGTGCTGCGTGCAGTTGCCGGTCACGCGGCGGGCACGGATCTTGCCGCGGTCGGAAATGAACTTCCGCAGCATGTTCGTGTCCTTGTAGTCCACGTACGTGACCTTGTCCTTGCAGAATGCGCAGACCTTCTTCTTCGGCTTGCGCACAGGCGGCTTCGCCATGGTGTATCTCCTGTGTGATCAAGAAGTGTGGGTACGGCCCGCCTAGAAGGGGGGCTCGTCCGAGTAGCCGCCACCGCCGCCGGAGCCTCCGCCCCAGCCGCCGCCACCGCCCTGGTTGCCACCGGCGGGAGCGCCACCGGTCGCCCAAGGATCGTCGGCCGGGGCGTTGCCGCCCTGCTGGCCGCCACCGGGGCCTCCGCCCCAGCCGCCGCCCTGCTGACCGCCTCCGCCGTAACCACCCTGCCCACCGCGGCCGGTGGTCTTGGTGATCTTGGCCGTGGCGTTGCGCAGGCTGGCGCCGACTTCCTCGACGTCCAGTTCGTAGACCGTGCGCTTGACGCCCTCACGGTCCTCGTAGGACCGCTGCTTCAGCCGGCCCTGCACGACGACGCGCATGCCTCGCTGGAGCGACTCGGCGACGTTCTCCGCCGCCTGACGCCAGACCGAGCAGGTCAGGAACAGGCTCTCGCCGTCCTTCCACTCGTTCGTCTGGCGGTCGAAGGTGCGGGGAGTCGACGCGACACGGAACTTCGCGACGGCCGCACCGGACGGGGTGAAGCGCAGCTCGGGGTCATCGACAAGGTTGCCGACGACCGTGATGACGGTCTCGCCTGCCATGGGGGAACCTCTCGGCGGGTTTGCTGCTGGCTGCTGGTACTGCTACTCGGATCCCGAGATCGACTGAGCGGAAACGCTCAGTGGTTCTCGGGGCGGAGGACCTTGGTCCGGAGGACCGACTCGTTCAGGTTCATCTGGCGGTCGAGCTCCTTGACGACCGCAGGCTCGGCCTGCAGGTCGATGACCGAGTAGATGCCCTCGGGCTTCTTCTTGATCTCGTACGAGAGACGACGACGGCCCCAGGTGTCGACCTTCTCGACCTTTCCGCCGCCGTCACGGACGACAGAAAGGAAGTTCTCGATCAGCGGGGAGACAGCACGCTCCTCGAGATCGGGGTCGAGGATGACCATCACCTCGTAGTGACGCATGTGGAACCCACCTCCTTTGGACTCAGCGGCCACGGTCGTTCCGTGGCAGGAGGGTCGTGATGCGTTGCGCAACGATGTCTGTCAGTAGAACAGCCGCCACTGACAATCGATGTCGGGCGGCGGTTTCCCAGGCCGACCGGGGCGAACCGTGGTCCTGCCCTGATCCTGACTGGATCTGTCCGGACAGACACCGGTGCAGACGGTACACAGTACCCGCACAATGGCTTCCGGTTGAAATCCGGCCCGGAAGCCCGTCAGTCTGTACACATCGGGTGTGTACGGCGCTACGATGCGCCGCCTTTCGCAGGAGGTGCCCATGGCACAGGCATTGCGACCCAACACCGCCGGAGGTCTTTTCGCCACGGACGGAAAGCCCCACCCACTCCAGGACACCCTGCTCGCGGTGACCCTGGTGCTGGGCATCACATCCTTCATCACAGCGATGTTCCACCCCCTGCACCTGCTCAGCTCCTGGACCGGCCTGGTGGGAATCCTCACCGGCGCGTACGGCCAGTGGGTCTCGCAGACGACACGGGCGCGCTTCGGTCTCATCGTGGGCTTGGGCGCATCGGCCGTCGGCTTCTTCCTGGGCATGGCCCACGGCGGCCTCTTCGGCGGGCTCCTCGACTGACTCCGGGCACCCCCTCCTGAATACCGTGGAGCGCCCCGGCCGACGACCGGCCGGGGCGAAGGTCCGTGCGCCCAACCGGGTCGGCCCCAAGGCGCAGTAGGCTTCGCGCGAGAGCCGGAGCCCCTGATCCCATGGGGACACACCAGCCCGAGGAGCGCCCCGAATGACCCTGACCCTGAGGACCATCAGCCGAGAGCAGCATCTGGCGTACATCCAGAGCCTGCCGTCGGCGAGTCACATGCAGGTCCCGGCCTGGTCGGACGTCAAGGCGGAGTGGCGCGCGGAGAACCTCGGCTGGTTCGACGACCGGACCGGTGAGATGGTCGGCGCCGGCCTCGTCCTCTACCGGCAACTGCCCAAGATCAAGCGCTACCTGGCCTATCTGCCCGAGGGCCCAGTCATCAACTGGTTCGCGCCAAATCTTCAGGAGTGGATCGAGCCGATGCTCGCGCACCTGAAGCAGCAGGGCGCGTTCTCGGTGAAGATGGGCCCGCCGGTGGTCATCCGGCGCTGGGAGGCGCCGACCATCAAGAAGGGGATCCAGGATCCGGACGTGAAGCGTCTGCGCGACCTGGAAGCCGACTTCATCGAGCCCCGTGCCTTCGAGGTCGCCGACAAGCTGCGCCGCATGGGATGGCAGCAGGGCGAGGACGGCGGGGCCGGCTTCGGCGACGTCCAGCCCCGCTACGTCTACCAGGTGCCGCTGGCGAACCGGTCCCTGGAAGAGGTCCACAAGAACTTCAACCAGTTGTGGCGCCGCAACATCAAGAAGGCCGAGAAGGCCGGTGTCGAAGTCGTCCAGGGCGGCTACGACGACCTGCCCGAGTGGCAGCGGCTGTACGAGATCACCGCCGTGCGCGACCGCTTCCGGCCGCGCCCGCTGTCGTACTTCCAGCGCATGTGGACCGCCCTCAACGCCGAGGACCCCAACCGCATGCGGCTGTACTTCGCCCGGCACAACGGCGTGAACCTGTCGGCGGCCACGATGCTGATCGTCGGCGGTCACGTCTGGTACTCCTACGGCGCCTCCGACAACATCGGCCGTGAAGTCCGGCCCTCGAACGCGATGCAGTGGCGGATGCTGCGCGACGCCTACGCGCTCGGCGCCACCGTCTACGACCTGCGCGGCATCTCCGACTCGCTGGACGAGACGGATCACCTCTTCGGCCTGATCCAGTTCAAGGTGGGGACGGGCGGCCAGGCCGCCGAGTACCTCGGCGAGTGGGACTTCCCGCTGAACAAGCTGCTCCACAAGGCGCTCGATATGTACATGTCGCGCCGTTGACCCCGTCCCCGTCGCACTGTTCGATCCCTCACTTCCCCTCTCTCTGATACACCGCAGCCACCAGAAAGGTTCCAGGTCCGGCCATGGCGCTCACGCTCTACGTCGACACCGCGCGCTGGCGGGCGCACCACAAGCACGTGCAGCAGCAGTTCCCGGGGCTCGTCCCGGTCTGCAAGGGCAACGGCTACGGCTTCGGTCACGAGCGGCTGGCCGAGGAGGCCACCCGGCTGGGCTCGGACGTCCTCGCCGTCGGCACGACGTACGAGGCCGCCCGGATCAAGGACTGGTTCGGCGGCGACCTGCTGGTGCTGACGCCGTACCGGCGCGGCGAGGAGCCCGTCCCGCTGCCCGACCGGGTGATCCGCTCGGTTTCGTCGGTCGACGGTGTGTACGGTCTGGTCGGTGCCCGGGTGGTCATCGAGGTGATGTCCTCGATGAAGCGGCACGGCGTCAGCGAGCAGGATCTGCCCCAGTTGCACTCCGCCATAGAGAACGTCCGGCTGGAAGGCTTCGCCATCCACCTGCCGCTGGACCGCACCGACGGATCGGACGCCGTGGAGGAGGTCATCGGCTGGATGGACCGCCTGCGGGCCGCCCGCCTCCCCCTGCACACGATGTTCGTCAGTCACCTGAAGGCCGAGGAACTGGTCCGGCTGCAGCAACAGTTCCCACAGACCCGTTTCCGCGCCCGTATCGGTACACGGCTGTGGCTGGGGGACCACGAGGCCACCGAGTACCGCGGTGCCGTCCTGGACGTCACGCGCATCGCCAAGGGGGAGAGGTTCGGCTACCGCCAGCAGAAGGCCGCGTCCGACGGCTTCCTGGTGGTCGTGGCGGGTGGTACGTCGCACGGGGTGGGTCTGGAGGCCCCCAAGGCCCTGCACGGTGTCATGCCGCGCGCCAAGGGCGTTGCCCGCGCCGGACTCGCCACGGTGAACCGGAACCTCTCTCCGTTCGTCTGGGGCGGCAAGCAGCGCTGGTTCGCCGAACCGCCGCACATGCAGGTGTCGATCCTGTTCGTGCCCGCGGAGGCACCGGAACCTCAGGTCGGCGAGGAACTGGTGGCCCATCTGCGGCACACCACCACGCAGTTCGACCGAATCCTCGACCGCTGAGCGACGGTGGGTGGACGAGGAGCGCAGAACGCGGGAGAGACGCCTGAGCAGGCGTCCGGACAGCGAGAAAGGCCGGGCACGGTACTCCCGTGCCCGGCCTTTCTCATGCCTCTCGCTTGTCCCCAGGGCGAGCACCACCAGCCGTTCGCTCAGAGTGAACCACTGGTGACGCCTGCTCCGCCCCACTTGACCCGTGGCCCGTCGAAGTGTGCGACATTCCGTGCGGGGCGGGCGGCGGGACCGAGCACGAAGACGTCCTCGGCTCGGTCGAGCACCCCTCCCGAAGGATCGTCGTCACCGGAGCGGCGCACCGGGTCCCGCTCGGGCAGCAGGATGTCGCGCACGATCATGACGCACAGATAGAGCGTCCCGAGCAGATGCAGGCCGATGGCCCAGTGGTAACCGTCGGCGGGAAGTCCCTTGTGGTCGTCTCCGCTGGTCGTGTACGCGAGGTACATCCAGATGCCGAGGAAGTAGGCCACCTCACAAGCCTGCCAGATCAGGAAGTCCCGCCACTTCGGCCGGGCCAGAGCGGCCAAGGGCACCAACCACAGGACGTACTGAGGCGAGTAGACCTTGTTGGTGAGGATGAACGCCGCGACGACCAGGAAGGCGAGCTGCGCGAAGCGCGGTCGGCGGGGAGCCATGAGGGCGAGTGCGGCGATACCCGCGCAGCACAGCACCATCAGTGCTGTGGCGAGTGTGTTCACGGTGTCGGTGCTCAGCGGGTCGGACGAGTTGTGGGCGATGATCAGCCAGAAGGAGCCGAAATCGACGCCCCGTTCCTGGCTGAACGTGTAGAACTTCGACCAGCCGTCAAAAGCGAAGAACATCACTGGTCCGTTCACCACGGCCCAGGCGACGACCGCACCGCCCAGGGCGGTTCCGTACTCCCGCCAGCGGCCGGCGCGCCAGCACAGCACCAGCAGCGGCCCCAGGAGAAGCACGGGGTAGAGCTTGGCGGCCGTGGCAAGGCCCAGGAGGACCCCGAAGGCAAGAGGGCGGCCACGCGACCACATGAGCATCGCTGCGGCCGTCAGGGCGACCGCCAGCAGGTCCCAGTTGATCGTCGCGGTCAGGGCGAAGGCGGGCGCCAGAGCGACCAGGAGACCGTCCCAAGGCCGCCGGGTGTGCGTGCGGGTCACACAGACCGCGATGACGGCCGCGCACACCATGAGCATCCCGGCGTTGACCATCCAGTACCACTGCTCCTGGTCCTGGATGCTGCCGCTGCCGGGCGTGAGCCAGGAGGCGACCTCCATGAACACACCGGTCAGCACCGGGTACTCGAGGTACTGCATGTCGCCGGGGAGCTGGTCGAAGTACGGCACGAGGCCGTCGGCGAAGCCCCGCCCCTGATAGAGGTGCGGGATGTCCGAGTAGCACGCGTGCGTGTACTGGGAACCGGCGCCGAAGAACCACGCGCCGTTGTAGCAGGGCGCCTTCTGTACCAGGCCGAGGGTGAACAAACCGATCGCCACGAGCACGATCACCCGGACCGGACTCCACCAGGACGTCCCGAGGAGGGCGTGCCGCCCGAGTGGACCACCGATCAGCTCGCTGCCGGCCTCGGCGACCTTGTCCTCCCGGGTCGGTTCCACCGGCTCCGGCTCACGGACGCTCGCTTGCGTCGATTCTCCACTGGGCATGCCGCACATCCTGCCGTACGTGCCGGGACTACGCCGAGGGCCGCCGTACCCATGGGTACGACGGCCCTTGTTTCACGTGAAACACCCAAGTCGGGCAAGCGGGCGGTTACCCGGCCGGGCCTCCGAAGAGACCGCCGTTGTTCCCGCCGCCGTTGCCGTTGCCGCGGTTGTTGCCTTCCTCTTCCGATTCCGAGGCCGACGGTGAGCTGGTCACCCCGCCGTCCGTCCCACCGACGTCCGCGCCACCCGGTCCGGTGCCACCCGTGTCGTCCTCCTCCTTGCAGCGGAAGTCGAACGGCCTACAGGTGTCGGTCTCACTCGGCGTGGGGGTGCTGGGCTCCGGCTCCGGCTCCGAGGTCGACGGAGACGGCGACGGAGTCTCCTCCTCGGTCTCGGTGGGGGAAGGAGTGGGGGTCGGCGACGGAGTGTCGTTGACGATCTCGCCGATGGGCTTCGGCGTCGGGAACGGCACCGACTCCTTACCCTTCAGCGCGTCCTCCATGTAGTCCGCCCAGATCTCGGACGGGAACGAGGCACCGTGGATCTTCTTCTGGCCGCCCGTGCCGAACATCTTCAGAAACTCGCGGTTCTTGATGGTCTCGTCGTCGGGGTACCGGAACATGCTGATCGCGGTGGACAGCTGCGGGGTGTAGCCGACGAACCAGGCGGACTTGTTGCCGTCCGTGGTACCGGTCTTGCCGGCCACCTCACGGCCCTCGAGCTGGGCGTTGGAGCCGGTCCCCTCCTCGACGACGGTCTTCAGGACGTCCGTGACGTTGTCCGCGACCAGAGAGGTGAACGCCCGCTCGGTCTGGGTCTTGTGCGTATAGACCGTGCCGTCCTTGCTCGTCACCTTCTTGACGGAGAACGGCTCACGCTGCTCGCCACTGGCCGCGAAGGTGGCGTACGAACCCGCCATCCGGATCGCGCTGGGGCTGGAGGTACCGAGGGAGAACGACGGGTAGTTCGTTCCGGCGAGGCTGCTCTCCAGAAGCCCGGAATCCTCCGCGGACTCCTTCACCTTGTCCAGGCCGACATCCACGCCGAGCTGGACGAAGGAGGAGTTCACCGACTCCCGCATCGCCTCACGGAGATCGATCTTGTAGTCGGGCGCGGTGCCGTACGTCCGGTCGCCGTCATTGACCTGCTCCCACTGCTCGCCCTTCTCGTTCTGCCAGATCGACCCGTCGTACTCCTTGATCTTGAGCCTGTTCTTGCCGCTGTACAGGCTCTTCTCGGACACCTTCGTCCGCTCGTCCTGGGCCTGGTCCGGGAGCCCGTCGGGGTCCCGGACGCCCCACTTCATGGCGGCCGCCAGTACGTACGGCTTGAACGTCGAGCCGACCTGGGCACCGGTCTCGTCGGCGTTGTTGGTGAAGTGCTTGGTCGCGTCGGTACCGCCGTAGATGGCCACGATCGCGCCGGTCGCCGGGTCCACCGTGGCCCCGCCGAACTGGACGTGGGTGTCCTTCTCGGGGCGCTCCTCGGGCTTGATGTTCTTCTTGTAGACCTTCTGGACCGACTCCTCGAGTGCCGCGACCTTCTTCTTGTCGAAGGTCGTGTAGATCGAGTAGCCGCCCTGTTCCAGTTGCCTTTCGGTGATACCGGTTTCCTCACTGTGGTTGACGATGTACGCCTTGGCGAGGTCCACGAGGTAACCGATCTGCCCGCTCAGCGCGGTGTTCGACCGGGGGTTCTGCACCTTGGGCAGCTTGGTGTACTTGGCCCTGATCGAGGGATCCAGATGCCCGTACTCGACCATCTTCTTCAGCGTGTCCTGCATCTGGAGCAGGGCACGCTTCTTGTTCTTCGCAGGGGTGGCGTTGACCGGGTCGATGGAGCTGGCGCCGGCCGGGTCGTAGTAGGTGGCTCCCTTGAGGACCGCCGACAGGAAGGCACACTCGCCCTCGTTGAGATCAATGGCCTTCTTGTCGAAGTAGGCCTGGGCCGCGGCCTGGATCCCGTAGGCCCCACGTCCGTAGTACGCCGAGTTCAGGTAGCCCGCAAGGATGTCTTTCTTTTCCTTGGTGGTGCCCACCTTGATCGAGACGAACATCTCCTTGACCTTGCGGGAGAGGGTCTGCGACTGGTCGTCCAGCATGGCGTTCTTGACGTACTGCTGGGTGATCGTGGAACCACCCTGCGTATTTCCGCCTCTGGCCATGTTGAACACGGCGCGAGCAATGCCCCTGGGGTCGATGCCGCTGTCATCGTAGAACGTCTTGTTCTCCTGGGAGATGACCGCGAGCTGCATCGCCCTGGGGATCTCTTCGAGCTTGATGATCTGGCGGTTGCGCTCACCACCCGTGGCGACCATCTGTGAGTCGTCGGACCAGTAGTAGACGTTGTTCTGCGCCTTGGCGGTCTTGGCCTCGTCAGGAACGCCCACCATCGCGTACCCGATCCCCGCGGCAGCGACCATGCTGCCGAAGAACGCGATACACAGACCGCTGACGAGCCTCCAGGACGGCATCCAGCGGCGCCAGCCGTACTTGTCGTGGCGCGGATAGTCGATGATCCGCTTCTTGCCGGGAGGCGCCGCCCGGCCCCGGCCTGGCCCGGTGGAACCGGCCCGGCGGCCCCCGCCTCTCTGTGCCGCGCGTCGCGCTTCGGCGCGGCTTCCATAACTGTGGCCCTCACCACCCGAGTCGTGGGAGTCCGACCCATAGGAATCGGACGGAGACCCGGTGGCGCCGCGCGGCGCCGCGCGGCGGCCGGAGGACGAGCCTGACTGGCCGCGTCGGGCCGCGGCACGTCCGCCACCCTGCGGCTGCGGTGGTTTGCGACGGTGCTCGCTCATCGAACGACTACTCCTCGGGCAGGCGCGTCTCGCGCGCCTGGAAACGGCAGCTGGTTTCCGGTCCCCCCGAAGTACGGATGCGGTGGGTTCCGCATTCATCCCGTACTGCACCGGGGACGAGGACGCCCCCAGGCGTCACTCGGTTCCCGGTGTGTTGTGCATGGCGCACAGACTACGCATCGTCAAAACCCGTCGAGCGCAGAAGTTCGTCTCAAATCAGGCAACTTGCTCGGATTGCATCGGTGATGTGATCCCGTTCACCACCCTCCCCCTTGTCCCAGCCGGACCGCCGTTCTATCGTCGTGATGTATCGAGTCGATACATCAGCTCGGCATAAAGACAGCGATGAGCCAGCCACGAGGTCGTCACGGCACGACCGCGGCAGAGAGGAGGCGACGATGAGCCGGCGTTCCGGGATCCTCGAGTTCGCCGTACTCGGCCTGCTCCGCGAGTCTCCGATGCACGGCTATGAGCTGCGCAAACGACTCAATACGTCACTGGGTGTGTTCCGTGCCTTCAGCTACGGGACGCTCTACCCCTGCCTCAAGACGCTGGTCACCAACGGCTGGTTGATCGAGGAACCGGGGAACACCACAGAGGACGCCCTCGCCGCTCCGCTCACGGGCCGTCGCGCCAAGATCGTCTACCGGTTGACGGCCGATGGTAAGGAGCGCTTCGAACAGTTGCTCTCCCAGACGGGCCCCGACGCGTACGAGGACGAGACCTTCGCCGCGCGGTTCGCCTTCTTCGGGCAGACGTCACGCGACGTACGCATGCGTGTGCTGGAAGGCCGCCGCAGCCGGTTGGAGGAGCGCCTGGAGAAAATGCGGGTCTCACTGGCCCGGACCCGGGAGCGTCTCGACGACTACACGCTCGAGCTCCAGCGTCACGGGATGGAATCCGTGGAGCGGGAAGTGCGCTGGCTGAACGAGCTCATCGAGAGCGAGCGGGCCGGGCGAGACCCCGAGGGTCCCGCCTCCGGGGCGACTCCTCGACAGGACACCACATCTGGAACGTCGGGCGACCTGCCCCGGTCCGGGGACCACCCCCGGCCGGATTCGCCCGACGACACCGCCACGTGAGTCCCCCTTCAGGGCCTCACTCGTATACACAGGGAGCAACCGGAATGGGTTCGGTTCGCGTAGCCATCGTCGGCGTGGGCAACTGTGCCGCATCGCTGGTGCAGGGAGTCGAGTACTACAAGGACGCCGACCCGGCGTCCAAGGTGCCGGGCCTGATGCACGTCCAGTTCGGCGACTACCACGTCCGCGACGTCGAGTTCGTCGCCGCTTTCGACGTGGACGCCAAGAAGGTCGGCCTCGACCTCGCTGACGCCATCGGCGCCTCCGAGAACAACACCATCAAGATCTGCGACGTCCCCAGCACCGGTGTGACGGTCCAGCGCGGTCACACCCTCGACGGTCTCGGCAAGTACTACCAGGCCACCATCGAGGAGTCCGCGGAGGAGCCGGTCGACGTCGTCCAGGTCCTCAAGGACAAGCAGGTCGACGTCCTGGTCTGCTACCTGCCCGTCGGCTCCGAGGCCGCGGCGAAGTTCTACGCCCAGTGCGCCATCGACGCCAAGGTCGCCTTCGTCAACGCCCTCCCGGTGTTCATCGCCGGCACCAAGGAGTGGGCGGACAAGTTCACCGAGGCCGGCGTGCCGATCGTCGGTGACGACATCAAGTCCCAGGTCGGCGCCACCATCACGCACCGCGTCATGGCGAAGCTGTTCGAGGACCGCGGCGTCGTCCTGGACCGCACGATGCAGCTGAACGTCGGCGGCAACATGGACTTCAAGAACATGCTCGAGCGCGAGCGCCTGGAGTCCAAGAAGATCTCCAAGACGCAGGCCGTCACCTCCCAGATCCCCGACCGGGACCTCGGCGAGAACAACGTGCACATCGGCCCGTCCGACTACGTCGCCTGGCTGGACGACCGCAAGTGGGCCTACGTGCGCCTCGAGGGCCGCGCCTTCGGCGATGTCCCGCTGAACCTGGAGTACAAGCTCGAGGTCTGGGACTCCCCGAACTCCGCGGGTGTCATCATCGACGCCCTGCGCGCCGCGAAGATCGCCAAGGACCGCGGCATCGGCGGCCCGATCCTGTCGGCTTCGTCGTACTTCATGAAGTCCCCTCCGGTGCAGTACTTCGACGACGACGCCCGCGTCAAGGTCGAGAAGTTCATCCAGGGCGAGGTCGAGCGCTAGAACCTCCCCTCTGTGGGCAGTTGAGGGTCCCCGGGTCGTGTGACCCGGGGACCCTCCCCGTATGTGAGGCTGTGGCTCATGGCCGTCGTCCGTGACCTGCGCGTCCTGCTGCGTTTCCAGGGCTTCAGACGCCTGCTCGCCGTCCGGCTGCTCTCTCAGGGCGCCGACGGCGTCTACCAGGTCGCCCTCGCCGCCTACGTGGTCTTCTCGCCGGAGAAACAGACGTCTGCCGCAGCCGTCGCCTCCGCGATGGCGGTCCTGCTACTCCCCTACTCCCTGGTCGGCCCTTTCGCCGGTGTCCTGCTGGACCGCTGGCGCCGCCGTCAGGTCTTCCTGTACGGCAACCTGCTGCGCGCGCTGATGGCCTCGGCGACCGCCGTCCTGATCCTCGGCCAGGTCCCGGACTGGCTTCTCTACGTATCGGCCCTGTGTGTCACCGCCGTCAACCGCTTCGTCCTCGCCGGCCTGTCCGCCGCCCTGCCACGCGTGGTGGACTCCGAACGGCTGGTCGTCGCCAATTCCCTCTCGCCGACGGCCGGCACGCTCGCCGCGACCGCGGGCGGTGGTCTGGCCTTCGTCGTACGCCTGGTCGTCGCCGACTCCGACGCCGCCGTGGTGCTCGTGGGCGCGGCGCTGTACCTGTGTGCGGCCCTGGCGTCGCTGCGCATCGCGAAGGAACTGCTCGGTCCTGACCGGGCACTGGTACATCCACGGCTCGCCACGGCGCTCACCGGCACCGCTCGCGATCTGGTGGCAGGCCTGCGCCACCTTGCCGCATCTCCGCGCAGGGAGGCAGCCTGGGCACTCACCGCGATGTCCCTGATGAGGTTCTGCTACGGCGCCATGCTCGTCATGCTGCTGATGCTGTGCCGGTACGCCCTGACCGACACCACGGACGAGGGACTCGCCCTTCTGGGACTGGCGTTGGGTGTGTCCGGCGCCGGCTTCTTCGTTGCGGCCGTCGTGACTCCTTGGGCCGCGGGGCGGTTCGGGCCCGGCCGCTGGATCATGCTGTGCGCGGTGGCCGCCGCGGTCCTGGAGCCCGCGCTCGGACTGCCCTTCGCCACCAGCCCCCTGCTGATCGGGGCGTTCGTCCTGGGACTGACCACCCAGGGCGCGAAGATCGCCACGGACACCATCGTCCAGTCCTCCGTCGAGGACGGTTTCCGAGGCCGGATCTTTGCCCTCTACGACGTCCTGTTCAACGTGGCTTTCGTCGGTGCCGCCGCGGTGGCCGCCCTGATGCTGCCACCGGACGGTCGGTCGGTCCCACTGGTGGTAACGATCGCCGTTATCTACGGAGCAGTAGCTGTGGCTATCAGCCATTTTGAGCGCCGGTAAGTGTCACATCAATGCCACAGAGCTCCAGCACGGCATGGCGTTGTCAGTGACACCCGATACCTTACGTGCGTCTTATCAACGCGCTTTTCGCGCCACGCACTCACGTTCCAGGGGGACCTCCAAGTGACCACTCCGCCGCCTCAGGGCAACCCGTTCGCCCAGGGTCAGCAGCAGCCCTACGGCCAGCCCCAGGGCCAGGCTCCGCACCCGCCCCAGGATGGTTTCCCCCAGCAGGCCGGCCAGCCTGGCTTCCCCACGCAGGGCACCCCGGTTCCCCCGCCGGCTCCCGCCGGGCGCTTCAACAAGAAGCTGCTGCGCATCGTCGGCTTCATCGTCGTCGCGGTCCTCATAGCCCTGGGCAAGTGGTTCTTCGGGCAGACGGACGCAGAGACCACGTCTGTGGGGAGCTGCATGCACAACGAGGGCACACAAACGAGTCCGGACCTCAAGACGGTCGACTGCTCTTCAAGCGATGCTCAGTACAAGGTCGTCGAAAAGTTCGACAACACCAGTGACGACAGCAAGTGCGAAGCCGTCGAGGAAGCGACGATCTCGTACTACCAGACGGGCAGCAGCAGCCACAACGTGGTCCTTTGCCTCAAGGAAGTGAAGTAACACCTCCACTCAGACCACATGGGGGGCGGTGTTTCACGTGAAACACCGCCCCCCACGCATGCCCACGGGGCTATGTTTCACGTGAAACGCAACCCCCGCCCCCGCTCTCAGCCCTGCTGCTCGGCCCACCACTCCTTGAGGGCCGCCACCGCCGCGTCACGCTCCATCGGGCCATTCTCCAGACGAAGCTCCAGCATGTGCTTGTACGCCTGGCCGACCGCCGGTCCGGGCTTGACGCCGAGGATCTCCATGATCTGGTTGCCGTCGAGGTCCGGGCGGATGGAGTCCAGTTCCTCCTGCTCCTGGAGTTTGGCGATGCGCTCCTCCAGGCCGTCGTACGCACGGGACAGCGCGGCCGCCCTGCGGCGGTTACGCGTCGTACAGTCCGAGCGGGTCAGCTTGTGCAGCCGATCCAGAAGTGGCCCCGCGTCCCGGACGTAGCGACGGACGGCGGAGTCCGTCCATTCTCCCGTGCCGTAGCCGTGGAAACGCAGATGAAGCTCGACCAGGCGCGAGACGTCCTTCACCAGTTCGTTGGAGTACTTGAGGGCCGTCATGCGCTTCTTCGTCATCTTCGCGCCCACGACCTCGTGATGGTGGAACGAGACCCGGCCGTCGCCCTCGAAACGGCGCGTGCGCGGCTTGCCGATGTCATGCAGCAGAGCCGCAAGGCGCAGTGCCAGGTCGGGGCCGGCGTCCTCCAGCGCCATCGCCTGCTCCAGGACGATCAGCGTGTGCTCATAGACGTCCTTGTGCCGGTGGTGCTCATCGCTCTCCAGACGCAGGGCCGGCAGTTCAGGCAGCACGTGGTCGGCGAGCCCGGTGTCGACGAGCAGCGTCAGCCCCTTGCGGGGGTGAGCGGACAGGACCAGCTTGTTCAGCTCGTCCCGGACCCGTTCGGCCGAGACGATATCGATGCGTCCGGCCATCTCCCGCAGGGCCGTGACCACCTCGGGAGCCACCTCGAAATCGAGCTGAGCGGCAAAGCGCGCGGCTCGCATCATCCGCAGCGGATCGTCCGAGAAGGACGCCTCAGGGGTGCCCGGTGTGCGCAGCACACGGGCCGCGAGATCGTCCAGGCCGCCGTGCGGGTCGATGAACTCCTTCGCGGGAAGCGCGAGGGCCATCGCGTTGACCGTGAAGTCACGGCGGACGAGGTCCTCCTCTATGGAGTCGCCGTACGCCACCTCCGGCTTGCGTGACGTGCGGTCGTACGCCTCCGAGCGGTAGGTCGTCACCTCGATCTGAAAGCTTCGGTCAACGTCTCCGACGCGGACATCCTTCTGGGCTCCGACGGTGCCGAAGGCGATCCCCACCTCCCAGACGGCGTCCGCCCACGGGCGGACGATCTTCAGAACATCCTGCGGGCGGGCGTCGGTCGTGAAGTCGAGGTCATTGCCGAGCCGGCCGAGCAGAGCGTCCCGGACCGAACCGCCGACCAGGGCGAGTGAGAACCCGGCCTCCTGGAAGCGGCGGGCGAGGTCGTCGGCGACAGGGGCGACCCGCAGCAGTTCGTTGACTGCTTGGTCCTGCACCTGGCTCAGGGCACTGGTTTGTTCGTTGACGTTCGGCACAACAGAAAAGGGTACGTGGCCCGGACGGCCGGAGGCTCCCCCTGGGGCAGGCACGGTCACCTCCGGCGAGACCCGCACGAGGCCTGCACCCGAGGCACGGGACGCGCTCCTCTTATACAGCCACATAGAGGGCAGGGCGGCACTCTCCCCGATCTTGCGGACCGGTCCGCGGCACTCAGCCCCTCCGCTCCTCGTTACCATGCGTGGACGTACATTCCGACGACCACTGACGACGACAAGGGACGGGCGAGCGCGTGGCCGAGGCGGCAGACTTCCAGGGGACGAGTGCCTCACCTGCCCGCCGCTGGCTGCGGCGCACCGGAACCCTGTTCGCCGGAGTACCCCTGCTGGCCGGCCTGCTCCAGTTGCCCGCCGCGTCTCCGGCGGACGCCACCGCGCAGAGCACCCGGCAGGCTCCCTCCGGTGCGGGCTCGGTCTCCGTCTCCGTGAACTCGCTCACCCCGAGCACCCCCACCGAGGGAGACACCGTCACTGTGTCCGGCACGGTGACCAACAAGGGCGGGAAAGCGGTCACCGACGCCCACGTCGGTCTGCGTGTGGGCCCCCTGCTGGACACCCGCTCCGGGATCGAGACCGTCGCCAGGAACAGTGACGACGTCCAGGGCGCCGTCGGCCCGGAGATCGACGACAAGTACTCCCAGGAGTTCGAACGCCTCGCTCCGGGCGTCTCGCAGCCCTTCAGCATCTCCGTGCCGGCGGACGAGCTGAGCCTCGGAAAGAACGGCGTCTACCAGCTGGCGGTGGCTCTCTCCGGGCAGACCTCCGCCCAGCCGTGGGAACAGACCCTCGGTGTCCGGCGCGCGTTCCTGCCGTGGCAGCCCGAGGAATCCGACAAGAAGACGAGAACGACGTTTCTGTGGCCGCTGATCTCCACGGTCCACATGACGGCGGAGACCGGTTCGGACGAACAGCAGACCCCGGTCCTCCGTGACGGCGACCTGGCCAAGGAGATCGCCCCGGGTGGCCGTCTGGACCGGATGGTGGCACTGGGCAAGGACCTCGATGTCACCTGGGTGGTCGATCCGGACCTGCTGGCGTCCGTCGACGCGATGACCGAGAGCTACGAAGTCCGAAGTGAGGGTGACGCCACCACGGCGGGCCGTCACCAGGCTGTCGCCAAGAGGTGGCTCGCCCAGGTGCAGAGCGCGGTGGCGGACAACGAGGTCGTCGCGTTGCCCTTCGGCGATCCGGATCTCGCCTCCCTCGCCCACAACGGCACGTCGGTCACCGGCTCCCTGAGCCATCTCAAGGAGGCCACGGATGTCGTCGTCGACACAGTGGGGTCGATACTCCACGTGAAACCGACCACCGACTTCGCCTGGCCCGTCAACGGCGCGGTGGACCCCTCCATCGTCAAGGTCGCCACGTCCGCCGGTGCCGACAAAGTGATCGCCCGCAGCGACAGTTTCCGGGAGACCGGTGACCTGTCGTACACGCCTTCGGCCGCACGCCCCATCGGGGGCGGCACCACGGCGGTGGTCGCGGACGCCCGGTTGTCCACCCTGTTCCAGGGCGATATGACCAAGGCCTCCACCTCCACGTCCGCGGTGCAGCGGTTCCTCGCGCAGAGCCTGACGCTCAGCCTCCAGACCGGTCGGCAGCGCAGCATCGTCGTGGCCCCGCAGCGCACTCCCTCCGCGAGCCAGGCCCAGGCGATGGCCGAGGCACTGAAGGCCGTCCAGGACGGAAACTGGTCGGAGTCCCAGGACCTCACCGCCGCCGCGAAGGCGAAGCCGGACCCCGCCGCCACCACCGAGGTTCCCTCGGTCTCCTCGTATCCCTCCTCGCTGCGCAAGCAGGAGCTGCCGCAGTCGGCGTTCGAGCAGATCGCGAGGACACAGGCCAAGCTCGACAAGTTCCAGGTGATCCTCTCCGACCCGTCCCGGGTGGTGACCCCGTTCGGTCGGGCCCTGAACCGGGGGATGTCCGTCTCATGGCGCGGCCGGATCGCCGAGGCGGCAACCTACCGCAGCGGGGTCGAGGCATACCTCGACGGACTTCTCGACCAGGTGAAGCTGATCGAGAAGTCGGAGACGAAACTGTCCGGCCGCAGTGCCACGATCCCAGTGACCGTCCAGAACAACCTGGTACAGGGCGTCGAGCACCTGACTCTGCGGCTCACCTCGACCAACCCGACCCGCCTCGAGATCAGGGGTGCCGCCTACGAGGAACAGCCGGTCACCGTCTCGGGCGGTCACAGCCAGTCGGTGAAGTTCACCACGTCCGCCAACGCCAACGGCCGGGCAACGGTGATCGCCCAGCTGTACACGCAGGACGGCCAGAAGTACGGCGAGCCGGTCACCTTCGACGTCAAGGTCACCGAGATCACCGCCACGGTGATGCTGGTCATCGGCGGCGGTGTCCTGTTGCTCGTCCTTGCCGGCTTCAGGATGTACACCCAGCGCAAACGTGCCGCGGCCCGCGAGGTCCAGGAGGAGAAGCCCGCGCTGGACGGGGGCACCGAAGGTCCGCAGAACCCGGACGCCCCCGCGGTACGTCTCACCAAGGAGCAGGAGGACGGTTCGGAAACGGACGCCCCGGAGCAGCCGAGTGACCCGGCGTCGGACACCGCACCGGAAAGCGCAGACCCGTCCGGCACGGGTGAGAGAGTGGACCGTTGAGGATGTCGTGGCCGGGTGGGCCAGGGACGATGAGGTGGGGTAACCATGAACGCGCCGTACGACGGTGACCGCGGCCATGCCGCGGGCAACTCGGGCCACCCCGAGTCGGACCCGCCCGAGGGTCCGCCGCCCGGGCACGACCAGGCTCCGCAGCCGCCCGCTGATACGTATCTCCAGGACGCCTACGACCAGGACCCCTACCGCGCGCAGGACATCGCCGCCCAGGACCCGGTCGCGGAAGCCCTGTACGACCGCGCGGCGCACCCCCCGCCCCCACCGGGCACGTACCCCCCTCAGCAGCCGCTGTACGGGCAGCCTCCCCGATCGCCCCACGCACCCGACCCACGGGTATGGGCTCAGGCCCCGGCGCCGGAACCGGACACTCCGAACCAATACCTCCCATACGGGGATGATCCGCGCACGACGCAGTTCGTGGGTGTGGACGACCTGGTCGGCCAGGCCGGAGACCAGCGCCGTGAGCCGGACGCCTTCGCCCACCTGTTCCGCGATCAGCAGCAGGACGGCCACGCCGAACAGCACGGCGGTGGGCGTCCCGGCCACCAGTCGGTGGCCGGTCGGCAGTCCCCCGAGTCGGTTCCGGTACCCGGCCCGGCCTCCGCGGCGCCCGGCCACTACGCGGGAGCCACACCACCGCCTACCGCCGAGCCTCCCGCACCGGAACCGGCTCCCGTGCCGCCCACGAAGAAAGGCGGCCGGGCCGGAGGGCTGCTGAAGTCCAGTGCCGTGATGGCGGCGGGCACGATGGTGTCGCGCCTCACGGGATTCATCCGCTCCGCGCTGATCGTCTCGGCACTCGGTCTGGGCCTCCTCGGCGAGGGGTTCCAGGTCGCATACCAGTTGCCGACCATGATCTACATTCTCACCGTCGGCGGCGGCCTCAACTCCGTCTTCGTGCCACAGCTCGTCCGCGCCATGAAGGACGATGCCGACGGTGGCATCGCGTACGCCAACCGACTACTGACCCTCGTGATGGCGGCCCTGGCCGCACTCACCGTCGTCGCGTGGCTCGCCGCGCCACTCCTCGTGCGTGCACTGTCCAACCCGGTCGCCTCCGACCCCGCGGCCAACGAGGTCGCCATCACCTTCACCCGCTACTTCCTGCCCTCGATCTTCTTCATGGGCGTACACGTGGTGATGGGACAGATCCTCAACGCACGCGGTCGGTTCGGCGCGATGATGTGGACCCCGGTCCTCAACAACATCGTCATCATCGTGACACTCGGTACGTTCATCTACGTCTACGGCACCGCCGCCGACTCGAAGATGACCGTCACGAGCATTCCGCCGGAAGGCCAGCGTCTCCTCGGCATCGGTATCCTGCTCGGCCTTGTCGTCCAGGCCCTGGCCATGATCCCGTACCTGCGCGAGACGGGATTCCGTATCCGTCTGCGCTTCGACTGGAGGGGTCACGGTCTGGGGAAGGCGGCGAGGCTCGCCAAGTGGACCATCCTGTTCGTGCTCGCCAACCAGGCGGGCGCGCTGGTGGTGATCCAGTTGTCCACCGCTGCCCTCCTTAACTCCGGCGTCAAGGGCACCGGCTTCGCCGCCTACGCCAACGCCCAGCTGATCTGGGGCCTGCCGCAGGCCATCATCACCGTCTCGCTGATGGCCGCCCTGCTGCCCCGCATCTCCCGCTCGGCGGCAGAGGACGACAGCGGCGCCGTCCGGGACGACATCTCCCAGGGCCTGCGCACCACAGCCGTCGCGATCGTGCCGATCGCCTTCGGCTTCATCTCGCTCGGCATCCCGATGTGCACCCTGATCTTCGGTTCCTCGGGCATCAGCGCAGCGACCAACATGGGTTACATGCTGATGGCTTTCGGCCTCGGCCTGATCCCCTACTCCGTGCAGTACGTCGTCCTGCGTGCCTTCTACGCCTACGAGGACACCCGGACCCCCTTCTACAACACGGTCATCGTGGCCGCGGTCAACGCGATCGCCTCGGCCGTCTGCTTCTTCGTTCTCCCGGCCCGCTGGGCCGTGGTCGGCATGGCCGCCGCGTACGGCCTTGCCTACGTGACCGGCGTCGGTGTCGCCTGGCGCCGGCTGCGCCAGCGGCTGGGCGGGGACCTGGACGGTGCCCGGGTACTGCGGACGTACGCCCGGCTGTGCATCGCCTCGGTTCCGGCCGCGCTGCTCAGCGGTGCGGTCTGCTACGGCATCGGGCACAGTCTCGGTCAGGGCGCCGGAGCTTCGTTCGCCGCGCTGCTGGCCGGTGGGGCCGTCCTGCTCGGCGTCTTCTTCGTCGCCGCCCGCCGGATGCGCATCGTGGAGGTCAACTCGCTGGTCGGTATGGTCCGCGGACGCCTGGGACGCTGAGTCACGGGTAACCGCACAACCATCGTCAGCCCTTGTGTGTCGTGCATAGCGGCGGACTGTGGGCACAATTGGTTTTGGCGTCGGACAACGCGCGAGGGCGGTCGGCCGACGCGCGATGGATGGGGAGGCAGGGAACGACGGTGGCGGAACGGAGCACAGCTGCCGTCGACGTGGCAGACAACAGCGGCGAGCAGCCGCTGACCGCGCAGGCGGACCAGTCCACGGCCGACGGGGTGGTCAAGAACCGGGAGCAGGACACGGACAGCGACGCAGCACAGGAGAACACCGGGACCGACGGTTCCGGGACGACGTCGCCGCTCGAACTGCACAGCGGTCACAAGCTCGCCAGACGCTACCGTCTCGAAGAGTGCGTCACCCGTCTGGACGGATTCAGCAGTTGGCGTGCCGTGGACGAGAAGCTCCGCCGCGCCGTCGGTGTGCACATCCTGCCCGCGGACCACTCCCGTGCCCGCTCCGTCCTGGCCTCGGCCCGCGCCTCCGCCCTGCTGGGCGACCCCCGCTTCGTTCAGGTCCTGGACGCCGTCGAGGAGAACGACGTCGTCTACGTCGTACACGAATGGCTCCCCGACGCCACCGAGTTGACCACGCTCCTGGCGGTCGGCCCGCTCAAGGTGTACGACGCCTACCAGATGGCCAGTCAGATCTCCTCCGCCATGGCCGCGGCCCACCGCGAGGGACTCGCCCATCTGCGGCTGAACCCCAATGCGGTCCTGCGCACCTCGACGGGCCAGTGGCGCATTCGGGGCCTCGCCGTGAACGCGGCACTGCGCGGCATCGAATCCGACACCCCGCAGCGCACCGACACCGAATCCATCGGTGCCCTGCTGTACGCGGCGCTCACCCAGCGCTGGCCGTACGAGATCGACGCATACGGTCTGTCAGGGTTGCCGAAGGACATCGGTCTGATCCCGCCCGACCAGGTGCGGGCCGGTGTCCACCGCGGCCTGTCCGAACTCGCCATGCGGGCGCTGGCCAACGACGGCGCCACCGCCTCCCGCCACGAGTCCCCGTGCACCACGCCGGAGGAACTGGTGAAGGCGATCGGCGAGATGCCCCGCATCCGCCCGCCGGAACCTGTCTTCACCACCCCGCCGGAGTATCAGCGCACGACGTACCAGCAGGGCTCCTACGGACGGCCGGCGCCCGGTTTGGGCGTCACCCAACCGGTGCCGGCCCCGCCACCACCGCTGCAGAGCCGTACGGGCAAGGCACTGAAGTGGGCCGTGTCAGCGCTGCTGATCGCCGCGCTCGGCCTGGGCAGCTGGCAGCTCGCAGACGCCTTGATCGACCAGGGCGGCAGCGCGGACGACACGAACAGGACGCAGACGACGGACGGCAACGACAAGAGCCCCCAAAAACCCAAGCCGTCCAAGCCGCTCACGATCCAAGACGCTCAGGAGTACGTAGCGACGGGTTCGGCCCAGGCCCCCGGTGATGTCGCCAAGACCTACGACAACGACGACTCGACCTACTGGCGGACCAAGAAGTACAACGCCGGTCCGACGCTCGCGCCCTACAAACCCGGAGTGGGCATCGTCTACGACCTCGGCTCGGCCAAGGAGATCTCGACGGCGTCGATAGGACTCCGGTACACCGGTAACCACACGACGGTGCACCTCTACGCCACGGACTCGCTGTCCCCTTCGACCGGGATCGACGGCATGAAGAAGCTCGGATCCGCCACGACCAGTACTGGGTCTCTGGACGTGAAGGTGTCGGACTCGGTGAAGACGCAGTACGTACTGCTGTGGATCACGGCCGTCCCGAACGCGCCCGCCGACGGCTACAGCAGCGCCGGATACAAGCAGGCCATCACCGACCTGAAGTTCACCGGCTGACGTCTCACCGAGCGAGGGGAGGGGGGTCCGATGCCGGACGGCACCACGCACCGCGACACAAGCGATCAGGACCTCCTCGCCCGCCATGTGGAGGGCGATCCCGAAGCTTTCGGCGAACTGGTACGCCGACACCGGGACCGGTTGTGGGCGGTGGCCCTGCGGACGCTGGGGGACCGCGAGGAGGCCGCTGACGCAGTTCAGGACGCTCTTGTCTCCGCCTATCGGGCCGCCCACACCTTCCGAGGTCAGTCGGCCGTCACGACATGGCTCCACCGGATCACGGTGAACGCGTGCTTGGACCGTGCGCGCAAGGCCGCATCCCGGAAAACCTCCCCTGTCGACGACACAGAGCGCCTGGAGCAGTTACTGGAGCCCCACGAGTCCGCCTCGGCTCCTGCGGAGCGCAACGATCTGCACCGTCAGCTCATAGCGGCCATGGGAACTCTCCCACCCGATCAGCGGGCGGCTCTCGTACTGGTGGACATGCAGGGCTACCCCGTCGCGGAGGCCGCCCGCATCCTCGATGTGCCCACCGGCACGGTGAAGAGCCGCTGCGCCCGAGGCAGAGCCAGGCTCCTGCCCCTTCTGCAACATCTACGGCCGGACGGGAGCGATGACAGCAGGAAGCAGGATGGGAAAAGGAACCGGACGCAGGAGGCATCCGTCCCACCTGCAGCGGGACCGCATCGAGCGGATCCACCGGGGACGGGGCCGAGTGACCCAGCGGCAGTGAAGGGCGGAGGTGGAACAGCGTGACATCGACACCAGGCATGACGGAGCACCCGGACATCGCAGAGATCTCCGACCTCACCGAAGGGCTCCTGCCACCCGCTCGAACCGCCGCTGTGCGCCGACACCTGGACGAATGCGACCTCTGCGCGGACGTCCATGCGTCGCTGGAAGAGATCCGGGGACTGCTTGGCACGATGCCGGGTCCACCGCGTATGCCTGCCGAGGTGGCAAGCCGTATCGATGCCGCGCTCGCCGCGGAAGCGCTGCTGCAGGCCAGGGCGCCGGGGCCAGAGAACGTCGCAGAGCCAGCCGGCGTCTCCCCTTCCCCATCCGATGAGGACCGCGCGCATGTTTCACGTGAAACATCGACGCCGACGGACCGCCCCGCGGGGCGCCCGCGCCCTTCCACGACCGGTCCAGGTCGCAAGGACCGCATGCAACGCGGCCGCCGCAAGGCCGCTGTGCTGGGGACCGTGTTCACCGTTGCGGCTCTGGGGCTCGGCACGCTGTTCCTGACGTCCCAGAACGACGAAACGGGCCCGGGCGGCGTTCATCAGACGGCCTCGGACACATTCTCCGAGGGTGAGCTGGGGAAGCAGGTCTCCGATCTCCTCACGCAGAACCAGCGGAAGGGCGCATCTTCCCGCATGCCGCAGACCTTGGAAATGGAGTCGGAGGCCGAAGCCGCCAGCCCCAGGGTTTTCCAGCAACCCACGGTCCCGGCATGCGTCCGTGAGGGAATCGGTCGCAATGACGCCGCGCTCGCCACAGAGCAGGGCATCTACAAGGGGCGAAAAGCTCTCCTGGTACTGCTTCCCCACCCCTCCGACGACACCCGTGTGACTGCCTACATCGTCGATACCGCCTGCGTCGGCAATCCGTCCTCTGTCACCACGGCGAAGGTTCTACTGAAGAGCTCTTACACCCGCGGCTGACAGTCGACGCTTCGTCTCCGTCCTGAGTGGTATCTCGTACGGTGTGCGCCTGCCCGCGCCCGCTCGGGAACCGCGTCTGTCAGCTCCATCGGTGTGCTCAGGCACAGCGGGAATGCTCGCCCCTTAGGATCCGTTGGGTGAGGTGAGAGTTCCGACAGAAGCTCCCACCGGTCGGATGACACAGACCAGAGACGAGGAAACAAGCCGTGAGCGACGTCCGTAACGTGATCATCATCGGTTCGGGGCCGGCCGGCTACACGGCAGCCCTCTACACCGCCCGTGCGTCGCTGAAGCCCCTGGTGTTCGAGGGCGCCGTCACCGCCGGTGGTGCGCTGATGAACACCACCGATGTCGAAAACTTCCCCGGCTTCCAGGACGGCATCATGGGCCCCGAGCTCATGGACAACATGCGCGCCCAGGCAGAGCGCTTCGGGGCAGAGCTCATTCCGGACGACGTGGTCGCCGTCGACCTGACCGGAGAGGTCAAGACCGTCACGGACACCGCAGGAACGGTCCACAAGGCGAAGGCCGTCATCGTCGCCACCGGCTCGCAGCACCGCAAGCTCGGCCTGCCGAACGAGGATGCCCTCGCCGGCCGTGGTGTCTCGTGGTGTGCCACGTGTGACGGCTTCTTCTTCAAGGACCAGGACATCGCCGTCATCGGCGGCGGCGACACCGCAATGGAGGAGGCCACCTTCCTCTCGCGGTTCGCCAAGTCCGTCACGGTCGTCCACCGCCGCGACACTCTGAGGGCCTCGAAGGCGATGCAGGAGCGTGCCATCGCCGACCCGAAGATCTCGTTCGTCTGGGACAGCGAGGTCGCAGAGGTCCAGGGCGACCAGAAGCTCTCGGGTCTGAAGCTGCGGAACGTCAAGACCGGCGAACTCTCGGACCTGGCGGTGACCGGCCTGTTCATCGCGATCGGGCATGACCCTCGCACGGAGCTCTTCAAGAGTCAGCTGGAGCTGGACGAAGAGGGCTACCTGAAGGTCGATGCGCCTTCGACGCGTACGAACCTCACCGGAGTGTTCGGTGCCGGTGACGTGGTCGATCACACCTACCGCCAGGCGATCACCGCGGCCGGTACGGGCTGTGCTGCCGCCCTCGACGCCGAGAGGTTCCTTGCCGCTCTCGCGGACGGGGAGCAGGCCGAGCCCGAGAAGACCTCTGTCTGACCTCCACCCTCACCACGCACCAACCAGTTAAGGAGCCCGCCGTGGCCGGCACCCTGAAGAATGTGACTGACGACTCCTTCGACCAGGACGTCCTCAAGAGTGACAAGCCCGTCCTGGTGGACTTCTGGGCCGCCTGGTGCGGTCCGTGCCGCCAGATCGCCCCTTCCCTCGAAGCGATCGCCTCGGAGTACGGGGACAAGATCGAGGTCGTCAAGCTGAACATCGACGAGAACCCGGGTACGGCCGCCAAGTACGGCGTCATGTCCATCCCGACCCTGAACGTCTACCAGGGTGGCGAGGTCGCCAAGACCATCGTCGGTGCCAAGCCGAAGGCCGCGATCGTCCGCGACCTCGAAGAATTCATCAGCGAATGAGCGTCGGCCGTCTCGTCGGCGGCGCACGTTTCACGTGAAACACGAATGGGCCGACCCATCTGGGTCGGCCCATTCGCATGACGTACACCAGCGCGCGACGCATCAGAGGGGGCGCAACACCGGCTCCTTCTGAACGGCTCCGAGCAACCGGTCCAACGCCATCTCGACATCGTCCTTCCACGACAGTGTTGTCCTCAGCTCCAGTCTGAGCCGGGGATACGCGGGATGTTGACGTACCGTCTTGAACCCCACGGCCAAGAGGTGGTCAGCGGGTAGAACACAGGCCGGTTCTTTCCAACGCGCGTCGCCGAAGGCCTCGATCGCCTTGACTCCTCGACGCAACAGGTCCTTCGCCACCGTCTGCACCATCACTCTCCCCAGGCCCTGTCCCTGGTAGCGCGGCACGATAAACGCGGTTATCAGCTGCACGGCATCGGACGACACAGGGCTCGTGGGAAACGCCATGGCACGCGGCACATAGGCAGGCGGGGCGTAGAGAACGAAACCCACGGGGATGTCATCGACATAGACGACTCTTCCGCAGGACCCCCAGTCCAGCAGCACAGCCGAGATCCACGACTCCTTCTCGACCGCTGACGTCCCCGCTGTTACTGCTGTCTCACCACTGACGGGGTCGAGCTCCCAGAAGACACACGAGCGACAGCGCTGGGGAAGGTCTTGAAGGTTGTCCAGCGTGAGCGGTACGAGCCGACGCCCCATGAAGCCTGTTCCTCGCTTCCTCCGCCTGCTGCCTCACGAGCGACTGCCAGAGCGTGCCGCTCCTTGAGCAGGCTGCCGATGAACCCTCCGAAGGCGGCAATCGCCAGCCCCGCTCCCACCCGTCCGGTGCGGCTCATCATTCGCATGGTCCTGCCTTGCGCTCAGAGATTCAGGTGCTGGCGGTGGACACACCCTGTCTCACCGCATCGTATCCATGAAGCGATTCCGCCGATACCGCCGGAAAGCAAAGGGCGGATCGTTTCCGGGATATACCGGACACGATCCGCCCACGGTCGGCTGTTCGACTGACCGAGCCGAAGCCTCAGGAATCTTCCATGGAGTCGTCGTCCACAAGACTCTTCTGCAGAACCGGCCCCTCATCAGGAGCGAGGGTGCCAAGAATGCGCTCGAGGTCCTCCATAGAGGCGAACTCGACGGTGATCTTCCCCTTCTTCTGGCCCAGGTCGACCTTCACCCGCGTCTCGAAACGATCCGAAAGACGGGTGGCCAGATCGGACAGCGCCGGAGACACCAGGGCACCCGCCCTCGGTCCCTTGGATCGCGGCGACTTCTGCGGCCCGGACCCCATCAGGGTCACGATCTCCTCGACAGCCCGCACCGAGAGACCCTCGGCCACGATCCGATGGGCCAGCCGGTCCTGCTCCTCGGAGTCCTCCACGGAGAGCAAGGCCCGCGCGTGCCCGGCGGAGAGTACTCCGGCAGCCACCCGGCTCTGAACCCTCGGCGAGAGCTTCAGCAGGCGCAGGGTATTGGAAACCTGCGGGCGGGAACGGCCGATGCGGTCCGCCAGCTGATCATGCGTGCAGTTGAAGTCCTTCAGCAGCTGGTCGTAGGCGGCTGCCTCTTCCAGCGGATTCAGCTGGGCACGGTGCAGATTCTCCAGAAGGGCGTCCAGGAGGAGCTTCTCGTCCTCCGTGGCCCGCACGATCGCCGGGATGGCTTCGAGCCCCGCGATACGGCACGCCCGCCAACGGCGCTCACCCATGATGAGCTCGTAGTGCGTGGGCCCGACCTGCCGCACGACGACGGGCTGGAGGAGGCCGACCTCCTTGATGGACGTGACAAGTTCTGCCAGCGCATCCTCGTCGAAGACTCCGCGCGGCTGACGCGGGTTCGGCTTGATGGATTCGAGGGGAATCTCCGCGAAGTGTGCTCCCAGGGGAGGCATGGGCATCTCCGCTGCGCCAGGCGTCGACGACTCCTCTGTTTCACGTGGAACAGAGGGAAGCGCGGCCAGTTTGGCCACGGCCACCCCGCGCTCGTTCGGCAGCACCTGAGGCGCAGCGGAAGAGGCAGAAGCTGCACCTCCCGTCACAGTCGGGGTGACCGCCTTCTCTGTCGGGGCAGCTGGGATAAGTGCGCCAAGACCACGGCCCAGCCCCCTCCGTCGCTCACTCACTGGACGCCCTCCACCATGCTCGGATCGTTCTGCTGTGCACCGATGTGTGCGTTCGATGCGTCATAGCTGACGCCAACGCCCCTCAGCGCGATTTCGCGTGCCGCCTCAAGGTAGGAGAGGGCACCGCTCGATCCAGGATCGTAGGTCAGCACCGTCTGCCCATAACTCGGCGCCTCCGAGATGCGCACAGAGCGAGGAATGCTTGTCCGCAATACTTCGTCGCCGAAGTGACTACGCACCTCGTCCGCAACCTGGGACGCGAGGCGCGTCCGGCCGTCGTACATGGTGAGCAGGATCGTCGACACGTGCAGGGAGGGGTTGAGGTGGCCCCGCACCAGATCGACATTGCGGAGCAGCTGCCCCAAGCCCTCCAGGGCGTAGTACTCGCACTGGATCGGGATCAGGACCTCCTGTCCCGCCACCATCGCGTTGACCGTCAGCAAGCCGAGGGACGGAGGGCAGTCGATGAGGACGTAGTCCAGCGGCTGCTCGTAGGCATGGATGGCACGCTGCAGTCGGCTCTCCCGCGCCACCAGCGACACCAGCTCGATCTCCGCGCCGGCGAGATCGATCGTGGCGGGTGCGCAGAAGAGACCCTCCACGTCGGGGACCGGCTGGACAACCTCTGCCAGCGGCCTGCTCTCGACCAATACGTCATAGATGGAGGGAACTTCGGCGTGATGGTCGATCCCCAGAGCCGTAGAGGCGTTGCCCTGGGGGTCGAGGTCGATCACCAAGACCCGAGCGCCATGGAGCGCAAGTGACGCGGCGAGGTTGACGGTCGTCGTCGTCTTGCCCACGCCACCCTTCTGGTTGGCGACCACCATGAGGCGTGTCTGCTCGGGCCGTGGCAGGCCCTCACCTGCGCGGCCCAGTGCATCCATCGCCAGTTGGGCAGCACGGCCGATGGGAGCGTCGTCCATAGGAGGCGGTGTTTCACGTGAAACATCTGCCCCCATCGATTCGGCACGGGGACCGGGGACCGGGTCGGTCATCGGTCCCGCGATGTTGGCGTCGGACCGCAAGGTGGATTCACTCTCCTCGACTTCAAGCTCGCAATGAACAGAGCCTCCCATGCCTTCGGGGTCGTGAACCAGTGAGGCCTGACGTTCTGTGGAGAAATCCACTTCTGTGGACAACTCCGTACCCCCTGAGGGGGGCGAAGTCTCGTTGGGAACAGGACCCTCTCCGCGTGAACCGAGAGGCTTACGATCGCGGGGCTCGGCCGCGGCGCGACCGCGACTGATGATGCCGTGCAGCAGGGAGCGACGTTTCACGTGAAACACGATGCACAGCAGCCGGGGCCGCACTGCCACGACACTCCGGTCCACGGCGGTTCGGCTACTTGTGTGGAGTACGTCCACCCCTTCCGGGCGTAAGCCTGCCCATCGGATGTCCTGCTGCCCGGCAGACCACGCCCCTATCCGCGTCGGCGCCGCGCACGCCCGGTGCGAGCAGCCTTCGCGCGCTTCGCCGCGAAGCGCACACCGCCGGGACTTTCCCCCACCTCGACCCGCACCACTGTGGACATCGGATCCACCACCCCCTCACCCACATGCACGACCGATGTCGCCACGGCACCGAGCTTGCTCAGCGCCGAGGTCGCATTCTTCAGCTCCTCCTCGGCGGCGTCACCCTTGAGCGCGAGCATCTCTCCGTACGGCCGAAGGAGGGGGATGCCCCACGTGGCGAGGCGGTCGAGCGGCGCCACGGCTCGTGCGGTCACCACGTGCACCGGAGACATCGTGCCCATGACCTCCTCGGCCCGGCCACGCACGACCGTCACATGGTCCAGTCCCAGCAGCTCCACGACTTCGGTCAGGAAGGTGGTACGCCGCAGCAGTGGTTCCAGCAGCGTGATCTTGAGATCCTCACGGACCAGCGCCAATGGGATGCCCGGCAGACCGGCACCTGAACCGACATCGCACACCGTGACGCCTTCGGGCACGACTTCCGAGAGCACCGCACAGTTCAGCAGGTGCCGCTCCCACAGGCGCGGCACCTCCCGCGGGCCGATCAGACCACGCTGAACGCCCGCCTCAGCAAGCAGCTCCGCATAACGCACCGCGTCCGCGAAGCGATCGCCGAACACCTCACGAGCCTGCTCGGGCGCGGGGGGAAGCTCTGCTGCCTCCGTCACGGGGGACCGTCCTTCCGTAGCGTGCCGGCCTCGAGTGCCGGCACCACAGAACTATCAGGCTGACAAAATTCGGCCCCGCCTGCGCAACAGACGGGGCCGGTGGAACGTGGAACCGTTCAGGCGGGAAGCACGACGACGAAGCGCTGCGGCTCCTCGCCCTCGGACTCACTGTTCAGGCCGGCGGCCTTGACCGCGTCGTGCACGACCTTGCGCTCGAACGGCGTCATCGGGGCGAGCTTCACGGGCTCACCACTGCTCTTGGCCTCGGCGGCGGCCTTCGCGCCCAGCTCGGACAACTCGGCCCGCTTCTTGGCGCGGTACCCCGCGATGTCGAGCATGAGCCGACTGCGGTCCCCGGTCTCCCGGTGCACGGCCAGACGCGTGAGCTCCTGGAGCGCCTCCAGCACCTCACCGTCCCGACCGACCAGCTTCTGCAGGTCACGGCCGGCCGAGTCGCTGATGATCGAGACGGAGGCACGGTCGGCCTCGACGTCCATGTCGATGTCACCGTCGAGGTCGGCGATGTCGAGCAGACCCTCCAGGTAGTCCGCTGCGATCTCACCTTCCTGCTCCAGGCGGGTCAGGGTGTCTGCGCCCTCGGCAGCGGTGGAGGTGGTGCCTTCCGTCACGGGATGGACTCCTTCTTACTTCTTGGACGGGGACTTGGGCCGCTGCGGGCCCTTGCGCTGTCCGGACTGGGCCCTGCTGCGGGTGCTTCCGCCGGACTTCGCGTTGCCCTTCTTGGCAGCGGCGGCGGAGTCGACGTCGTCCTGGGGCGTTTCGGTCTTGGTCAGCGAGGTGGGCTCACCAGCCGCCTTCGCCGCACCGCCCTGACGCTGGGACTTGGTCTGCCGCTTGGGCTGCTGACGCTTCGCGGTCTGGGTCGTGGCCGGAGAGCCGTCCTCGGCCTGCGCGGCGGCCGTGGCATCGCCCTTGATCACCGCGCCATCGGCCTGGGCCACGAGGCCCGCCTTGCTCAGACCGTTGATGAACTTGCGCTCGTATTCGTTGCGGTCCCGGCCCTTGGCCATGATGGTCTTGACGATGGTGCGCTCACGGCGATTACGGGTCTTGCCGTGGTGGGCGACGTGCTTGGCAAGGCGCTCCAGGTATGCGGCCTGCGCCTTGGAGCCCGGCGTCGGGTTGTTGTGGATGACGTACATCTGCTGGCCCATGGTCCACACGTTGGTGGTCAGCCAGTAGACGAGGACACCGACCGGGAAGTTGATGCCGAAGACGGCGAAGATGACGGGGAAGACGTACATCAGCATCTTCTGCTGCTGCATGAACGGCGTCTTCACCGTGGTGTCGACGTTCTTCGTCATCAGCTGGCGCTGCGTGTAGAACTGCGACAGCGACATCAAGACGATCATCAGGGCCGTGACGATCCGCACATCGGTCAGCGAGGCGTTGAGGGCCTCGACCTTGTCCGCGCTGTCCGTGAACTTCGCCGCGAGCGGGGCGCCGAAGATGTGCGCCTTCTGCGCACTCTCCAGCAGACGCTCGTTGATCACGCCGATGGTGTCGTTGGACGCGATGCTGTTGAGCACGTGGTACAGAGCGAAGAAGAACGGAGACTGCGCCAGGATGGGAAGGCACGAGGAGAGCGGGTTGGTGCCCGCGTCCTTGTACAGCTTCATCATCTCTTCGGACTGACGCTGCTTGTCGTTCTTGTAGCGCTCCTGGATCTTCTTCATCTCCGGCTGGAGCGTCTGCATCGCGCGCGTCGCCTTGATCTGCTTCACGAAGAGCGGGATCAGGCAGATACGGATCAGGATCACCAGGGACACGATGGACAGGCCCCAGGCCCACCCGGTGTCGGGGCCGAAGATGGCCCCGTACACGGAGTGGAACTGGACGATGACCCAGGAGACAGGTGTCGTGATGAAGCTGAAGAGGCTGGCAATCGTGTCCACTAATCATGCTCCTTGGGCATGGGGCGAGGTCTCTGCGGCCGGACTCGAAGGGCCCGTCGGACTTACGGAAGAAGTCTGTCCTTCGGTGGCCGGTTCGGCGGAGGCAGGCCCGCCCTTGCGTGCACGCCAGGCGTCACGCAGCATTTCGTGCCACCGCGGGCGCTTGCGCGGCGGGACATGGTCCACACCACCCAGCGACCACGGATTGCACCGCAGGATGCGCCAGGCTGTGAGTGCTGTGCCCTTGATGGCACCGTGCCGGTCGATGGCCGTGTAGCCGTAGTGGGAACACGACGGGTAGTACTTGCATACAGGCCCCAGCAACGGACTGATCGTCCACTGATAGAGCTTGATCAGAGCCAGCAGCGGGTACTTCATCGCGTGCCCCCTCCCAGCAGCCGCTGCAGAGCGGCATCCAGGTCTTGGGCCAGTTGTGCATGGTCGGCGTCGCCCGCTCCGGGCAGCGCTCGTACGACTACCAGGCTACCGGGGGGCAGCAGGGCCACTCGATCGCGCATCAGGTGGCGAAGTCTGCGCTTCACCTTGTTCCGCACGACCGCTCCCCCCACAGCCTTGCTCACGACGAAACCCGCACGTGTCGAGGGAGCGCTCTCCCCAGACACATGCGGGTCCGTGACACCGCTGCGAAGGTGTACGACGAGGTGCCTGCGTCCAGCCCGGCGTCCTCGTCGTACCGCGGTCGCGAAGTCCTCGCGCCGCCTCAGCCGGTTGTCGGTGGGCAGCACGACGTCATGACCTGATCGGGATCAGGCGGACAGGCGGGCGCGACCCTTGCCACGGCGGGACGCGAGAATCGCGCGGCCGGCACGGGTGCGCATACGCAGCCGGAAGCCGTGGGTCTTCGCGCGACGACGGTTGTTCGGCTGGAAGGTGCGCTTGCTCACTCGGGGGCTCCAGAAAGATGTCGTTGATTGCGGGGTGCCGTCCTGGCTGTCACCGTGCGCCCACGAGTAGCTCGCGTTACGCCCGAGTGCACCGCTGACCGATCATCTTGCGTGATCTGTGCCCATCGGAGGCAGGCGGCAGCAGCCATCGACAACTCGACCTCGTCACGGTACGCGCGGCTGCGTCCTTCGGTCAAACCAGCAGTCGCGGGGAGACACTTGTCCACAGGCTGGGGACAACGACTTGAACCACACCGGCCGCCCTGACTACCGTGACGGAACTCCGATTCGTTCCTTTGTCCCTCGACCACCCCCTTTACAACCCCGACCCGTCCCCGAATCACACGTTCGAGGGACCTGTGAGAGAGCGTGCCCTGTGGCTGACGTACCTGCCGATCTTGCCGCAGTGTGGCCACGCGTACTGGAAGAGCTGCTCGGTGAGGGCCGGGGCCAGGGAGTCGAAGGAAAGGACGAACACTGGATCCGGCGCTGCCAGCCGCTGGCGCTGGTCGCCGACACCGCGCTGCTCGCCGTACCGAACGAGTTCGCCAAGGGCGTGCTCGAGGGCCGCCTCGCGCCGATCGTCAGCGAAAGCCTGAGCCGCGAGTGCGGGCGCCCCATCCGCATCGCCATCACCGTCGACGACTCCGCGGGAGAGCCCCCCGCCCCGCCGGTCGCCCGCCCTCAGCCGCGCTACGAGGAGCCCGAGCTCCCTCCCACCCGGCAGGAGCGACCGGACCGCCAGGAGCACGAGCAGTACGAGGGCTACGGCCGGCGCCGCACCGACCAGGACCCCGGACCGCCCGGCGACCAGCTCCCCACCGCCCGCCCCGCCTACCCCTCGGAGTACCAGCGCCCGGAGCCCAGCTCCTGGCCGCGACCGGGGCAGGACGAGTACGGCTGGCAGCAACAGCGCCTCGGCTTCCCCGACCGCGACCCGTACGCCTCGCCCTCGCAGAACGCCTACGGTTCCCAGGACGGCTACGGCGGCGCGCCCTCGCAGGACTACCGTCCGCAGCCGATGGAACGCTCCTCCTACGAGCAGCAGCGCTCCGACTACGAGACGTCACGCGCGGAGTACGACCGCAGCAACTACGACCGTGGCGGCTACGACCGCGGTGACTACGACCAGCGCGACGCCGCCCGCCGCGAGCTCCCCGAGCCCCCGTCCGGCTCGGGGCACGTCCACCGCGGCGGCCCCGTCGGCCCGAACCTGCCCACGAGCGGGGCGCCCGGCCCGCTGGCCGCGCAGCCCGCGCCGGCGACCGGCCCCGGTGAGCCGACCGCGCGGCTGAACCCGAAGTACCTCTTCGACACGTTCGTCATCGGTGCCTCCAACCGCTTCGCGCACGCGGCGGCGGTGGCGGTCGCCGAGGCACCCGCGAAGGCGTACAACCCCCTGTTCATCTACGGGGAGTCCGGGCTCGGCAAGACCCACCTGCTGCACGCCATCGGCCACTACGCGCGCAGTCTCTACCCCGGCACGCGGGTGCGGTACGTGAGCTCGGAGGAGTTCACCAACGAATTCATCAACTCCATCCGCGACGGCAAGGGCGACAGCTTCCGCAAGCGGTACCGGGAGATGGACATCCTGCTCGTCGACGACATCCAGTTCCTCGCGGACAAGGAGTCGACGCAGGAGGAGTTCTTCCACACCTTCAACACGCTGCACAACGCCAACAAGCAGATCGTGCTCTCCAGTGACCGGCCGCCCAAGCAGTTGGTGACGCTGGAGGACCGGCTGCGGAACCGTTTCGAGTGGGGTCTGATCACCGACGTCCAGCCGCCGGAGCTGGAGACACGGATCGCGATCCTGCGCAAGAAGGCGGTGCAGGAGCAGCTCAACGCCCCGCCCGAGGTGTTGGAGTTCATCGCCTCCCGGATCTCGCGGAACATCCGCGAGCTGGAGGGCGCGCTGATCCGGGTGACGGCGTTCGCCTCGCTCAACCGGCAGCCGGTGGACCTCGGGCTGACGGAGATCGTCCTGAAGGATCTGATCCCCGGTGGCGACGACTCCGCGCCGGAGATCACCTCGACGGCCATCATGAGCGCGACCGCCGACTACTTCGGGCTCACGGTCGAGGACCTGTGCGGCACCTCGCGCGGCCGCGCCCTGGTGACCGCACGGCAGATCGCGATGTACCTGTGCCGTGAGCTGACGGACCTGTCGCTGCCGAAGATCGGCGCGCTGTTCGGCGGCCGCGACCACACGACGGTGATGCACGCGGACCGCAAGATCCGCAACCTGATGGCGGAGCGGCGCTCCATCTACAACCAGGTCACCGAGCTCACCAACCGCATCAAGGCCGGCTGAGCGCCCTCAGGCGCACGAAGAAGGGCGCCCCCGGACCACAATCCGGGGGCGCCCTTCTTCGTGCGCCTGCCGACCGGCCTTCGTGCGCCTGCCGACCGGCGAGGGCCGGCCCTCGCGGCCCTCGGCGTCCCGTCCACTGTTCGATTTCGGCCCCGGGTTACGGCTGTCCTCCACAGATGTGGCAACTTTCTCCCGTCCACATCCTGGGGACTGTGAAGTTGTCCCGAAACTGTCCACAGCCCCGCCTGTTGGGGCACCATCGAGCCAGGTCAACCGCCTGTGGATCCGTGGACAAACGATCTCCACAGGCTGTGGACGAAGCAATGATCCACAGCCTGTGCACAAAGTTTTCCACCAGCAACCCACAGGCTGAAGCCAGTTGTCCCCAATGATCAGGCGCTTCTCCACACGCTTGTCCACTGTTCGGCAACGCCACGCGCCTCCTCACCGGGTCGAGTGAAAGGCGTCACAGCAAGGTGCCGAGGCCGCCTGTGGGAAAGACCGGCAAACCTGGGGACGGAGCTGGGGAGAACCCGCCCCTCCCTGTGCACGGAGTGTGCAGAACTTTTTGTTCTCCACAGAAACCCCGAGTTGTCCACCGCCTCCACCCACAGGGCCGGTGGACAAAATCTTGGCCCTGAGCTGGGAAAACAAGGTTATCCACGGTATCCACAGGCCCTACTACTACTCCCAACTAGAGAGAGTGAGGAATCCGTTTCGAAGAGGGTCCTGTGCACAACTCGCCGGTTCGACGCCGACTGCCGCTCGTCACGACTTGACCCCGAGAGGCACCTACTGTCAGTGCAGTGCGTCAGACTGGTCCCCGGTGTCCTTCCCTCACAGAGGCCGACGACACCGAGGCAGACGACGAAGGCGAAGCAGGGCGTGAGAACGCCGGCAACAGCAGGAGGCGGCTTACGGTGAAGATCCGGGTGGAACGCGACGTACTCGCGGAGGCAGTGGCCTGGGCTGCGCGCAGCCTCCCGGCCCGTCCGCCGGCGCCGGTCCTCGCCGGCTTGCTGCTGAAGGCCGAGGAGGGGCAGCTGAGCCTGTCCAGCTTCGACTACGAGGTCTCCGCACGGGTCTCGGTGGAGGCGGAGGTCGAGGAGGAGGGCACCGTCCTCGTCTCGGGCCGTCTGCTCGCCGACATCTCCCGCGCGCTCCCCAACCGGCCGGTGGAGATCTCCACAGACGGTGTACGGGCGACGGTGGTGTGCGGTTCCTCGCGGTTCACGCTCCACACCCTGCCGGTGGAGGAGTACCCGGCCCTGCCCCAGATGCCGAACGCGACGGGCACCGTCCCCGGTGAGGTCTTCGCGTCCGCCGTGCAGCAGGTCGCCATCGCGGCCGGCCGGGACGACACCCTGCCCGTCCTGACCGGTGTACGCATCGAGATCGAGGGCGACACGGTGACGCTGGCCTCCACCGACCGTTACCGCTTCGCGGTCCGCGAGTTCCTGTGGAAGCCGGAGGACCCGGAGGCCTCGGCGGTCGCTCTGGTGCCCGCGAAGACGCTCCTGGACACCGCCAAGGCGCTGACCAGCGGCGACCAGGTGATCCTCGCGCTGTCCGGCTCGGGCGCGGGCGAGGGCCTGATCGGCTTCGAAGGAGCGGGCCGCCGCACCACCACGCGGCTGCTGGAGGGCGACCTCCCGAAGTACCGCACGCTGTTCCCGACCGAGTTCAACAGCGTCGCCGTCATCGAGACCGCCCCCTTCGTGGAGGCCGTCAAGCGCGTGGCCCTGGTCGCCGAGCGCAACACCCCGGTGCGGCTCAGCTTCGAGCAGGGCGTGCTCATCCTGGAGGCTGGCTCCAGTGACGACGCACAGGCTGTGGAAAGGGTCGACGCCCAGCTGGAGGGCGATGACATCTCGATCGCCTTCAACCCGACGTTCCTGCTGGACGGTCTGAGCGCCATCGACTCCCCGGTGGCGCAGCTGTCGTTCACCACGTCCACCAAGCCCGCGCTGCTCAGCGGCAGGCCTGCGGTGGACGCGGAGGCGGACGACGCCTACAAGTACCTGATCATGCCGGTGCGGCTCAGCGGCTGACGCCGCACCACCCGTCGGCGGCTGCCTCCGGCAGTCCACAGTTGTGCACAGTCCTTCCGGGTCCGGTGGACACCGGATCGTGGATACCGGTCAGAGCCGGACCCGGAAGTGGCTGTGAACGAAGCCGCAGGTGAGGGCGTGCGCATGAGCGCGTATGCCCACAGATGTGCGTGAGCGCCCGGGTTTAGGGTCGTGTCGGTACGTAAGTGCCGCGGCACGTCCGTGCCGCCATGCCACGTCGCAACCTAAGGAACACAACTGATGGAGCTCGGTCTCGTCGGCCTCGGCAAGATGGGCGGCAACATGCGTGAGCGGATCCGCCGCGCGGGCCACACCGTCGTCGGATACGACCGCAACCCGGACCTCGCCGATGTCCACAGCCTGGAAGAACTTGTGGGCAAGCTCGAGGGCCCGCGTGTGGTCTGGGTGATGGTCCCGGCCGGCCAGGCGACGCAGTCGACCATCGATGAGCTCGCCGAGCTGCTCCAGCCCGGTGATGTCGTCGTGGACGGCGGCAACTCCCGCTGGACGGACGACGAGAAGCACGCCGAGGAGCTGGCGGCCAAGGGCATAGGTTTCGTCGACTGCGGTGTCTCCGGCGGTGTCTGGGGCCTGGAGAACGGCTACGCGCTGATGTACGGCGGCGACAAGGAGAACGTCGCCAAGGTGCAGCCGGTCTTCGACGCCCTCAAGCCGGAGGGCGACTTCGGCTCGGTGCACGCGGGCAAGGTCGGCGCGGGCCACTTCGCCAAGATGGTCCACAACGGCATCGAGTACGCGATGATGCAGGCCTATGCCGAGGGCTGGGAGCTCCTGGAGAAGGTCGACTCGGTGACCGACGTCCGGGAGGTCTTCCGTTCCTGGCAGGAGGGCACCGTCATCCGCTCCTGGCTCCTCGATCTCGCGGTGAACGCGCTTCACGAGGACGAGCACCTGGACAACCTCCGGGGTTATGCACAGGACTCCGGTGAGGGACGCTGGACTGTGGAGGCCGCGATCGACCACGCGGTCCCGCTGCCGGCGATCACCGCGTCGTTGTTCGCGCGGTTCGCCTCCCGTCAGGAGGACTCGCCGCAGATGAAGATGATCGCGGCGCTGCGCAACCAGTTCGGCGGTCACGCGGTCGAGAAGAAGTAGTTCGAAGAGCTGGTCCGAAGAGCTGGTTCGAAAAACTATCCACAGAGCGGCCGAGAGAGGCCACAGCACAGCCGTAGAAGCAGTCACGGGACGTCCCTGGCTGTCCGTCCGCAGGACCGTACGACGGTCCACAACGCCGGGGGAGGTCGGCGCACGACCATGCACGTCACGCATCTGTCGCTGGCCGATTTTCGTTCCTATCCCCGGGTCGAAGTCCCGCTCGACCCGGGGGTGACGGCGTTCGTCGGCCCCAACGGGCAGGGCAAGACGAATCTCGTCGAGGCGGTCGGCTATCTCGCCACACTCGGCAGCCACCGTGTCTCCTCCGACGCCCCGCTGGTTCGTATGGGTGCCGACCGCGCGATCATCCGGGCCCAGGTCCGGCAGGGCGAGCGGCAGCAGCTCGTCGAGCTCGAGCTGAATCCGGGTCGCGCCAATCGCGCCCGTATCAACAGATCCTCGCAGGTCAGGCCCCGGGACGTGCTGGGGATCGTCCGCACCGTGCTGTTCGCGCCCGAGGATCTCGCCCTGGTGAAGGGTGATCCCGGCGAGCGGCGCCGCTTCCTGGACGATCTGATCACGGCCCGTTCCCCGCGCATGGCGGGTGTCCGTTCCGATTACGACCGGGTCCTCAAGCAGCGCAACACGCTGCTGAAGTCGGCCGCGCTGGCCCGTCGGCACGGCGGGCGCACCATGGATCTGTCCACCCTCGACGTCTGGGACCAGCATCTCGCGCGTGCGGGTGCCGAACTGCTGGCTCAGCGTCTGGATCTGATCGCCGCGATCCAGCCACTCGCCGACAAGGCGTACGAACAGCTCGCGCCGGGCGGTGGGCCCGTCGCCCTGGAGTACAAGCCGTCGGCGCCCGGTGAGGCGCACACACGCGAGGACCTGTTCGAGCAGCTGTCGGCGGCTCTCGCCGAGGCGCGCAAGCAGGAGGTCGACCGGGGCGTCACCCTGGTCGGCCCGCATCGGGACGATCTGCTGCTCAAGCTCGGTCAGCTGCCGGCCAAGGGCTACGCCTCCCACGGCGAGTCCTGGTCCTACGCCCTGGCACTGCGTCTGGCCTCCTACGACCTGCTGCGTGCCGAGGGCAACGAGCCGGTGCTGGTGCTCGACGACGTCTTCGCCGAGCTGGACGCACGCCGCCGCGAGCGCCTCGCCGAGCTCGTCGCGCCGGGGGAGCAGGTCCTGGTGACCGCGGCCGTCGACGACGACGTTCCCCATGCGCTGTCGGGGACGCGGTTCGTCGTGGCCGAGGGGGCGGTGCGGCGGGTATGAGCGAGCCCGGCCGGCCCGACGGCCCTCCCGCGGGGATGCCCGGGGCGGCTCCTGAGCCCTCGGGGGTCGACCTGGCGCGTGTGGCGTTGCGCGCGGCCAAGGAGGCGGCGCGCGCGCGGGGGGATGCGGCGCAGCAGAAGAAGCAGGCACGGCGCGGTGGCCTGCGCTCCGGCGCGCGCGGTGACCGGCGCGATCCCATGGCGCTCGGTGCGGCGATCAACCGGTTGCTCACCGAGCGTGGCTGGGAGGCCCCGGCCGCGGTGGGCGGTGTGATGGGGCGCTGGCCCGAGATCGTCGGTGCGGACGTGGCCAAGCACTGTGAACCGGAGCGCTACGACGAGGACGAGCGGGTGCTGTTCGTGCGCTGCGACTCCACGGCCTGGGCGACGAACCTGCGGCTGCTCGCCCCGACCCTGGTCGCCCGGCTGAACGAGGACCTGGGCCACGGCACGGTGAAGCTGATCAAGGTCAATGGACCGGGTGGCCCCGCACGCCGCTACGGCCCTCTGCGGGCTCCCGGGAGCACCGGTCCCGGGGACACGTACGGGTGACCCGGAGCCCTGTTTCAAGCCGTCCACAACAAGGTGATCGACGTCACATCAGGGCTTTTCGGGAGTGCGTTCGGTCCACTGGTGCCCCTTTCGTCGTATGGCCGGACGGGGTGCGGAATCGCCACCTGACTCCTAAGTAGCCAAGGGTTGGCGCTCGGAAGCGCTGGGTGCCCTCGTGAGCCTCTTGGAGCCCCCATCCGTATACCGGGAGTCGGACGAGACCGGTTGAGGGCGGCACATGCGGACTCAGGCACCGGCAAACCCCCATCAATGTCCGAGCTACCGGTAGACTGGAAGCAATCCCGCCCCGACCGTGGGGACCGCCCGGGAAAAGCTGAGCAACGCTGATCAAGGCTTACCAACGCAACATGCCGCAGCCGCTCCGGCAACCCGCCGCCGAGCCTGGCTCGTGGTGTGCCAGAAAGGGCGCTTCGTGGCCGATTCCGGCAACCCCAACGAGAACATCCCGTCCACCGACACCGGCGTGAACAGCGAGGCGACCGCCCTCGACAGCGAGGTCACCGCCTCGTACGACGCCAGTGCCATCACCGTCCTCGAGGGTCTGGACGCGGTCCGCAAGCGACCCGGCATGTACATCGGTTCGACCGGTGAACGAGGTCTGCACCACCTGGTGCAGGAGGTCGTCGACAACTCCGTCGACGAGGCGCTGGCCGGACACGCGGACACGATCGATGTGACGATCCTGGCCGACGGCGGCGTCCGGGTCGTCGACAACGGCCGGGGCATTCCGGTGGACATCGTCCCCTCGGAGAACAAGCCGGCCGTCGAGGTCGTGCTGACCGTGCTGCACGCGGGCGGCAAGTTCGGCGGCGGCGGTTACGCGGTCTCCGGCGGTCTGCACGGCGTCGGTGTGTCCGTGGTGAACGCCCTGTCGAGCAGGATCTCCGTCGAGATCAAGCGTGACGGCCACCGCTGGACGCAGGACTACAAGATGGGCGTCCCCACGGCCCCGCTGGCCCGGCACGAGGAGGTGGAGGAGACCGGGACGACGGTCACCTTCTGGGCCGACCCGGACATCTTCGAGACCACCGACTACTCCTTCGAGACGCTCTCCCGGCGTTTCCAGGAGATGGCGTTCCTCAACAAGGGGCTGCGGATCAACCTCGCCGACGAGCGCGAGTCGGCGAAGGCCACCGCCGGGGCGGACGAGGCGGGTGAGGACGAGAAGCACGAGGTCAAGAGCGTCTCGTACCACTACGAGGGCGGCATCGTCGACTTCGTGAAGTACCTCAACTCCCGCAAGGGAGATCCGGTGCACCCCACCGTGATCGACCTCGAGGCCGACGACAAGGACAAGCAGCTGTCCCTCGAGCTCGCCATGCAGTGGAACGGCGGCTACACCGAGGGCGTGTACTCCTTCGCCAACATCATCCACACCCACGAGGGCGGTACGCACGAAGAGGGCTTCCGCGCGGCGCTCACCAACCTGGTGAACAAGTACGCGCGTGAGAAGAAGCTGCTGCGCGAGAAGGACGACAACCTCACGGGTGACGACATCCGCGAGGGACTGACCGCGATCATCTCGGTCAAGCTGAGCGAGCCCCAGTTCGAGGGCCAGACCAAAACCAAACTGGGCAACACCGAGGTGAAGACCTTCGTTCAGAAGGTCGTCTACGAACACCTCAACGACTGGCTTGACCGCAACCCCAACGAGGCCGCGGACATCGTCCGCAAGGGCATCGCGGCGGCCACCGCGCGGGTGGCGGCCCGCAAGGCCCGCGACCTGACCCGCCGCAAGGGCCTGCTGGAGTCGGCGTCCCTGCCGGGCAAGCTCTCCGACTGCCAGTCCAACGACCCCACCAAGTGCGAGATCTTCATCGTCGAGGGTGACTCCGCCGGCGGCTCGGCCAAGTCCGGCCGGAACCCGCAGTACCAGGCGATCCTCCCGATCCGGGGCAAGATCCTCAACGTCGAGAAGGCGCGCATCGACCGGATCCTGCAGAACCAGGAGATCCAGGCGATGATCTCCGCGTTCGGCACCGGTGTGCACGAGGACTTCGACATCGAGAAGCTCCGCTACCACAAGATCATCCTGATGGCGGACGCCGACGTCGACGGCCAGCACATCAACACCCTGCTGCTGACGTTCCTGTTCCGGTTCATGCGGCCGCTGGTCGAGGCGGGACACGTGTACCTCTCCCGTCCTCCGCTCTACAAGATCAAGTGGGGCCGGGACGACTTCGAGTACGCGTACTCCGACCGCGAGCGCGACGCACTGATCGAGATGGGCCGCCAGGCCGGCAAGCGCATCCGCGAGGACTCCGTCCAGCGCTTCAAGGGCCTCGGCGAGATGAACGCCGAGGAACTGCGCATCACCACGATGGACCAGGAGCACCGCGTCCTCGGCCAGGTCACCCTCGACGACGCCGCCCAGGCCGACGACCTGTTCTCGGTCCTGATGGGCGAGGACGTCGAGGCCCGCCGCGCGTTCATCCAGCGCAACGCCAAGGACGTCCGCTTCCTCGACATCTGAGTCGGTCTCAGCTGACCGCACCAGGAAGGACCTTCACCAGCAATGACCGACGAGAACACTCCTGTCACGCCTCTCGAGGACGCGGACGCGACCGGCATGCGCGTCGAGCCCGTCGGGCTCGAGACGGAGATGCAGCGCTCGTACCTCGACTATGCGATGTCCGTCATCGTCTCGCGTGCGCTGCCCGATGTCCGTGACGGCCTCAAGCCCGTCCACCGCCGTGTGCTGTACGCCATGTACGACGGCGGCTACCGCCCCGAGCGCGGCTTCTACAAGTGCGCCCGCGTCGTCGGCGACGTCATGGGCAACTACCACCCGCACGGCGACTCCTCGATCTACGACGCGCTGGTCCGCCTCGCGCAGCCGTGGTCGATGCGGATGCCGCTGGTGGACTCCAACGGCAACTTCGGTTCCCCGGGCAACGACCCCGCGGCAGCCATGCGGTACACCGAGTGCAAGATGGCGCAGCTGTCGATGGAGATGGTCCGCGACATCGACGAGGAGACCGTCGATTTCAAGGACAACTACGACGGCCGCTCGCAGGAGCCGACCGTCCTGCCCGCACGCTTCCCGAACCTGCTGATCAACGGATCGGCCGGTATCGCGGTCGGTATGGCGACCAACATCCCGCCGCACAACCTGCGTGAGGTCGCCACCGGTGCCCAGTGGTACCTGGAGAACCACGAGGCCTCGAACGAGGAGCTGCTCGATGCGCTCATCGAGCGCATCAAGGGCCCTGACTTCCCGACCGGCGCCCTGGTGGTGGGCCGCAAGGGCATCGAGGAGGCGTACCGGACGGGCCGCGGCTCGATCACCATGCGCGCGGTGGTCGAGGTCGAGGAGATCCAGAACCGCCAGTGCCTGGTGGTCACGGAGCTGCCCTACCAGGTCAACCCGGACAACCTCGCGCAGAAGATCGCCGACCTGGTGAAGGACGGCAAGATCGGCGGCATCGCGGACGTCCGCGACGAGACGTCGTCCCGCACCGGCCAGCGCCTGGTCATCGTGCTCAAGCGGGACGCGGTCGCCAAGGTCGTCCTGAACAACCTCTACAAGCACACCGAGCTGCAGACCAACTTCGGTGCCAACATGCTGGCGCTGGTCGACGGTGTCCCGCGCACGCTCTCCCTGGACGCGTTCATCCGCCACTGGGTGAACCACCAGATCGAGGTCATCGTCCGCCGTACGCGGTTCCGGCTGCGCAAGGCCGAGGAGCGCGCGCACATCCTGCGCGGCCTGCTGAAGGCCCTGGACGCCATCGACGAGGTCATCGCGCTGATCCGGCGCAGCGACACCGTGGAGATCGCGCGCGGGGGCCTGATGGACCTCCTGGAGATCGACGAGATCCAGGCCAACGCGATCCTGGAGATGCAGCTCCGCCGGCTGGCGGCACTGGAGCGTCAGAAGATCGTCCAGGAGCACGACGAACTCCAGGCGAAGATCAACGAGTACAACGAGATCCTCGCCTCCCCGATCCGTCAGCGGGGGATCGTCAGCGCGGAGCTGACCGCGCTCGTCGAGAAGTACGGTGACGACCGCAAGACCAAGCTGGTGCCCTATGAGGGCGACATGTCCATCGAGGACCTGATCGCCGAGGAGGACATCGTCGTCACGGTCACGCGCGGCGGCTACATCAAGCGCACCAAGACCGACGACTACCGGGCCCAGAAGCGCGGCGGCAAGGGCGTACGCGGAGCGAAGCTCAAGGAAGACGACATCGTCAACCACTTCTTCGTGTCCACCACGCACCACTGGCTGCTGTTCTTCACCAACAAGGGACGGGTCTACCGGGCGAAGGCGTACGAGCTGCCCGACGCCGGCCGGGACGCACGCGGCCAGCACGTGGCCAACCTGCTGGCCTTCCAGCCGGACGAGTCGATCGCCGAGATCCTCGCCATCCGCGACTACGAGGCGGCGCCCTACCTGGTTCTGGCCACCAAGGCGGGATTGGTCAAGAAGACGTCGCTGAAGGATTACGATTCACCCCGCTCGGGTGGCGTGATCGCGATCAACTTGCGGGAGCAGGAGGACGGTTCCGACGACGAACTGATCGGGGCTGAACTCGTCTCGGCGGATGATGATCTACTACTGATCAGCAAGAAGGCGCAGTCGATCAGGTTCACCGCGACGGACGAGACTCTGCGGCCCATGGGCCGTGCGACCTCGGGCGTGAAGGGCATGAGTTTCCGCGAAGGGGACGAGCTGCTCTCGATGAATGTTGTTCGACCCGGTACGTTCGTGTTCACTGCCACAGACGGCGGGTACGCGAAGCGGACCGCTGTCGACGAGTACCGCGTCCAGGGTCGCGGCGGTCTCGGCATCAAGGCTGCCAAGATCGTTGAGGATCGTGGGACTCTCGTCGGCGCGCTGGTGGTCGAGGAGACCGACGAGATCCTCGCCATCACGCTGTCGGGCGGTGTGATTCGCACGCAGGTCAGCGGAGTCAGGGAGACGGGCCGTGACACCATGGGCGTCCAACTGATCAATCTGGGCAAGCGCGATGCCGTGGTCGGCATCGCGCGTAACGCCGAAGCGGGACGCGAGGCGGAGGAAGTCGACGGCGACGTGGCCGTGGACGAGACCGACGAAGGTGCCGTGACCACCGGCACGGACGAGGGTGAGGCGCCCTCGGCCGAGTAGCACGAGGAGTGAGTCAGCGTGAGCGGAGCCACGGGCACCGGGCCGACCGGTACCAGTACGGGCACGGACGGCGGTGGCCGTGGCTCTGCCACGCGGGCGACAGATCCGCACACGACCAACCTGAAAGCGATCAAGTCGCCCGGCAAGGACTCGCCTTCGTCCGACAGACATGGATCCCAGGGGGGAACTGTGACGGACACCCGAGGTCAACAGCAGAGCACGCCCGGGCAGGGCGCCGCTGATCGTACGACCTCACCGCTGCCGGGGGAACGGCAGCCGCAGCAGCAGGCGGGGCCGTACCACCCGCCGCAGGCCTACCAGGCGCAGGCAGGTACGGCAGAGGGCCCGGGCGGCGCGGTACGCCGCCCGCGCACCGGGGCGCGCACCACACCGCGCGTGCGCAAGGCGCGCCTGCGGGTGGCCAAGGCCGACCCCTGGTCGGTGATGAAGGTCAGCTTCCTGCTCTCCATCGCCCTGGGCATCTGCACGATCGTCGCGTCCGCGGTGCTGTGGATGGTCATGGACGCGATGGGCGTCTTCTCGACGGTCGGCGGCACGATCTCCGAGGCGACGGGTTCCAACGAGTCGAACGGCTTCGACCTCCAGTCGTTCCTGTCGCTGCCCAACGTGCTGCTCTTCACGTCGATCATCGCGGTCATCGACGTCGTCCTGGCAACGGCTCTGGCGACCCTCGGCGCGTTCATCTACAACCTCTCCGCGGGCTTCGTGGGCGGCGTCGAGCTCACGCTGGCCGAGGACGAGTGAGCGGCGCCCGGCGGCTTCCCGGCCTGCTCTGACGGTCCCCCGACAACCGATTTTGGGACTGCCCGGGTCGTGCGCTAATCTTCAGGAGTCAGCGCGCGGAACACACACCGCAGAGCGCGGCGGGGCTATAGCTCAGTTGGTTAGAGCGCATCCCTGATAAGGATGAGGCCACAGGTTCAAATCCTGTTAGCCCCACATCACCATGAGACCCTCGGCCGGTGCGGCCGGGGGTCTTTTGCGTTCGCCCTGGCGTGCCTCGTCTCGGCCCGCCGGCCCTCACCTCGTCCCTCCCGGTCTGCTCCGTGCGCTTGCGCGGGGTGTGAGTGCCGGTGTGGGGAGGGGCGGGGCTCCGATCCCTCCGGACCGTTCGCCGGTGGGGCGGGGTGTGGTGGCGGCCGGGCCCTGGCGCGTTCGGTGGGTGCGGGCATGGGGAAGGCCCGGTTGCTCGTTGCCGAGCGACCGGGCCTTTCGCGTGCCGTTGGGGCTGTACGCGAGTTCGCCGGGACTTCGGGGAGCCGGAAACGGCACGGGGGGTGTGGTGAGGCAGTGGGCCTCCACGGGCCCGGCAGCTCAGCGCTGGAGCGGGAGGTGGCCGGTGCGGGGCGCTGCGGGGGACGTGGTGTCGTCGGAGCAGGGGGCGGATGCCGGGTCAGGGGCCGACGGGCCCGCGAGCGGGCGGTGGCGGCACCTGGGGGATCCTCCGTGGGCCTCCGCGCGGATGCGCTGTTTCATCGTGGGGGGCAGGGCGCTCGTATGGGTCCAGGGCCGGACGGACGCGGCCGGCGCCGTCACGTCCGGGGCGCTCTTGCTGTTGCGGGTCGTCTCGGTCTGGGATACCGCCGCGGCGGAGGCGGTCGTGGTGATGAGTCCGAGCGCCGTGCACAGCGCGAGGAAGGCGGTGACGATGGCGGTCCACAGCTTCATGACCTTGTTCCGGGCCATGGCCCCTCACTTTCGGGTCGGGCGATTTGCGTACTTTCCTCATGATGTGTATGTGGGCCGCGAAGTGGTGGACCAACGTCCGTGGCGCGTCGATGTTCAGATGAACACCACCCGGATGGTCGCAAGAGGGGAGAAAAGTGAAAGAGTGCGGAGGGAGATGGTCAAATTCACCGACCGTGCGGATGTGGTCACCCTCTGGCCCGGTCGATGTGTTCCGCTCCTACTGCACAGTAAAGATGGGGAGTTGCGCGGCCGACACAGGTCACTGATCGGTATCGGCCGGTGTGTATAGTCGGGCGCCAGAGGTCCCCTACGTCAAGAAAGACGAGGTCGCGCGGTGAAGAAGCTTCTCCTGGTCGCACTGGCCGCCATCGGCGGGCTCCTCGTGTACCGCCAGATCCAGGCGGATCGCGCCGAGCAGGATCTGTGGACGGAGGCGACTGACTCCGTGCCCACGGGTTCGTGAGTACCGACACACGACGCTGAACAGACCCCCGGCCGCGCTCGCGGTCGGGGTTTTGTGTGTCGTGAGGCCTTGCCGACGGGCCTTGTCCACGGGGCAGGATGGGGCACGGTGCGACGTCCGGGCGACGACGAGGGGTGGCGCGTGAGGGGACGGCGGTGTATGGCGTGGGGGCGGCACGCCCGGGTGGGACGTGGTCGGACCCCGGCTGCCCTGCGCGCGGGCGTGGTGGCGCTCGCGTCGGTGATGCTGCTGGGGGCGCCGGGCGCCTCTGTTGCCTCCGGCGCCCCTGCTGTTTCCGGCGCCTCTGCTGTTTCCCCGACGACCGGGGCCGCCGAGGCGGTTTCCCGGGCCTCCGGGAATGTCGGGACTCCCAAGGCCCTCCGCGCTGCTTCCGGGGCTCCTGGAGCTCCTGAGGGGTATGCCTTCACCGAGGGTGCGCAACGGATCGACGGGGCAGGGAGCACCGCCGACGCCGTACGGCTGGAAGCCGGTCGGACCTACCGGAGCACTCTGCCGGCGAGCGGCAGGATCCACTACCGCCTGGAACTCGACGCCGACTCGAACGTCTACGTCTCCGCCACCGCCGTCCCCCCGGGCGATGGCAGCGCCGCCGTCATCGACGGCGTCAAGGTGTCCGTGCAGGACGCGGACGGCCGCTCCTGTGACGTGGACACCGCGACCTTCGGCGCCGCCGCCAGCCCGCACCCGGTCGCCGCGTCGGCCGTGCGCGAGATCTCCCCCAGGAAATCCCTCTGCCAGGAAGCCGGCACGTACTACGTGACCGTCGAACGCGCCGATCCGGACGGAAAGGGTGCCTCCCCCGACACCTGGAAGCTGGAACTCACCACCGCGTCGGAACCGCGGCTGGAACGGACCGGTGTGACGACCGCGCCCGAGGAGTGGAACTCCGCCTCGCCCCAGCCCGTCACCGGGGAGGCCGAACAGCGCGCGGGCGGCGTCGGTTTCGCCGAGGCCACCCCGCTCGGTGAGGGGGTCTGGCGGGACGACATCCGGCCCGGCCGGACGCTCTTCTACAAGGTTCCCCTCGACTGGGGACGGCAGTTCCACGCCACCGCCGAGCTGGGCAGTTCGAGCTCGGGCGGCACCGGGTTCGTCCCCGCCGCCCTGGACCTGGACCTCTACAACCCCGTACGCGGGCATGTCGCGGACGTGGGCATCGGTTACGACGGCAGACAGAAGTCGGGCAGCCTCCCCCCGCTCCCCCGCGTCGCGTACGCCAATCGCCATGCCACCGGCGCTCAGGTCGACGCGATGCGCTTCGCAGGCTCCTACTACCTCGTCGCGCACCTCACGGCGGAGGTGGCGGACGACTTCGGTGACGGACCCGTCCCGCTGACGCTGCGGGTGCGGGTCAGCGGGACGGCACAGGACGGGCCGGAGTACGCGGGGGAGTCCGCCCCGGCGGACATCTTCGCGGTCACCGCGCAGGACCGCGAGGAGGCGACCCGGGGCCGTTCCACGGGCGGCGGCACCGCGATGACGGCCCTCGCGGTGGGCGGTATCGGAACCGGCAGCGCACTGCTGGTGGCACTCGCCGTGTGGACGGCGGCCGCTCGACGAAGAACCGTCTCCCAGGACGATCCGGGCATCAGATCCGCATGAGGGCCCAGAATCCCACGGCATAGCAGGTCAGCGCCAGGAGCAGGAGAGGGACGACCACCCGTGCGGGAGGGCCGGGGCGGCGCCGTCGTCGTCGCCGACCGGTCGCCCCGTGCCGTGAAACCGCCCTGCCCGAAGACGGAGCCTGCGGGACACGGGCGGTGTACTCGGCAGTGGAGGCATCGGCGCGATGCGACGCGGGACCGGGACAAGCCGACGGTGGGAACGACGGCGGGAACAGGGGGGAGCGCAGCGGGTGAGTGCGGTCGGCGTGGGTCACCTGCCGCACGTCGTGCGGAGGCTGGGACGGTGTTGAGCCCTGGGACTGTTCCCGGACGTGCACTTGTTCCGGTACCCGTCCCTGCCCCTGATCCGGTGGGGTGTGCGCGTGGGGCGGTCGAGCGGGCGCGGGAGAGGACGTGACCGTGGCCTGGGGCGGTGGCAGATGAAAGCTGCCGGTGTCCGACATGGAGGGCTGTCGCGGAGGGGCAGCCGGGGCCGGGCCGGTGCCGGCGACACCGGTCGCGGTGGGCCGGCTCGCGGGAACCTGGCGGTCGACCCCGCCGCCGTGGGAGGAGGTGCCGCCGTGGCCCGGTTCGGAACGGGAGGGGGAGTCGCCACGCCCGGAGGCCCCGAGCAGGGCGCCTGCCGCTCCGACCCCGGGCGGGCGGTCCGTCTCCCCGCTCTCCGGGTGCTGTCCCACCCCTCCCGGAGGGTTCGGGGCCGAGCGCACGCCCGAAGCCGCCTTCAGTGGGCCTTCGGGGCCGAAACCCGGGGGGAGCGGGCCTAGTTGGTCGAAGATCTCGATCAACTCGTCGTCGGGGCCGGGCGCCGGGAGGAGTTCCCTGGCCGCGGCCAGGGCCTTGCGCGCCCCCGTGGACGTACGGAACCGTGCCTGCGGGTCCGGCTGCAGCAGGGTGGCCACGACCTGCCACAGCGGGTCGGGGATGCCCTGGGGAGCCCCGGGCGTCCCGTGCTCGGCGAAGTGCTGGATGAGCGCCTTGGCGTCCGGTTTGGCGCCCTCCAGCAGATACAGCGCGACCAGGCCCACCGCGAACAGGTCCGCGGGGAAGTCCGGTTCGGAGCCCATCAGCTGCTCCGGCGCGAGATAGCCGGGCGTGCCCACCACCAGGTCGGTCTCGGTCAGGCGCGGTTCACCGAGCCGCATGGCGATACCGAAGTCGGACACCCGCAGCCGTGGTCTGCCCGTACCGGTGGCTTCCAGGAGCAGGTTGGCGGGCTTGATGTCGCGGTGCACGACGCCTTCCGTGTGCACCGCGGTGAGCCCCGCCAGCAGCTGGTCGAGCAGGACACCGACGAACGCCGGCGGCAGGGGACCGTAATCGCCGATGAGGTGAACCAGTGAACCGCCGGCGACCAGGTCCATGGTGAACAGGACCTGGTCGTCGTCGGCGGCCCAGCTGCTGGGGGCGAGCACATGGGGGTGATCGATCCGCAGAGCCTGCTCGCGCACGAAACGGAGCAAGGAGTGGGCGTCGCTCTGCAACAGGACCTTGGCCGCCACATAGCGGCGACGGCGGTGGTCCCAGGCACGCCAGACGGCACCGACACCCCCGCGTCCGATCGGGTCGACCAGTTCGTACCGGCCGGCAAAGACCTCACCCATGGCTGTGCGTCGCTCCTCCCCCAGCGGGGTCTCCCCTTGCCTTACCCCTTTGCTTACCCCTTCTGCCCCTGTCTCGACTGCGGCCGGGGGATCAGTTCTGGTGGGACTGGTAGTGCGCGACCGCGTCGGAGGTGCGGCCGGCGCCGTAGACCCGGAGGAACTCTGCCAGCTCGGGATGGGTCGGGGCGAGGGCGTCGGCGGCGTCGATGATGTCGCCGGCAGCGGCCACCGAACGCAGCAGTGACTGGATCTCCCGCACCACACGCTTGACCGTGGGTGCGCCCGAACCGCTCGTCGTCTGCGTGGTGTTGCTGAGCACCGAGCCCCCCTGGGACTTCTTGATCTCCTCCATGCGCTCGGTCGCCTCGGCCGCGCTGACACTGCCGTCCGCGACCTGGACCGCCAGGTCCTGCAGCAGCTGCACCCGCTGGACCACCGCGGGGTTGCCGATCTTCGCCCGCTGACCGCTCATCAGCTGCGACAGCATCGGCGCGGACAGTCCCAGTACCCCAGCGAGACGAGCCTGGTTGAGGCCCAGGTCGTCTATGAGCTTACGGAAGAGCGTCCCCAGCGGCTCCCCGTACCAGTTCCGCTGCAGTTCCCGCGCTCTTGCGGTGGCTTCCTGCTGTGCGGCGTCCATGGCGTCTCCCCATCGCTTCCCCAAGAACCGTGGTTCGCTGTAGCGAACCACGCCGAGCATCTTACGGAGAGTGGTTGGTCACGGGGACCCCCAATCTTTTTGCGGAACCCCCCGGGGGACCCGGTACTCTTGTTTCGAGCGCCCACCCGGATGTGCTTGTTCCTGGTGGACGCTTCACACACGGGGCCTTAGCTCAGTTGGTAGAGCGCTGTCTTTGCATGGCAGATGTCAGGGGTTCGACTCCCCTAGGCTCCACAAGGAAACCCCTCCCACCTGCGGAAAGCAGGTGGGAGGGGTTCTTGCTCAGTAGCTCCGGGAGCCCGGCGTCACGGCTCCGGGGAGTGTTCGGGGCCCGGCTTCAGGACCGGAGCCCCGGCTCACCGGGCTGTTTCACGTGAAACAGCCCGGCGCGGCAGAAGACGCTGAAGTCTCCCGCCCCACCAGGCTGTTGGTACCGCAGACGAGGGATGTCGTGGACCGCCGGCACCGAGATCTTCCGATGCCGCCCGAGCATCAGGGCTGCTCGTCGCGCTTGGCGGCCTCCTCCTCGGCCTCCTTCGCCCGGACCTCGGGATCAAGGCTGGAGCCGCGGCTGCCGTCCACGGACGACAGCGTGCCCGGCTCCCCGACATCGGTCGCGGCCGGCGGTTCCACCAGCCAGTCCGGGTTGGCCTGCTTGTCCCACCACTTCCAGGCGGCGAACGCGCCGCCGACGACGGCGCCCAGGACCACGAGCACCTTCGCGGCCCGGCCGGCCTTCGCGCGCCGCCGCTGCTTGCGGACGAGCTTCTCGATCTGTTTGGCCGAGACCTGACCGCGCAGTGCGGCCAGTACCGCCGCACTGCGGGCCGCGGCCTCGTCCCGCGCCGGACCAGCGGCGGCCCTGGCCTGCTCGATCCTCGGCCGGGAGTAGTCCGCCGCCTGCTGGGCGGCCTTGCGGGCCCGGACGGCAGCCTCATGAGCAGCCAGATCGACCTTCGGCGGCACATGGCTCCGGGCCTGCTCCAGATACGGCTGCACATGGGCGCCGTACTGGACGCGGGCCTGCCCCGCAGCCTGGGTCACCTTGGGCGCCAGCCGTACGCGCGCCTCCTGTGCGTAGTGCGCGGCCTTCACCTTGGCCGTGTCGGCGTAGGGCGCCACCACTTCCGCGGCATGCAGCACGCTGTCCTTCGCCGAATCAGTCGCGGCGCGCACGCTATCGATGCGGGTCACGGTTCCTCCTCCTCGGTGGCGTACGTTTTTCGACTGTCCACCCATTTACGGATCATGCCTGCCACCTCGCCGCCGGGCATGCGCGGAGGGGCATACGGGTGCCGATGGCAGTGATCGACTGCAATAGCGGATGAATGCGGGAGAACGGGAGCTTGTCGTCGACAATGCCACGGACCGTTCCCGAGTGCCCCCGACACGGAAGGACTCACCCGGTTTTCTGCAAGTGGTTCGACCCCGTTGCCCGTCCGTGAACGGGCGTCGGGCGACTGGGCGCCCCGTCCGTGCGAGGATCGGGGGGTTACGGAAAGACAACGGAAGGCACATCGTGGCTGATCAGCTCTACGCCACCCTGAAGACCAACAACGGTGACATCGAGGTCCGGCTCTTCCCGAACCAGGCGCCGATCACCGTCAAGAACTTCGTCGAGCTCGCCAAGGGCGAGCGGGAGTGGACTCACCCGGAGACGGGCGCCAAGTCCACGGACAAGCTCTACGACGGCACGGTCTTCCACCGGGTGATCAGCGGCTTCATGATCCAGGGCGGTGACCCGCTGGGCAACGGCACCGGCGGTCCCGGCTACCAGTTCGAGGACGAGTTCCACCCGGACCTGCGCTTCGACAAGCCCTACCTGCTGGCCATGGCCAACGCGGGTCCGGGCACCAACGGTTCGCAGTTCTTCATCACCGTCTCCCCGACGGCGTGGCTGAACCGCAAGCACACCATCTTCGGCGAGGTCACCGACGCCGCGAGCCAGAAGGTGATCGACACCATCGCGGCTACGCAGACCAACCCCCGGACCGACCGTCCGGTCAACGACGTCGTCATCGAGTCGGTCGAGATCCGCGAGGGCTGAGAACACCGCAAGGGCCGAGTACGGCCTTGCTCCCAGGAGCGCGAAAGCCGCCAGAGGGAACCAATCGCCCCGCTCATCCGTAAGGATGGGCGGGGCGGGGCTTTTCCACACGACCGAGGGGACCCCATGGACGACCAGGCTGCAGGCAGCCCGCAGGACGCCCGCAGTCTCCCGGTCTGCTATCGCCACCCGGACCGCGAGACCGGCATTCGCTGCACCCGCTGCGAGCGCCCGATCTGCCCCGAGTGCATGGTCAGCGCCTCGGTCGGTTTCCAGTGCCCCGAATGCGTCCGTGGGAGAGGCCCGGGCGCAGGGCACGCGCCCACCGCCTCGATGCCCCGCACGATCGCCGGCGGCACCGTCGCCGGGGACCCCCGGCTGATCACCAAGATCCTGCTCGGGATCAACATCGCGGTGTTCATCGCGGTGCATGCCTGGCCGTCGCTGTCGGACCGCCTCGTGCTGATCGGGACCTGGCCGCCGCTCGGCCCCGTCGAGGGCGTCGCCGAGGGTGAGTGGTACCGCCTGGTCACCTCGATGTTCACGCACGAGGCGATCTGGCACCTGGGCTTCAACATGCTCGGTCTGTGGTGGCTCGGCGGCCCGCTCGAGCAGGCTCTGGGCCGGGCCCGTTATCTCGCGCTGTACCTGATCTCGGGCCTGGCGGGCAGTGCGCTGACCTATCTGCTGGCCCCGGGGACCACGGCCTCACTCGGTGCCTCCGGTGCCATTTTCGGGCTGTTCGGTGCGATGGCCGTCCTGATGCGCCGACTCGACTACGACATACGGCCGATCATCGCCCTGCTGGTGATCAACCTGGTCTTCACCTTCAGCCCGGGCTTCGACATCGCCTGGCAGGCCCATGTCGGAGGGCTCGTCGCCGGTGTGGTGATCGGGTACGCCATGGTCCACGCCTCGCGCGAGCGGCGGGCTCTGATCCAGTATGGAACCTGTGCACTGGTTCTTGCCGTGGTCGTGTTGATGACCCTGCTGAGGACGGCCCAGCTCGCCTGAGCACCGGTTGTCCACAGTCTGTGCCGGATCTTGTGCACAGTGTGCAGGAACATCTGTGCCTACTGTCACTGACTCGTGTTTTCGCAGGTCAGCGACGCGTGAACGCACTTTTGGTGGTTGGTGCTTCTGTCATACCGGCGTCAATCTCCGGCAGGTTATCCACAGATCGTCGTTTCTTTTCCCCATGCTGTGGACGCGCCTGTGGATAACTCGGTGGACAGTCCTGCCCGGAGCCGGTGGACAACTCTGCCCTGAACCGCCGGGCGGTCCAGGGCAGGGCTGAGGCAGGGCCGTACTGCTCGGCGCTACTTCCACTGCGTCGAGACGCCGAAGCCGGCGGCGATGAATCCGAAGCCCACCACGATGTTCCAGTTGCCCAGCGCGTCGACGGGCAGCTTGCCGTCGGTGACGTAGAACACGACGATCCAGGCCAGGCCGATCAGGAACAGGGCCAGCATCACCGGGGCGACCCAGGAGCTGCTGGTCAGCTTGAGATCGGTCGTCTGCCTCGCCGGCGGGGGCGTGTAGTCGGCCTTCTTGCGGATACGTGACTTCGGCACGAGGGTCTCTCCTGTCGATGCGCTGCGTGGCCGCGCAGGGAACTGGGTCGTGCTCGGGGCGGTTGCAAGGGGACTCCGAGCGCTCCCCCGGGCGTCAGTTAGCGTAGTGCTTCCGTGGCGCCGAAGGAGATAAGGGTACGTTGAGCAATTCTGCCGACTCCCCAGGGACGGAATCCAGTCCTGTCCGCCGACGCGGCTTCCGGCCCGTCCGGATGCTCACCGCGGGTGTGTTCGCCCTCGCGGGTCTCCTCTTCTTCACCAGCTTCAACACGGCGAAGGGCACCAACATCCGCACGGACGACTCCCTGCTGAAGCTGTCCGACCTCATTCATGAGCGCAGCCACAAGAACGGCGTGCTGGAGGAGACCAACGGGGCGCTCCGGGGAGACATCGAGTCCCTCGCCGAGCGTGACGACGGCAGGACCGAGGCGGAGGACGACCAGCTCGCCGAGCTGGAGCACCGCGCGGGCACGCGGGAACTCAAGGGCGAGGCCATCACGGTCACGCTCGACGACGCCCCACCGAACGCCACCGCCAAGCTTCCCGGATACCCCGAGCCGCAGCCCGACTACCTGGTCATCCATCAGCAGGACCTCCAGGCCGTGGTGAACGCGATGTGGCAGGGCGGCGCCGAGGGCATCAAGGTCATGGACCAGCGGCTGATCTCCACCAGTGCGGTGCGCTGTGTGGGCAACACCCTGATCCTCCAGGGCCGCGTCTACTCACCGCCGTACAAGATCACGGCGGTCGGCGATCCGGAGAAGCTGAAGAACGCGCTCGCGGCCTCCCCGTCGATCCAGAACTACATGGTGTACGTCAACGTCTACGGGCTCGGCTGGAAGGTCGAGGACGAGGGGTCGGTGACCCTGCCCGGCTACTCGGGCACAGTGGACCTGCACCACGCGAAGCCCGTGCAGTAGAGCCCACGGGGTCGGGCCCCGGACCGGACGGGCTCCCGGAGCGGGCTCCGGGAGCCGCCGGTGAGCCCCGTCCGTGCAAAACCGTGCCGCGGACATCGAGGTGATCGACCCTGCGCCACGTACTTCCGGATGCACGTGTTCCGGCCGCCGTCCGACGCTGACGACGCGCGAACCGGGACGGGGGCGCGGCCATCGGCTGACCGTCCGGGCGCATCCGGACCTCACGCAGCCTGTGGAGGCCGGGAAACCTGAGGCATTACGCCGTTAGTCTGGTGACGAACGGCGTGGGTCCGGTGCCGTGGTGCGACGGAAGGGACGGCATGTACAGCTGGATCTGGCGGCATCTGCCGGGGAACGGGTGGGCGAAGGCGCTCATCTCACTCGTGCTGGTCATCGCTGTGGTCTATGTCCTCTTCCAGTACGTCTTCCCCTGGGCCGAGCCGCTGCTGCCCTTCAACGATGTGACGGTGGACAACCAGTGAGCGCGCGCATTCTCGTCGTCGACAACTACGACAGCTTCGTCTTCAACCTGGTCCAGTACCTGTACCAGCTGGGTGCCGAGTGCGAGGTCCTGCGCAACGACGAGGTGTCGACGGCGCACGCGCAGGAGAACTTCGACGGCGTGCTGCTGTCCCCGGGGCCGGGTACTCCCGAACAGGCCGGTGTCTGTGTGGACATGGTGCGGCACTGCGCGTCGGCCGGAGTGCCCGTCTTCGGCGTCTGCCTCGGTATGCAGGCCATGCAGGTGGCCTACGGCGGTGTGGTGGACCGTGCGCCCGAGTTGCTGCACGGGAAGACCTCGCCGGTCGAGCACGAGGGCAAGGGCGTTTTCGCGGGTCTGCCCTCACCGTTCACAGCGACGCGCTACCACTCCCTGGCGGCCGAGCCGGCCACCGTACCGGCGGAGCTGGAGGTGACGGCCCGGACGCCGGACGGCATCGTGATGGGTCTGCGCCACCGTCAACTGCTCGTCGAGGGAGTGCAGTTCCATCCCGAGTCGGTGCTCACCGAGCACGGGCACCGGATGCTCGCCAACTGGCTGGCGGAGTGCGGGGACGACGGGGCGGTGGCGAGGTCGGCGGGGCTGGCCCCGGTGGTGGGCAGGTCGTCGGCGTGACCGCGCTGCGCCCCGAGCGCGAGTCCGGTGCCGGATACGGGCAGTCCTTCACGGACGGTTCCTCGTACGGTGCCGGCGGCGAGCAGGGGACCCCGTACGGGCAGCAGCCGTACGGGGCGCCCGGCACGTTCGGGGACGGCGGCTGGTACGACACCACTCAGCAGGGCGCCTACTCCTACGGCGGCGCGGGCGCGGTCGGGGGCGGTGCTGCCGGGGCCGACGACGGCACCGCGTACCTGCCGCCCGTCGACGAGGAGACGGTGGCGCTGCGGATCCCCGATCCACCGGAGCGCGCGGAGTACGACGCGGGTGCGGAGCACGACGCGGTCACGGGGTCCACGACGCACGGCTCGGGCGGGGAGTCCTCGGCGGCTTCCGCGGCTCCCGGGGGCCGGGCGGCGCGCAGGAAGGCCGCCAAGAAGCGTCAGGCGCGCCGTGGCGGCGCGAATCGGCCCGCCGAGGCCCTGGACGCACCCCACGGCCATGACGCGCCACAGGCGCCGCTCTCGCGGGTGGAGGCGCGGCGGCGGGCCCGGGAGCGGAAACCGAGTGCCGCCGTCGTCGCGAGCCGGGGGATCGGCGAGGTGTTCATCACCTGCGGCGTGTTGATGCTGCTGTTCGTCACCTACCAGCTGTGGTGGACGAATGTGCGCGCGCAGGCACAGGCCGGCCAGGAGGCGAGCGACCTCCAGAGCGACTGGGCCAGCGGCAAGCGCAGCCCGGGGGCGTTCGAACCGGGTAAGGGTTTCGCGCTGCTGCACATTCCGCGGCTGGACGTGGTCGTGCCGATCGCCGAGGGGATCGACAGCAAGAAGGTGCTCGACCGGGGCATGGTGGGCCACTACGCGGAGGGCGCCCTGAAGACGGCGATGCCCGACGCGAAGGAGGGCAACTTCGGGGTCGCGGGCCACCGCAACACGCACGGGGAGCCGTTCCGGTACATCAACCGGCTGGAGCCGGGCGACCCGATCGTGGTGGAGACGCAGGACACATACTTCGTCTACAAGATGGCGTCGATCCTGCCGGTGACCTCGCCGAGCAACATCAGCGTGCTCGAACCGGTCCCGAAGGAATCGGGCTTCAAGGAACCCGGCCGCTACATCACGCTGACCACCTGTACGCCGGAGTTCACCAGCAAGTACCGCATGATCGTCTGGGGCAAGATGGACGAGGAACGGCCGCGCAGCAAGGGCAAGCCGGATGCGCTCGTCAGTTAAGGGCAGAGGAAACGTGGCAGTGACCGCCGACGACACCGAAGAGCACACCGCCATGTCCGCGTCGCCGTCGCCTCCGGCGCGCCGCCGCATGGGACCGGTCGCGATCGTGGTGGGCGCGCTCGGGGAACTTCTCATCACCGTGGGCCTGCTGCTCGGCCTGTTCGTCGTCTACTCGCTGTGGTGGACGAACGTGCTCGCCGACCGCGCGGCGGGCCAGCAGGCGGACAAGGTGCGTGACAACTGGGCCCAGGGGCCCGGTGCCGGCACCGGCGCCGACCCCGCCTCCTACGACAGCAAGGACGGGATCGGCTTCCTGCACGTGCCCGCGATGGGCAACGACATCCTGATCGAGAAGGGCACCACGATGGAGGTGCTCAACGACGGTGTCGCCGGCTACTACACCGACCCGGTGAAGGCGACCCTGCCGACGTCCGGCAAGAAGGGCAACTTCTCGCTGGCCGCGCACCGGGACGGTCACGGGGCCAAGTTCCACGACATCCACAAGATCAAGGAAGGCGACCCGATCGTCTTCGAGACGAAGGACACGTGGTACGTCTACAAGACCTACGCGATCCTTCCCGAGACCTCGAAGTACAACATCGAGGTCCTCTCCAAGATCCCCGAGGAGTCCGGCCGCAAGAAGGCCGGCCACTACATCACCCTGACGACCTGCACCCCGGTGTACACCAGCACGTACCGCTACATCGTCTGGGGCGAACTGGTCCGGACGGAGAAGGTCGACAAGGACCGGACCCCGCCGAAGGAACTGCGCTGACTGAGGTTCTGCAGGACCTCAGTCCCCTAACATGACGGAGGCCCGAAGCCGCAACTTGCCTTTGCGGCTTCGGGCCTCCGTGATTCGTCGTTACCGCAGGGCCTTGAGACGCACTCCGGCGGTCCAGACTTCCACTTCTTCCCGATTGACCGTGACGACTCCGGTCAGATCGGCGATCGCCTGGGACTCGTGGCTGAAGTTGCAGGTGGCGACGAAGAGCGCGAGATCCACACGGTCGATGGCACACGTCGCGCCCGCGAACTTCTGCATGTCGGCACTGGGCACGGTCCAACGGCCGGACCGGTTCTTGCACCGGACGGCCACGGTCCGCCCGTCCGCGGTGCGGCCGGTGATGTCGATGCCCCTGTCGCTGCGGGCCTGCCGTACGACGACATCGGTGCAGCCGTCGCGCCGCAGCAGGTCGGCGACATGCTGTTCGAACGCCTGCCAGGTCATCGCCTTGAGTGTCGACCTGACATTCTCCGCGGGGGCCTCCCCTTCCAGGGTGGCGAGGCGCTTGTGGTGCCAGCACAGCCTGCGTTCGACGTTCTCGATGTCCTCGCGGAGTTCGAGGAGCTCGCGGCGGTGCTCACCGGACGTGGCGATCAAGGTGTTGAACATCGGCACGACCGTCCTGCCGAGGATGTGGGTGATGCGCTGGTCGATGCGGTCATCGAGGCTGACGGGTTCTGTCGGGACCGGGTTGTCCACAGGCTGTGTATGGGCCAGGTGCTCCATGTCCAGGAGATACGCACGCACCTGACGGGCGACATGGCTGTCGCGGAGAAGCATCGCGACATTGAGCACGGCTCGCCGGGAGTAGAGAGTGAGGCTCGACCGAGGCTGTGGATAACTTCCAGGAAAGAGTGACAGGACGTCACGCTTAAATCGTGCGAGCTCAGGGCCTTGGAGCGTCGTCATTCCGTTGCATGAGAGTTCCCCGCGATGCCGTGCCTTGAGCTGCCGGATCACCTCAGTGGTGACACCGAAGTACGCCGCCACCATCGCCGTTGTCACGTGCATGCCGTCCGGCAGTAGCGAGAGGGCTTTGACCCTGTCGAGCACGCCCGTGCGGTCCAGCACGCTGCTGCGCAGCGACGGCGATTCCAGCAGTACGGATTCCTTGATCATCGCCTGCCCCTTCGGGTCTCGTGGTCGGGGCGGAACTCAGTGCGCCACCCCACCCGATCAACGAGCTGTGACACGCGAAGGCACGAGCGGGGTGAGGACGTGCGTTCAAGGGCCGGGACTCCGCTGTGGGTGGGTGAGAGGGGGCTCCGGTGGGCTTGTGGGCAACTGGCCGACGGGGGTGACGCGTTGTCACTTCCGGATTGCCGCAGTTCAGCGCGTTGAGGGCACCGCAGAGGGAGGCTCGGGAGCCTCACTGGATCCCACTGACCTTCTTGAAGGGGGTCAGTTCTGTACATACCCATACGTGGTAAGCCGGAGCCCCGGCGCCCTCCGGAGAGGGCGCCGGGGCTCCGGCGTGTTCGGGGCCGGTCCGGGAGGGGTCAGTCGTCCCTGTTGCCGCCGGTGAGCCCGCCGAAGATGCCGCCGGGGCCGCCGTTGTTGCCGCCGTTGTTGCCGCCCCGATCCACGGTGATCAGGGTGACCGCCGTTCCCTTGTCGACCGGATTGCCCTGGCTGGGGTCGGCGCCGAGAACGAAGGAGTTGGGGTCCGGCGAGCCCTTGATCTCACCGACCGCCAGCCCGGCGTCCTGGAGCATCTTCTGGGCGTCCTTGAGGGACTGGCCGTTGACGTTCGGGACGGCGACCTTCTCGGCCTCCTTGGCCTTGCCGACGACGATCTGCACCTGGGAGTTCTTGTCGACCTGCTGGCCCTTCTGCGGCGTGGTCTGGATGACCTTGCCAACCTGGTTCGGGTCGTCGACCTCCTGCTCGGTGCAGCTGCTCGGCACCAGCTCGTTGGCGGTCACCTGCGCCCTGGCCTGGTCGCACGTCTGGCCGAGGACGTCCGGGACGGTCGACCTGGCGACCGCCTTGGCGACGGTGAGGGTGATGGTGGTGCCCTTCTCCACCTCTTCGCCGAGAGGCGGGTCCTGCGCGAGGACGGTGCCCGGGTTCTCCGGGGCCTCCTTCTCCTTCGTCTCCACGACGAACTCGTACTTGTCGCCCTCGAGCTCCGTCTTGGCGTCGTCGATGGTGTCGCCGAGGACACTCGGCACCACCACCTTGGGCGCCCCGGTGGACACCACCAGGTTGACGGTGTCCCCCTTCTTGACGTCCGTGTTCTTCTCGGGGTCCTGCGAGCAGATCTTGCCCTTGGTCTGGTTCTCGCAGGGTTTCGAGGTGAACTCGAGGACAAGCTCGGAGTTGGTGGCCAGCTTCTCCGCTTCGGTCTCCGTCTTGCCGATGAAGTTCGGGACCGGGACGTCATCGTTGCCCACGCCGCCGTTGCCGCTGAAGATCGAGCGGCCGAGCAGGATCGCGCCGATCAGGACCAGGACGCCCGCCGCGACCAGCAGTATCGTCGAGGTGTTGTTGTTCTTCTTCTGCTGCTGGCGGCGCCTGCCGGGACGCTCGTCGTAGCCGTAGCCGCCGTCGTCCGGGTTCATGGGCGGCAGCATCGAGGTGGCGGCGCCGGCGTCCGTGCGCAGAGCCGTCGTCGCCTGGCTGTCGGGGTAGCCGCCGTAGCCGACCGCGCCCATCGCCGCGGTGGCCGCGACCGGCTGGCCGTCGAGGTAGGCCTCGATGTCGGCGCGCATCTCGTCGGCCGACTGGTAGCGGTAGTCGGGGTCCTTGACGAGCGCCTTCAGCGTGATCGCGTCTATCTCGGGCGTGACCTCGGGGTCGAAGACGCTCGGTGCCTGTGGTTCCTCGCGGACGTGCTGGTAGGCGACCGCGACGGGGGAGTCGCCGACGAACGGGGGACGGACGGTCAGCAGTTCGTACAGCAGGCAGCCGGTGGAGTAGAGGTCGGAGCGGGCGTCGACCTGTTCGCCTTTGGCCTGCTCGGGCGAGAGGTACTGCGCGGTGCCGATGACCGCGGAGGTCTGGGTCATCGTCATGCCGGAGTCGCCCATCGCGCGGGCGATGCCGAAGTCCATGACCTTGACCTGGCCGTTGCGCGTCAGCATGACGTTCGCCGGCTTGATGTCGCGGTGGACGATGCCGGCCCGGTGCGAGTACTCCAGTGCCTGGAGGATGCCGATGGTCATCTCCAGCGTCCGCTCCGGCAGCAGCTTGCGTCCGCTGTGCAGGAGTTCCCGGAGCGTGGAGCCGTCGACGTACTCCATGACGATGTACGGGATGGAGACCCCGTCGATGTAGTCCTCGCCCGTGTCGTAGACCGCGACGATCGCGGGATGGTTGAGCGAGGCGGCCGACTGGGCCTCCCGGCGGAACCGGGCCTGGAAGGACGGGTCGCGCGCGAGGTCGGCGCGTAGCGTCTTCACAGCAACGGTGCGGCCGAGGCGGGTGTCATGCGCGAGGTAGACCTCCGCCATGCCACCGCGGCCGAGCACGTGGCCCAGTTCGTACCGGCCGCCGAGGCGACGCGGCTCTTCCATAGCTAACTACCAGCCCTCTCCGTCGGTCCCGGTCGGCACGTTCGTGCGGCCGGTGGCTGCCGTCCGGGCCCTACCGTACCCGGCTCGCTTTGTGTGACCTGGCCAAGTACGTCAGCCGATACAGGACCGGTACCGCAACGTGCACCGATGTGAAGCAGACGTGACCGGGGTCACTGCTTGCCCTTGACGACCGCCTCCATCACGCTCTTCGCGATCGGGGCCGCGAGGCCGCCGCCGGAGATGTCGCCGCGCACGGCGTCGTCGTCCTCGATGATCACGGCCACGGCCACCGGCGAGCTGCCGTCCTCGCCCTTGGCGTAGGAGATGAACCACGCGTAGGGGTTCTCGCTGTTGTCCACTCCGTGCTGGGCGGTACCCGTCTTGCCGCCGACGGTGACGCCCTCGATCTTCGCGTTGCTGCCGGTGCCCTCGGAGACGACGGTCTCCATCATCGACTGGAGTATCTGCGCGTTCTCCGCCGACATCGGCTCGCTCAGCTTCTCCGGGTCCGTCTTCTCGATGGTGTCGAGGCTCGGGGCCTGGAGTTCGTCGACCATGTACGGCTTCATCAGGGTGCCGTTGTTGGCGATGGCGGCGGTGACCATGGCCATCTGCAGCGGGGTGGCGGCGGTGTTGAACTGGCCGATGGAGGAGAGCGCGGTCTGCGACGGCTCCATGTCGTCGGAGAAGACCGAGGCGCTGGAGCGGACCGGGACGAACTGCTCCTCGGTGAAGCCGAACTTCTTGGCGTACTCGAGCATCGTGTCGTTGCCGAGGTCCGCGCCGATCTTGCCGAAGACGGTGTTGCAGGAGACCCGGAGCGCCTCGCGCAGGGTGGCGTCCTCGCAGGGGAGGTCGCCGTCGTTCTTCAGCTCGGTCGTGGTGCCCGTCATGACCCAGGGCAGCGGCGTGTCGGTCTTCTCGTCCGCGCTCTTGTACAGCCCCTCCTCCAGGGCGGCGGCGGCGGTGAGGACCTTGAAGGTGGAGCCGGGCGGGTAGACCTCGCGCAGCGCCCGGTTCAGCATCGGGTCGGCGGGGTTGTTCTTCTTCTGCAGCTTCTGCCACGCCTCGGCGTCGGAGTTGCCGTCGCCGGCGATCACGGACGGGTCGTACGACGGGAAGGAGGCCAGCGCCAGGATCTTGCCGGTGGACGGTTCGAGGGCGACGACCGAACCTTTGCCGCCCTGCTTCTTCAGGCCCTGGTAAGCGGCCTTCTGCGCGTCGGCGTTGAGGGTGGTGACGACGTTGCCGCCCTCCTTGTTCTTGCCCGTCAGCATGTCGAGCGTGTTGCGGAAGAACAGGCGGTCGTCGTTTCCGGTGAGGATGCCGTCCTCGATGGACTCCAGCTGGTTGGCGCCGAAGGCCTGCGAGACGAAACCGGTGACCGGCGCCCACATGGCGCCGTCCTTGTAGGTGCGCTTGTACTTGAAGTCGCCCTTGGTGGTGGCGTGTCCGGTGATCGGCTCGCCGCCGACGATGATGTCGCCGCGCGGGGACGCGTACCGCTCGATGGCGACCCGGCGGTTGTGCTCGTCGGTCCTCAGCTCGTCCGCCTTGACGTACTGCAGCCAGTTGTCGCGGATGAGGAGGGTGAGGACGAGGAGGCCGCAGAAGATCGCGATTCGGCGCAGGGGCTTGTTCACGGGCGGACCACCTGGGTCATCTCGACGTCGGGGTTGGTGGCGGGTGCGGGGGCCGGGCGCCTGGCGGTGTCGCTGATCCTGAGCAGGATGCCGATCAGTGCCCAGTTGGCGATGACGGACGAACCGCCGTACGCCAGGAAGGGCATCGTCATACCGGTCAGCGGGATCAGGCCCATGACGCCGCCGGCGACGACGAAGACCTGGAGTGCGAAGGCGCCGGACAGGCCGATGGCGAGCAGCTTGCCGAACGGGTCGCGGGCGGCGAGGGCGGTGCGCACGCCGCGTTCCACGATCAGCGCGTAGAGCAGCAGCAGCGCCATGATGCCGGCCAGGCCCAGTTCCTCGCCGAAGGTGGCGAGGATGAAGTCGGAGTTGGCGGCGAAGCGGATGAGGTCGGAGTGGCCCTGGCCCCAGCCGGTGCCGAGGGTGCCGCCGGAGCCGAAGGCCCACAGGGCCTGCATGGCCTGTTCGGAGTGGCCCCCCTGGCCCGCCCGGCTGAGGGTGTACTCCTTCATCGGGTCGAGCCAGGCCTGGACACGCTGCTGGACGTGCGGTTCGAAGCTGGCCACGCCGACGGCGCCGGCGCCGGACATCAGCAGGCCGAAGACGATCCAGCTGGTCCGCTCGGTGGCGACGTACAGCATGATCACGAACATGCCGAAGAACAGCAGCGAGGTGCCGAGGTCGGTCTCGAAGACCAGGATGAGGATCGAGATCGCCCAGACGACGAGGATCGGGCCGAGGTCGCGTCCGCGGGGCAGGTAGAGGCCCATGAAGCGGCGGCTGGCCAGGGCGAGCGCGTCGCGCTTCACCATCAAGTAGCCGGCGAAGAAGATCGCCAGGACGATCTTGGCGAACTCACCGGGCTGGATGGTGAAGCTGCCGATCTTGATCCAGATCTTCGCGCCGTAGATGTTCTGGCCGAGGCCGGGCACCAGCGGCAGCAGGAGCAGGACCAGCGCGCCGAGCATGGAGATGTAGGTGTAGCGCTGCAGGACGCGGTGGTCCTTGAGGAAGATCAGCACCGCGACGAACAGCGCGATGCCCATGGCGGTGTAGATCAGCTGTCTGGGGGCGGCGGTGCCCGCCTGGTGGATCCGCTGCAGCAGTTCCGACTGGTCCAGCCGCCAGATGGCGACGAGCCCGAGTCCGTTGAGCAGGGTGGCCAGCGGCAGCAGCAGCGGGTCCGCGTACGGCGCGAACTTCCGTACGACGAGGTGGCCGATGCCCGCCAGCAGGCCGAGGCCGAGGCCGTAGCCCAGCAGGCCCGTCGGGACCTCGTCGTTGAGGGCCAGTCCGACGTTGGCGTAGGCGAAGACCGGGATGACGACGGCGAACGCCAGCAGCGCGAGCTCGGTGTTGCGCCGGCTCGGCGCCCCGATCGCGCCGATCGTGGACGTGTGCTGCGCCGATGGGTTGGTAGTACTGCTCATCGTGTGACAGGGCCTCTCACGGCTTGCCTACTGCTTACCGCACAGCGAGACGACCTTCTGCTCTTCCTCCGAGAGGCTGGGGCCGGGGCTGGGAGTAGGTGCGGTCGTGGACTGGGGCGTGGACTTCTGCGGAGCCTCGGTCGAACCCGAGGGGTTCGGCGTCGGCGTGTTGGACGTGAAGGAAGCGGGTGTGGTTCCCGTGGTGCCTCCGGCCTCGCCCTCGCCGGTCTTCGCGTTGTTCTCGCTCTCGGCGGCGCGTCGCTCGGCCTCCTTCCTGCACGCGGAGGCCTGTACCGCGAGTTCGTCGATCTTCGACCGGGCGCCGTGCAGGTCGCCCTCGGCGATGGTCGCCTCGACCAGCTTCCGCTGGTAGGGCGGCAGGTACTTGAGTTCGATCTCGGGGTGGTCCTTCTCGACCTTCGACAGCGAGACCCAGGCCAGGTCCTGGCTGATGCCCTGGTAGAGCGCGACGTGCTCGCCGTTGGTGCCGACGTAGTACTGGGTCTGCGTCCAGCGCCAGCCGCCGTACACGCCGCCGCCGAGGACGGCGAGGGTGAGCAGGCTGAAGAAGGAGCGCTTGATCCACTTTCGGCTCTTGCGGGGCTTGACGAAGTCGTTCTCGTCGTAGCCGAAGCCGTCGGTCTGGATGAAGCCGGTGACGTCGCCGCTGCCGGGCGGGCCGAACTCGCCCCCGCCGCCGCCCTGGCCGCGCCGGCGGCCGAGACCGGCGGCGCGGCCGGCCGGGGTCTGCATGGCGCTGCCGTCGTGCGGCTGGTTCTGGTTCTCGGCGACGGCGCCGACCACGACCGGGGTGTCGGACAGCTGGCCGGCCAGGGTGTCACCGGTGTCGAGGTCGAGGACGTCGGCGACGATCACGGTGATGTTGTCCGGGCCGCCGCCGCGCAGCGCCAGCTCGATCAGGGTCTGCACGGTGTCCTCGGGACCCTGGTAGCCCGCCAGGGCCTCCTCCAGGGTCTGGTGGGAGACCACGCCGGACAGGCCGTCGGAGCAGATCAGGTACCGGTCGCCGGCCCGGACCTCGCGGATGGAGAGGTCGGGTTCGACGTGTTCGCCGCTGCCGAGGGCCCGCATGAGCAGGGACCGCTGCGGGTGGGTGGTCGCCTCCTCCTCGGTGATCCGGCCCTCGTCCACCAGCCGCTGCACCCAGGTGTGGTCCTGGGTGATCTGGGTGAGGACGCCGTCGCGCAGGAGGTAGGCCCGGGAGTCGCCGACGTGCACCATGCCGAGGCGCTGGCCGGTCCACAGCAGGGCGGTCAGGGTGGTGCCCATGCCCTCGAGCTGGGGGTCCTCCTCGACCATCATGCGCAGCTGGTCGTTGGCGCGCTGCACCGCCGTACCGAGGGAGGTGAGCAGATCGGAGCCGGGAACGTCGTCGTCGAGCGCGACGATGGTGGAGATGGCCTCGGAGGAGGCGACCTCGCCGGCCGCGGCGCCGCCCATGCCGTCGGCGATGGCGAGCAGGCGGGGACCGGCGTAACCGGAGTCCTCGTTGCCCTCCCGGATCATCCCCTTGTGTGATCCGGCGGCGAAGCGCAGGGACAGGCTCATGCGCACCTCGCCCGTCGGCTCCGGGTACAGCCGGTCGTGTCGAGCCACACTGCCCACCCTCCGGTCGGGAGCGCGCCGGGGCCCTGGGTCGGGACCCCCACCGCGTGCTCGCTCCGCTCGCGTTCTGTCATTGGTGTAGCACTACTTCCGCAGCTCGATGACGGTCTTGCCGATGCGGATCGGCGCACCCGGTCCAATCGGTGTGGGTGTCGTCAGCCGGGACCGGTCCAGGTACGTGCCGTTCGTGGAGCCCAGGTCCTCGACGATCCACTGGCCGTCGCGGTCCGGGTAGATCCTGGCATGGCGGCTGGAGGCGTAGTCGTCGTCCAGCACGATCGTGCTGTCGTGCGCCCGGCCCAGCGTGATGGTCTGGCCCTGGAGCGCGACGGTGGTGCCGGTGAGGGTGCCCTCGGTCACGACCAGCTTGGTGGGGGCGTTGCGGCCGCGGCGGCCGCCCCCGGACTGCTGGCGCTGCGGCGGCGGTGCCTGCCGGGCGCTCTGTTGCGGCCGGGTGGCCTCCCGGCGTGCTCCGCGCTGGGTGACCCGCGTACCGAAGAGGTCACTGCGGATGACCTGCACGGCCACGATCACGAACAGCCACAGTACGGCCAGGAAACCCAGCCGCATGACCGTGAGGGTCAGCTCTGACATTGCCCCCGCTTCACCCTTCGGCTTGCCGGTAAATGATGGTGGTGCTGCCCACGACGATCCGCGAGCCGTCGCGGAGCGTAGCGCGGGTGGTGTGCTGTCCGTCCACCACGATGCCGTTGGTGGACCCGAGATCCTGGATCGTCGAGGGCGTTCCGGTCCGGATCTCGCAGTGCCGACGGGAGACGCCGGGGTCGTCGATCCGTACGTCGGCCTCGGTGCTGCGGCCCAGTACCAGCGTCGCGTCGGAGATCTGGTGGCGGTTGCCGTTGATCTCGATCCAGTAGCGGGTGCGGCCGGCGGACGGGGGTGCGGCGGGGGGCCGCTGGCCGCCCGCGGCCGGCGGGTAGCCGTAGCCGCCGGGGCGGCCGCCGGGCGGCGGCGCGGCCGGCATGGGCGGGGCTCCCGCGGGAGCGACCGGCGGGTAGCCGTAGCCGCCGGGGCGGCCGGTGGGCGGGGAGCCCGTGCCGGGGCCCGCGGGGCCGGGGCCGGTGGGGCCCGCCTGGCTGCTGGAGGAGGCGAGCGTACGGCTGCGCACCCGGTACAGGCCGGTGTCGAGGTCCTCCGCCTTCTCCAGGTGCACCTTGATGGGGCCCATGAAGGTGTAGCGCTGCTGCTTGGCGTAGTCGCGCACCATGCCGGCGAGTTCGTCACCGAGCTGCCCGGAGTACGGGCTGAGCCGCTCGTAGTCGGGGGTGCTCAGTTCGACGATGAAGTCGTTGGGGACGACGGTGCGGTCGCGGTTCCAGATGGTCGCGTTGTTGTCGCACTCCCGCTGGAGTGCTCCCGCGATCTCCACGGGCTGCACCTCGGACTTGAACACCTTGGCGAAGGTGCCGTTGACCAGGCCTTCGAGCCGCTGCTCGAATTTCTTCAGGACTCCCATGGGGCACCTCCTCCGTCGTCGCCGTCCTGTGTACTGCCCTGTCCACTGCGTCTACTGCCCGGTGCGCCGGTCCGTGCACCGTCTACCTGGTACTGCTTACTGATCGTATCCACGCCCCGGTCGATCGGCTGGTTCCCCCTGCTTGCCCGGCCGGCCGGTGTCGACGCCTGACGGAGCTCCCTCGGAGTTCCCTCCGGGGGCCCCTTCGAACTCCTTCGGCCGTGCTCGTGCGAGCCGCCCTGCCATGGATCGTAGAGGGGACTGTGGACCAGTGTCCCGCACGCGGCTGTGCACTCCGTCCGGCACCTGGGGAGACGGGGGCTACCGGTACGAGGTTGATACGTGAAGTGGTTCTGCTGGAGGGGATGGGGACAGTTCCATGCGCATCCATGCCCATCCATACCCATTGACACCTGTCCATGCGTGCGTGTCCGGGACGCGGCACCGTTTCTGTTCGAGGTGTGACGTCACCGCGCGGCGGTGCTGCTCGGGCGGGTGGGGTCCGGGGCGGGTGGAAAGGGATGTGAATCCACCTCGATCAGCGTGCTAATGTTCTGGTGTCGGAAGGCGCCGAACCACTACAGGGCGGGGCCGAGGACACACCCAATGCGCGGGTGGCGGAATAGGCAGACGCGCTGGATTCAGGTTCCAGTGCCCGCAAGGGCGTGGGGGTTCAACTCCCCCCTCGCGCACAACGAGAAAACGGCGGAACGGGTCGCTGCAGGTGACGGAAGTCACGGCAGGGGCCCGTTTCTCGTTGGCTGAGGGTTGTGGGGCGAGGCGCAGCCTGGTTGAAGCAGGGGCCCCGCCCGTGAGGTATCTCACGGGCGGGGCCCCTGCTTCGTCTGGCCGTGGTTCGTCGGTGTTCGCCCGGCTCGCGGCCGCGTCCTCGCTCTCGCTCGAGGGCAGCCCCCGCACCTGCTTCGCCTTTCGACGCCTGCCGGACGCGTGGGAGCGGGCCGCACGCACCCGCCCAGCGGTGTCCCGCCGTGCTCCAGGGCGGCCAACCGCCCGGTGCGCGGCCCGGCGCGAACCGACTCCGGCAGCCGGTCGAGACCCGACGTGAGGTCGGTCTCCCCTGCGCCCGGATCATGGTGGACCACAGCCGTACGCGTCGGCGGCGAGGCCTGGTCAGCCTCGTGGCCTTTCCCGTGACCATGCTCGTCCCGCTCGCCCGGACCGGCTTCTCGGCCACGGCACTCCTGGCTTGTGCCGCTGTTCGGCCCTTCCTCGCCGACCTGAGGGCGTGGGGGCCCTTCCCCGCCCGATGCCGGTACACGGATCCCGCCCGGTGCACAGCTGCCGCGCAGGCCACCCCTTCAGGCGTCCGACGCGACTTCGGGTGCCCGCGCCTCGTGTCCTTTTCTCCGGGTTCTCCGGGTTCTCCGGGATCCGGCCGTGGTGGCGCGGTGATCACGGCAATCCAATGGACGCGGGCGCCGCATCCCCCGACTCCCGCACCGCGGGCCCGCGCGCCGTCGAATCCGACCGCAGGCGATGGACACGGGGGCGTACGCATGACGGTCGACCGAGCGTCACGCAGGTCCTGAAGCGGGTGCGTCGGGTCCGCCCGATTCACGTGCCGAGAAAGTTACCTCTCGTTACGCAACCATTCACCCCATCTACATGTCGAACACATGTATTACCCAACTCTCGGCCGGCTTCCGAGCCGCATCCTGGAAGGGACATCGAGCAACCATGCTCCAACCGCTGCGTGCCGCGCTGCGCATACACACATGGGGCGGATTTGCGCTGGCGCTTCTGCTCGGGGCGAGCTATGCGGCGCTACCGTTGTTCGCTCTGCTCCCTCATCTGTGGGGGTTCATCGCCGCGTCAGCCGTCAGCTATGTCGCGGACGCGTGGCTGCACCGCGTCGAGCCCGCTTTCATCCGTCGGCTGGCCGCGCTCAGGGTGGACCGGGTCACGCGCTTCCTGGCCCGTGACGTGCTGCTTCTCATGCTGGCGGTACGCATGGAGGCGCCCGAGTCCGTGCTGGCCGCCGGACTGTTCGTGGTGGGTGCCCAGTTCGGGATACTCGTGTTCTACACCGCGCTGCACCGCATCGTCCGCCGGGAGCGGACGCTCCCGGTCGCCGTGCGCAACATGGACATGAGCGACGCGGGCATCCCCAAGGCTCCGCCGCCCCTGCTGTTCCGCCGCTACCTGCGCCGGATGCTCCACCTCGACCTGCCGATGCACGCGGGGCTGCTCGCCGGTCTGGCGACCGCCGGCTGGTCCTTCACCAAGGCCGGATACGCGGTGAGCCTCGGCCTGTCCGCTCTCCTGCTGCTGGCACTGGCCGCACAGGTGCGAACGGCCCGCCGGACGCCGCAGCGGGAGGAGATCATCGCCACACTCAACCGGCAGCTGGCCGACTACCGGCCGGAGGTGGCCCTGTACTTCAGCTTCGCCGCGGTCTCCCGGGACTTCATGTACCAGGTCAACATGTGGATCGAAACCCTGGAGAACCTCGACCGCCGTCCGCTGATCATCCTGCGGGAACGTGCCTCCTTCTCCTACCTCAGCCGCACCCGCCTCCCGGTCGTGTGCGTGCCCAGGGCCGACGACCTGGCCCAACTCGACCTGCCCGAACTGAAGGTGGTGCTGTACCCGGGCAACGCGGGCAAGAACGTCCACATGCTGCGCGTCGCCGAGGCCAAGCACGTCTTCATCGGCCACGGCGACAGCGACAAGCTCGCCAGCAGCAACCGGGTCAGCAAGGTGTACGACGAGATCTGGGTGGCCGGACGCGCAGGCCGCGACCGCTACCAGCGGATCCGGCACGCCATCGACGACGCCGCGATCGTGGAGGTCGGCCGTCCCCAGCTGGCCCCGATCCGACTGCACGCCGAGCACGTACCCGGTCCGCTGCCCACCGTGCTGTACGCGCCGACCTGGGAAGGCTGGAGCGACGACGACTGCCACACCTCCCTGATCCCCATGGGTACGGACCTGGTCAGTGCCCTGCTCGACGAGGGCGTGCGGGTCCTGTACAAACCGCATCCGTTGACCGGCAAGCGCTCCGCCGAAGCCGCAGCCGCCGACCAGGCCATCCGTGAGATGCTCGACGCCGACAACCGCCGACGCCAGTCCGCCGACGCCCTGCCCGACCTCGACGCCGAGCCGGAGCCGCGGATGCGGGAGATCAGGGAACGGCTCAACGAACTCGCCGGCCGCAACCGAACCGGCGACGACGCCCAGCAGACGCGTGACGCGCGGTTGCCGGACCACACCGGCTCCGACGAGTGGCACGCACTGGAAGCTGAATGGCACCACCTCTTCTGGAGCCGCACCGGCCCCCTCCGCCACCAGGTGATCACCGGTCAACTGCCCACCCTGTACGAGTGCTTCAACCAGGCGGACATCCTCATCAGCGACGTCTCATCCGTCGTCGCCGACTTCGTCGCGAGTCTCAAGCCGTACGTCCTGACCAACGCCAATGATCTGCCCGACGAGGAATTCCGTGCCGCCTACACCACTGCGGGCGGCGCCTATCTCCTCGACCGGGCCTGCACCCGACTGCCGGAGATCCTGCGGTCGGTGCGAGAGCCACGCCATGACCCGATGGCACTCGACCGGCACACGCTCAAGGAGTACGTCCTCGGTCCCGACCAGCCCACCTCGATGGAGCGGTTCAACACCGCCGTCAACGCTCTCGCCGACACGGCCTTCCTCCACCAGCAGGAGCAGGAACCGAGCGGCACGCTGTTGGTACCGGCCCTCGACGCGAACCGAGCCGACCTGAGCTGACGGGCAGGGTGATCGGCGGCTGGTTCACTGTGGCCGGCGGACCGCTGCGGCGAGGAGGCCGTGGCGGTCCTGCTGTCACGCCCGCTGAGGGATCTCGGCGAACACGACCGGGCGCGGGCGCGGTGGGATGCGGTCCAGAACCTGTGAGGGAAATCTCATGGCACTCCGCGTCGGGAATCGGCTTGACGCGTACCAGGATCCACAGAAGCCAGGGCGCTCCATCACGTCTGAGCCCGTGACTGCGGTTGCGGCAGCAGGCGTGATGCGAATTCTTGTCCCGGTCGACAAACCGACGGATTGGTTCGACGACGGGGTGACGGACGGGCACGAGCGCGGGCCGGCCCGCGGGGGAGCCGGTCAGGGAGCGCCGACGAACGACCGGTACCAAGAGGCCGCACGGGGAAAGGCGTGGGCGAAGGCGTCGCCCGGGGAGCAGTTCAGGGTGCTCCAGAAGGTGTCGTCCCTGAACCAGTGGTCGACGGTGAGCATGCCGAGGTGGTGCAGGGCGCGCGGCGAGTCGGCGGCTCGCGCGTAGGCGGTCGTGACGTCCACCGTGGCCCCCTCGGCGGGCTGTTCCACCTGGGCGCACACGGCCGCGAGCAGGGCCGACGCGGATACGGGCTCCGGATGGTTGACGTAGTGGACACCGGGCTCGAGGGCCGGGGAGAGCGCCGCGGTGACGGCGGCGCGGCCCAGGGTGCCCACGTCGATCATCGAGTGCAGGGCTTCGCAGCCCGTCACGGTCGCCGACAGCTCCCGCAGGAGTTCGACCACTCCGGGCACCATCCAGCGGTCGCCCTCGCCGTACACCAGGTGGGGTCGCAGCACCAGGCCGCCCGCGTCGAGGACGTGCCGCTCGGCGGCGGCACGGGTGCGGCTGGTGGCGGAGGCGGGGGCGACGGGGGCCTCGCCCGGCCGTACGCCGTGGAAGGGGCCCCGGCCGTGGACGGCGGCGGTGCTCACGTGGAGGATGCGGCGCACCCCGCTGCGCACCGCTTCCTCCACCAGGGCTCTCGTGCCCCGGTCGTTGACCGCCGCGAGCGATTCCGGGTCGCCGCTCACGCGTGAGGCGCAGTGGACGAGTACGTCGACGCCGGTGCAACTGCCGTACAGGGACGCGGGATCGGCGAGATCGCCGGGTACGGTCTCGACGGGTGTGCTGAGGGTTCGGCGAGACAGCAGACGGACGTGGGTGTCCGGGCGTCGGTGTGCGGCCGCCGCGACCCGGCTGCCGATGAAGCCGGTGCCGCCCGTGATCAGAAGGTTCACCGTTCTCAGCGTCACAGCGGCGAACGTACCGGGGCGTGGTCCGGGGTGCGGCCGTGAGGTGCTGAGGTGAGGGTGGCGGTGAAGACGGGCATGTCGTCCTGCCGGCCGGAGACCTGTACGGTCACCTCGCCGTTCTCGGCGTCGGCGTCGGCGTCGGCGTCGGCGTCGGCCTTGTCCTTGTCGAGGACTTCGGCTTCGAGCAGGCAGGGGCTGTCCAGTTCGGCGTAGCGGCTGAAGGAGACGGCCATGTCGGTCGGCAGGAAGGACCGCCTGCCGGATGCCGCGGTCGCGGCCTGGCGGGCCGCCTCGAACAGGACCATGCCGGGGACGTGGTCGTTGGGCCGGGAGAAGAGCACGGGGTGGCCGGTGTCGACCCGCAGGAGCCAGGTGCCGGGGCGGTCGGCGGGGGCGAGGACGACGTCCTGCGCACGGTCGCGGCCGACCAGTTCGGGGGCGACGGGGGGCGGCAGGGGTATCGCGCTGTCCATGGCGTCCAACTGCCGGGCCCGCAGGCGCCGGTAGGCGGCCGGTGAGGTGCAGCCGGTGCTGCCGGTGCCCCGGGCGACGAGCCCTCCCGCGCGGCGGAAATCCATGGTGGTCCGCATGCTGCTCAGACCGCGTCCTCGGCGGCGCACCTCGGAGCAGACGACGTCGATGGCGACCGGCTCGGCGGCGTCCGCGAGCAACAGTCCGGAGGGGTCCGCGGTGACCGACAGATCCCACATGACGAAGTGTGTGTCGAGTGGGGTGCCGAACTCGGCGTGGGCGAGGGCCATCGTGGTCTGGCGCAGGGTCTCGCCGATGATCATCGGGTCCTGGTGGCGGTCGTCGGCCGGGCCGAAGAAGGAGTGGTCGGCGGGCCAGTGCGCGGTGACGCGGAAGGCGAGGTCGGAGAGGCGTATCCAGTCCGTGGGGAAGACGTCCGCCGCGCGGGTGCGGTGCGCGAGTCGCTCGGTGACCCTGGTGGTGCCGGGGCCGGTGTGGGCACCGGCAGCCCGGCCGGCCGCGTTTGCGGGCTCGCCCCCCTGTTCGGTCTGATCCTCCGTGGTCGTACTTGAGGGACCTGACTGCGGCATGGCAACCCCTCGGCTGGACGGCTGGACGGCCTGGATCCGGTCGACTTTCGCACTAAGATACGGACGAGCCGGTTTTTTTCAAGGGTGATCCATACCGTTGGAGACGAGCCCACGCGCCCGCACGGCATCATGCACGGCGCCCGCGCGGCGACTTCACGGCGATCCATGAGATCCACGGAGATCAGGAGGCACCCGATGGCGCGACAGGAGCGCGCGATCCGCACACGGCGGACCATTCTGGCCGCGGCCGCGGCCGTCTTCGACGAACGCGGCTACACCTCCGCGACCATCGGGGAGATCCTGGACCGGGCCGGGGTGACCAAGGGCGCCCTGTACTTCCACTTCGGCTCCAAGGAGGAGCTGGCGCTCGGCATCTTCGAGGAGCAATTGGCGGTCACCCTGCCGCCCCAGTCGAGCAAGCTCCAGGAACTCGTCGACTCCGGTCTGGTGCTGGCCCTGCGGCTGCGGACCGATCCGCTGGTGCGGGCCAGTGTCGGACTGGCCCTGGACCAAGGGGCGTTGGGCCTGGACCGGACCCCGGCGTTCCGTATGTGGATCGACCAGACCACCCGGACCCTGGCCGAGGCGAAGGCGGGGGGTGAACTGCTGCCGCACGTCGAAGCGACGGAGACGGCGGAGTTGTTGGTCGCGAGTTACTCGGGGGTGCAGCTCCTCTCGCAACTGCGCTGCCAGCGGCAGGATCTGGAGCACCGGGTCGTCGTGCTGTTCCAGCACATGCTGCCGGGCATCGCGGTCCCGGCGGTGCTGGCCCGGCTGGACATCTCGGTGGACCGCGCCCAGCGGGCCCTCGCGGAGGGACGGCTGGAACCGGTCGGGGGAGATGTCGCCGAGGCGGGGTAGGCGGGCGTGGGCGTGGGCACGGTGAGGCCGAGGTCGGCAGTTGTGGCGGGCAGTCGCAGGGGCGCGTGTGGGTGAGGGGGTCGTCCACAGCCCCGGAGTCGTCCACAGGACCTGACGCGTTTCGCCCATGGAGTTGTACGGTCGGCACGGTTGATCTCTTGGCCTGCGCCGATTCCTGTGTCGACGCAGGGCCGACGGTCGTTCGTGTCGGTTGTCGATGCGTGCGCGTGGTCGAGCGTGTGTACGGGCGTACGTGTGGGCGTACGGGGGAGGCGGTTGCTGTGACCGAGATCGTTGACGGTGGGACCGGTACGGAAGGGATGCCTGCGCGGACGGGACCGGACGGCCGGGCGGCCGGTGAGGTGCGGCGGCTGCCGCGTGTACGGGGCTTCGCCGCATGGCCGCCCCAGGGCTCGGCCAAGGAGGACGGCAAGGCCCTGCGCCGGCTGGTCCCCCGCAGCGCCCACGCCGCTCTCGACCTGGACCCCTCCCGCCCCGACGCGGTGAGCGCGGTCGAGGAGTCCAGCCGCGGCCGGCTGCCCGAGCTGACGCCGATACGTGTGGGCAGGATGGCGGCGACACCGTTCGCCTTCCTGCGCGGCGCGGCGGGCCTCATGGGCCACGACCTGGCCCGCACCCCCATGACGCGGATCCGCGCGCAGATATGCGGCGACGCGCACGCGGCCAACTTCGGCCTGTACGGCGACGCGCGCGGCGGACTGGTCATCGATCTGAACGACTTCGACGAGACGGCGTGGGGCCCCTGGGAGTGGGACGTCAAGCGGCTCGCCACCTCGCTGGTGCTCGCGGGACGGGAGGTCGGCGCGGACGAGGACACCTGCCGCAAGGCCGCCCGTGACGTGGTGGGCGCCTACCGCCGCACGATGCGGCTGCTGGCCAAGCTGCCGGTGCTGGACGCCTGGAACGCCATCGCCGACGAGGAGCTGGTCTCCCACACCGACGCGCACGATCTGCTGGGCACCCTGGAGCGGGTCTACGCGAAGGCCCGCGCCAACACCAGCGGCCGTTTCGCGGCCAAGTCCACCGAGGCGACGGCGGACGGCGGACGTCGTTTCGTCGACGCCCCGCCGGTACTGCGGCGCGTCGACGACGCCGAGGCCGCCGCGGTGGCCCACTCCCTGGAGGAGTACGTCGGCACCCTCCAGCCGGACCGGCTTCCGCTGCTGGCCCGGCACGCGGTGCAGGACGTGGCGTTCCGCGTGGTCGGCACGGGCAGCGTGGGCACCCGCTCGTATGTCGTGCTGCTCCTGGACCACCGGGGCGAGCCCCTGGTCCTCCAGGTGAAGGAGGCCCGCGCCTCGGCGCTGGTCCCGCATCTGCTGACGGCCGGCTTCGACGTCCCCGACGCCGACCACGAGGGCCGGCGCGTGGTCCTGGGCCAGAAGAGGATGCAGGTGGTCAGCGACAACCTGCTGGGCTGGACGACCGTCGAGGGGCGGCCCTTCCAGGTCCGGCAGTTCCGCAACCGCAAGGGCAGCGTCGACCCGACGGCCCTGGCCGCCGACCAGGTCGACGACTACGCCCGCATGACCGGCGCCCTCCTGGCCCGTGCCCACTCCCACAGCGCCGACCCCCGCCGGATCGCCGGCTACTGCGGCAAGAACGACGAGCTCGACGAGGCGATGGCCGACTTCGCGCTCCGCTACGCCGACCGTACGGAGGCCGACCACGCGGACCTGGTGGCGGCGGTGCGGTCGGGTCGGATCGCGGCGGAGACGGGGGTCTGAGCAGCGGGGCGGCGTGGGGCAGGACCGGGTGTCCGCGTTCCGTTTCCGATGCCCCGTCGGTGGGTCGACAGGGGGGGCTGGCAGGTGATCCGGCCTGCGGTTCGGCGGGCCGGGCCGGTGCCGGGAGCGGGCCGGGTGGGCTCCGGGGGCGGCGGTGGTGGCCTACGCTGTGCGGGTGACGACCTCGGAGGGTGAGCAGGGTGGTGGCGGCGCCGGTGCGGAGCAGCAGGTGACGGCCGAAGGTGGTGCGCAGCGGCCCGAGGCGAGGCTGGAGCAGGCCGTGCGAGCCGCCGAGCAGGCGCTGATCGAGTTCGAGATCGCGGTGGACACCTTCCGCATCGAGGTCGAGAACTTCTCCCGGCTGCACGAGCAGCGGCTCGGCCCCATGTATCTGCGCCTCGAGGAACTGGATGCCCGGATCCTGGAGGCCAAGGCGGACCGCACCGGTGATCCCGAGGACCGTCGGCTGGCCGAGGACGCGCGCTCCCGGTTGCTGCCGATCCCCAGTGTGGAGCAGCTGCTGAACGGCTGGATGGACGGCGACGGTCTCTTCCCGGAGGCCGCAGCCATGCTCACGGACCAGCCGGTCCGGACCCCGGAGCGGGTGCGGCCCAGCGAGGAGGCCCGCAAGCTCTACCGCGACCTCGCCCGCAAGGCGCATCCGGACCTGGCGCAGGAGGAGCCGGAACGCCGCCGCCGCGAGGAGTTCATCACCCGTGTCAACGCCGCCTACGCCCGCGGCAGCGAGGCGGAGCTGCGCGAGCTCACCGAGGAATGGGCCGCGGGCCCGAAGCCGAAGGAGCAGGCCCCGAGTGCCGTCGACGAGCTCTACGCCCGGCTCGAGTGGCTCGCCCAGCGCAAGGAACTGCTCACGCTGGTCGCGAAGGAACTCGAGGAGGGCGCCATCGGCTCGATGCTCCGACTGGCCCCGGACGACCCGGACGGTCTCCTGGAGGAGATAGCCGAGCAGCTGCGCGCCCAGGTGACCGAACGCGAGGCGGAGCTGGCGGCCCTGCAGGGCTGAGATGTGGAGCGGCCGGAACCCCGGCCGCCCCGCGGTGTGAAGTCCGGCTCGGTTGCTTCCGGTAGCGTCGGGGGCATGAGTTTTGCGACTGGGGTGCCCACGGTCGGGGTCACGGACCTCGAGGACGGCGATTTCCTGTTGGACGTCCGTGAGGACGACGAGTGGAAGTCCGGCCATGCCGAAGGGGCGCTGCACATCCCGATCAGCGAGTTCGTCGCCCGGTACGGCGAGCTGACCGAGGCGGCCCCGCAGGACGGCCGGGTGCATGTCATCTGCCGTTCCGGCGGGCGCTCCGCCCAGGTCACCATGTATCTGGTCCAGCAGGGCATCGACGCCGTGAACGTGGCGGGCGGGATGCAGGTGTGGGAGTCGTCGGGGCGCTCCGTGGTCACGGATGACGGGCAGCCCGGACACGTCCTGTAGTCCGGATGCCGGAACAGGCTCCGGAAGCGGGCGACGGGCGTCAGCGGTCGAAGTCCAGCTCCACCCTCTCCGTCACCGGATGCGACTGACAGGCCAGTACGTAGCCCGCCTCGGTCTCCTCCGACTCCAGCGCGAAGTTGCGGTTCATCCGCACCTCGCCCGAGACGAGAAAGGCACGGCAGGTTCCGCACACCCCGCCCTTGCAGGCGTAGGGGGCGTCGGGGCGGTTGCGCAGCACCGTTTCCAGCAGGGACTCGCCGTCCTGGACGGGCCAGGTGCCGCCGCGCCCGTCGAGCAGGGCGGTGACCGTGCTGTGGGCGGGGGCCGGTGCCGCGGGGGCGACCGGTGTGCCGGTGTCCACGTGGAAGATCTCTTCGTGGATGCGGGAGCGGGCCACACCCAGGCCGCGCAGAGCCCGCTCCGCCCCCTCCACCAGCCCGTACGGGCCACACAGGAACCAGCCGTCCACCTGCTCCACGGGCAGCAGCGCCGGCAGCAGCGCGGTAAGCCGCTCCTGGTCGAGCCGCCCGGACGGCAGCCCTGCCTGCTGCTCCTCCCGGGACAGCACCGTCACCAGCTGGAGCCGTTCGGTGTAGCGGTCCTTCAGGTCGGCCACCTCCTCCAGGAACATCGTCGAGGCGGCCGTGCGGTCACTGCGGATCAGGCAGAACCGGGCCTCGGGCTCGCGTCTCAGCAGGGTCGAGACGATGGACAGCACCGGCGTGATGCCGCTTCCGCCGACGATCGCCGCGTACCGGCCGGGCGCGGGCCGGAGGGTGAACCGGCCCGCCGGGGTCATCACCTCCAGCTCGTCCCCGACGCCGATCTCCTTCAGGGCGTACGTCGAGAAGGCCCCGCCGTCGACCAGCCGCACCCCCACCCGCAGTGTGCCGGGCCCTTGGCCGTCGGGCGCCGGGGAGCAGATGGAGTAGGTGCGCCGGATGTCCTCGCCGTCGGCCCTGCGCCGCAGGGTGAGGTGCTGGCCCGGGGCGTGGCGGTACTGCTCGCGCAGTTCCGGGGGGACGGTGAGGGTGAGGGCCACGGAGTCGTCGGTGAGCCGCTCTACCGCGGCCACCCGGAGCCGGTGGAAGCGCGCCATCACAACTCCTTGAAGTGGTCGAACGGTTCGAGGCAGGCCAGGCACCGGCGCAGCGCCTTGCACGCCGTGGACGAGAAACGGCTGAGCAGTTCGGTGTCGGCGGAGCCGCAGTACGGGCACCGCACCGGCTCCGGAGCGGCGGACGCCTCGCCGGCCGGCGGGGCGCCGGCCAGCGGGTCGCGGGTGCGGGTCGGCCCGAGGCCCACCGGGACCGCGCCGGACGGCGGCCGTACACGAGGCGGGGCGATGCCGAACTCCCGCAGCTTGCGCCGCCCCTCCTCGGTGATGTCGTCGGTCGACCAGGCGGGCGCGAGCACCCTGCGGACGGTGACCTCACGCACGCCGTGTCTGCGCAGGACCCGCTCTATGTCCGCCGACATCGCCTCGACGGCCGGGCACCCCGTGTACGTGGGGGTCAGCTCGACCTCGACGGCGTCCGTTCCGCGCGCGTGCACCGCGCGCACCACGCCCAGCTCGCGCAGGGTCAGCACGGGCAGTTCGGGGTCGGGCACCGAACCGGCCAGTTCCAGGAGTTCGGCCTCCAGCGGGGTGGTGGGCGCCGTGGTCACCATGTCGCCCCCGGGTGGCTGCGGTGCAGGTGCTGCATCTCGGCGAGCATCCGGCCGAAGGACTCGGTGTGCAGTCCCTGGCGGCCGGCACCGGCCGCCCAGGCCCCGACGCGCGGTCCCTCGGGCACGGTGAGGGTGGCCCGGAGCAGTACCCGGGCGATCCGCTCCAGCCAGGCCGTCTCCAGGGCCGGCCAGTCGATGTCGAGGCCCTCGACCGGCTGGAACATCTCACCGGTGTACCGCCACAGGGCGTCCACGGCCCGCTGGGTCCGGGCCCGGCTGGTGTCCGTGCCGTCGCCGAGCCGCAGGGTCCACTGCTCGGCGTGGTCGCGGTGGTAGGAGACCTCCTTGACGGCCTTGCCGGCCAGCGGCGCGAACGGGCCGTCCCCCGCGGCGAGCTCGGTGTGCAGGAGATGCTGGTAGGTGGAGAAGTACAGCTGGCGGACGATGGTGTGGGCGAAGTCGCCGTTCGGCTGTTCCACCAACTGGAGGTTGCGGAAGGCGCGTTCCTCGCGGAGGAACGCCAGCTCGTCCTCGTCGCCGGCCGTCGACAGCAGCACCCGGGCCTGGCCCAGCAGGTCCAGCGCGATGTTGGCGAGGGCTACCTCCTCCTCCAGCACCGGGGCGTTGCCCGCCCACTCGCCCAGGCGGTGGGAGAGCACCAGGGCGTCGTCGCCGAGGGCGAGCGCGGCCGTCGTGCGGGCGGTGTCCTCGGAGGCTGTCTGTGCGGGGGCGCTGGGTGGCGTCGTCACAGGTGCCGCACCCCCTCGGGGATCTCGTAGAACGTCGGGTGCCGGTAGGGCTTGTCGGCGGCCGGTTCGAAGAACGGGTCCTTCTCGTCCGGGGAGGAGGCGGTGACCGCGGACGACGGTACGACCCAGATCGAGACGCCCTCACCGCGGCGGGTGTACAGATCGCGGGCATTGCGCAGGGCGAGCTCCGCGTCCGGGGCGTGCAGGCTGCCGGCGTGGGTGTGGGAGAGCCCCCGGCGGGAGCGCACGAAGACCTCCCACAGGGGCCAGTCGGTGTCGGTCATGTACGGGTCGCTCCTGTCTCGCCGTTCGCGTGCTTGGCCGCGTGGGCCGCTGCCGCCTCCCTGACCCAGGCGCCCTCCTCATGGGAGCGCCTGCGCCGGCTCAGCCGCTCCTCGTTGCACGGGCCGTTGCCCTTGAGGACGTCCCGGAACTCGGCCCAGTCGATCGGGCCGAAGTCGTGGTGCCCCCGCTCCTCGTTCCACCGCAGGTCCGGGTCGGGGAGGGTGAGGCCGAGCGACTCGGCCTGGGGGACGCAGATGTCGACGAAGCGCTGGCGCAGCTCGTCGTTGGAGTGCCGCTTGATCTTCCAGGCCATCGACTGCGCGGAGTGCTGCGACTCGTCGTCGGGCGGGCCGAACATCATCAGGGACGGCCACCACCAGCGGTCCACCGCGTCCTGGGCCATCGCGTGCTGCTCGGGGGTGCCGCGGCTCAGGGCCAGCAGCAGCTCGTAGCCCTGGCGCTGGTGGAAGGACTCCTCCTTGCAGATGCGCACCATGGCGCGCGCGTACGGGCCGTACGAGCAGCGGCACAGGGGCACCTGGTTGGTGATCGCGGCGCCGTCCACCAGCCAGCCGATCGCACCGACGTCGGCCCAGGTCAGCGTGGGGTAGTTGAAGATCGAGGAGTACTTCTGGCGGCCGGAGTGCAGCTTGTCCAGCAGCTCCTCACGGCTGGTGCCGAGGGTCTCGGCGGCGCTGTAGAGGTACAGGCCGTGTCCGGCCTCGTCCTGCACCTTGGCCATCAGGATCGCCTTGCGGCGCAGCGACGGCGCGCGGGTGATCCAGTTGGCCTCCGGCTGCATGCCGATGATCTCGGAGTGCGCGTGCTGGGCGATCTGCCGGACGAGCGTGGCGCGGTAGGCGTCGGGCATCCAGTCGCGCGGTTCGATCCTCTCGTCGGCGGCGACGGCCGCGTCGAAGGCACGCTCGTGTCCCGCGCTGCCGACGAGCGGATCACCGGCGCCGTCACCGGCGCCGTCCGGTGCGTCGTGCGTACGGCCGCCGACCGTGCCGCGAGCGGCTGCTGTCGCCATGAGGTCCCCCTCGACCTTGGTTCTTCTCGACCTGGCTTCTTCTCGACCTGGGCTCTTCCCGGAACACGCTCCCGACCGATCGTTCGGTTCGTGCGATTCCATGGTGAGACGGCCGCCGCAAGGTGTCAACAGCTGTGGATGACCTCCGGGGCTGTGCTCCGGCGGCCGGTGCTGAGTACCGTTCCCGTGCGACACGGTGAAGCCGCGAAGCGGTGTGCGGGCGGTACGACGGCGCCGCGACCGGGACACGGACCGGGAATGTGGGAACGGGGCGGGATGAACGCGTACGACGAGGGCTCGCACGCCCGGCAGGGCCGGGCCGGGCCGGAGGGGCCGGACGGACCGACGGAACCGGGCGGCCCCACCCCGCCGTCCGAGCCGGCCACCGGCGTGGCCGCCCTCTCCCTGCGTCACCGGATCGCCGCCGCGGTGGCCCTCGGGGTCGTCGCGATCGTGGTCTGCGTGCATCTCGGCATGACGTTCCTGCACGTCGCGCCCGCGAACACGGTCTCCAAGGAGCACGGCACGGCGATCGAGGACTGGATCTACCCGGAGTTCGAGCAGAACTGGAAGCTGTTCGCGCCCAATCCGCTGCAGCAGAACATCTCCGTCCAGGTCCGCGCCGAGATCCTGACGGCGGACGGGGGAGTGCGGACCACCGGCTGGTACGACCTGTCCGCCCAGGACGGCCGGGCCATCGACGGCAACCTCCTGCCCAGCCACACCCAGCAGAACGAGCTGCGCCGCGCCTGGGACTTCTTCGTCGCCACGCACGACGACGAGGATCGTCCGGTGGGCATGCGGGGCGCGCTGGCCGAGTCGTATCTGCGCCGGATCATGGTGATGCGGCTCGGACGGTCGGACGCGGCCGGGCCGGGCGACGTCGTCGACCGGATCCAGGTGCGCTCCCGCACCGCCGCCGTGCCGCCGCCCCGGTGGAGCGAGGAGCAGGTCTCGACGAAGCCGGTGCACCGCACCCTGCCCTGGTGGCCGGTGCCGGAGGACGAGGCCCGGGGAGGCATCGGGTGAACCGCTTCTCCCCCATGGCCCCCGGGGCCGTCGCACGGGTCACCGACGCCGCCCTCGGCCCGTACCAGACCGCCGTGATCCGGATCGGCTTCAGTGCGACCTGGCTGCTGTTCCTGCTCCGGGAGTTCCCCCACCGCCAGGAGCTGTACGGTCCCGACGGCCCGTGGAACTGGGATCTCGCCGATCAGCTGGTCGGGTCCAACGGCGCCTTCACCGCGCTGCTGTGGTCGGACGGCCAGGGCTGGTTCGAGGCGGGCTACGCGCTCGCGGTGGTGTGGAGCGCGCTGCTGCTGCTGGGCTGGCGCACCCGCACCATGTCGGTGCTGTTCATGGTGGGCGTGCTGTCGCTGCAGAACCGCAGTGTCTTCATGGGTGACGGCGGCGACAACGTCCTGCACCTGATGTCGATCTACCTCGTGTTCACCCGCTGCGGCCAGGTGTGGTCGCTGGACGCGCGGCGCGCCCGGCGCGAGGAGCGGGCACGCGCGTGTGGGGAGCGGCCGCGGGACCGGGTGGGCCCCGCGCTGTGGGGTGTGCTGGGCTTCCTGCTGCTCGTGGCGACCCTGGCCGGCCGGATGGACGGGGACTGGTTCATACCGGCGCTGCTGTGGGCCGTCTGGGTGGTGCAGGCGCTGTGGTGGCTGGTGGGGCGGCGCGCGAGGACCCCGCAGCCGCGCATCCTGCTGGACGTCGTCGCCAACGTCGTGCACAACGGGGCCCTGCTGGTGATCATGGCCGAGGCCTGTCTGATCTACGCCACGGCCGGCTGGTACAAGATCCAGGGCTCCCGCTGGCAGGACGGCACCGCGGTCCACTACCCGCTCCACCTGGAGTACTTCTCCCCCTGGCCGGCCCTCGGCGACCTGCTGACCGCCAGCGGCACCCTGGTGATGCTGGTGACGTACGGGACGGTCGCCGTGCAGGTCGCCTTCCCGTTCACCCTGTTCAACCGGCGGGTCAAGAACGTGTTCCTGGTCCTCGTGATCACTGAGCACGCCGTGATCGCCGTCGTCCTGGGACTGCCCTTCTTCTCCCTGGCGATGATCGCGGCCGACGCCGTCTTCCTGCCGACGACGTTCCTGCGCCGCCTGGGCGACGGCTCCACCCGCGCGTACGAGTGGGCGAGGGCCCGCGGACGGCGGCCCCGCACCCGCGCGGGCGGTCCGTCTGTCCCGGGGCCCCGGTCCGCCGACTCGGAAAAGCGGGTGGCCGACCGGCCGGCCACCCCCGCGCCGGGGAAGGCACCCGGCCCCCGCACGTAGGCTGCACGTCATGACCGCCCCCGACCCCGCCTCCGCCCCCGGGACCCACGCCCCCGACCGGGACGCCGGTCCCGTGACCCGCTGGCACCGGCGGAGCGGTACCGCCGTCCTGCTCGACGGCTTCCACGCCCTCAAGCACGCCGTGCGCTTCGGGGCGGAGGTCGAGGTGGCGGTCACCGCGGACCGGGCCGCCGCGCTCGCCCTCGCGGACGAGCTGGCCCCGGACGTCCGGGACGCGCTGGCGGCGCTGCTGGCCGAGGTGCCGTACGAGACGTACGCCTCGCTCGTCCCGCGCCCGCATCCCACCGCCGTCGCCGCCCTCGCCGTACGGCCCTCCCGCGCGGGCAACCTCGAGAGGCTGGCGCACACCCCGCGCACCGCCCCCGTGGTGGTCCTGGACCTCCCGCGCAACCTGGGCAACGCGGGGGCCGTGATCCGGCTGGCCGCCGGTTTCGGGGCGACCGGTGTCGTCACCACCGGCACCCTCGACCCCTGGCACCCCACGGTCGTGCGGGGCGGGGCCGGACTGCACTTCGCGACCGCCGTGGAGCGGCTGCCCGTCGACGAACTGCCCGCCGGCCCGGTGTTCGCGCTCGACCCGGAGGGTGACGACATCCGCGCGCTGAAACTGCCGGACGACGCACTGCTCGCCTTCGGCTCGGAGCGCAGCGGGCTCTCGGCGGAACTGCGCGCGCGGGCCGACCACCTGGTGGCGCTCCCGATGCGCCCCCAGGTCTCCAGCTACAACCTCGCGACCAGTGTGGCCATGACGCTGTACCACTGGAGCGCCACCGGGGGCGCACCCGCTTAGGGCCTGTCCGGGCGGGGTCCGCGCGCCCGCGGTCGCCGCACCGTCCGTCACGCCTCCCGGCGTACCTCGATCACCCGGAAGCGGTTGGCCACGAACGCCGCGTCGGTGAGGGCCGCGTTGGCCGCCGGGTTGCCGCCGGAGCCGTGGAAGTCGGAGAACGCGGCCGTCTGGTTGACGTACACCCCGCCGGTGAGGTTGAGGGAGAGCTGGGCCGCCTCCTCCAGGCACACCTCTCGCACGGCCTCCTCGACCTCGGGGGAGGTCGTGTACGCGCCGACGGTCATCGCGCCCTTCTCGCGGACGGTGCGCCGCAGGAGCTCCGCCGCGTCCGAGGCGGAGTCGACCGCGACGGCGAAGGAGACCGGTCCGAAGCACTCGCTCATGTAGGCGGCCTCGGCGTCCGGCTTCGAGCCGTCCAGCTTCACGATCACGGGGGTGCGGACCACCGCGTCCGGGAACTCCGGATGGGCGATCTCCCGGGAGGCGAGGGCGACCTCGCCGAGACCGGCGGCGGCCTCCAGGCGGGCCTTGACGCCGGGGTTGACGATCGCGCCGAGCAGCGCGTTCGCGCGCGCGTCGTCGCCGAGCAGGCCGTCGACCGCCTTCGCCAGATCGGCGGCGAGCTCGTCGAAGGACTTGGGGCCCTGGTCGGTGGTGATGCCGTCGCGCGGGATCAGCAGGTTCTGCGGGGTGGTGCACATCTGGCCGCTGTAGAGCGAGAGGGAGAACGCCAGGTTGGCGAGCATGCCCTGGTAGTCGTCGGTCGACTCCACGATCACCGTGTTGACGCCGGCCTTCTCGGTGTGGACCTGCGCCTGGCGGGCGTTGGCCTCCAGCCAGTCGCCGAACTCCGTGGAGCCGGTGTAGTCGATGATCCGGATCTCCGGGCGCGTGGCGAGCGTCCTGGCGACGCCCTCGCCGGGCCTTTCGGCGGCCAGGGCCACCAGGTTCGGGTCGAAACCGGCCTCGGTGAGCACCTGGCGCGCGACCTGGACGGTGAGCGCGAGGGGCAGCACCGCGCGCGGGTGCGGCTTGACCAGGACCGCGTTGCCGGTGGCGAGGGAGGCGAACAGGCCGGGGTAGCCGTTCCACGTCGGGAAGGTGTTGCAGCCGATGACCAGGCCGATGCCGCGCGGGACCGGGGTGAACCGCTTGGTCAGCGTCAGCGGGTCGCGCTTGCCCTGCGGCTTGGTCCACTCCGCGGTGTCGGGGGTGCGCGTCTGCTCGGCGTACGCGTACGCCACCGCCTCCATGCCGCGGTCCTGCGCGTGCGGGCCGCCGGCCTGGAACGCCATCATGAACGCCTGGCCGGAGGTGTGCATGACCGCGTGGGCGAACTCCATCGTCCGGTCGCTGATCCGTTTGAGGATCTCGAGGCAGACCACCGCCCGGGTCTCGGCGCCCGCGTCCCGCCAGGCCCGCATCCCGGCCCGCATGGCGGGCAGCAGCACGTCGGGGTCCGCGTGCGGGTAGCTCACGCCCAGCTCGACGCCGTACGGGGAGGTCTCGCCGCCCACCCAGTCGTCCGTGCCGGGCTGGCCGAGGTCGAGACGGGTGCCGAGCAGGGCGTCGAAGGCGGCCTTGCCCGCCGCCGGGTCCAGGCTGCCGTGCTCCCCGTAGGCCTTGGGGTGCTCGGGGTGCGGGGACCAGTACGCGCGGGTGCGGATCGCCTCCAGCGCCCGGTCCAGGGTGGGCCGGTGCTGGGTGATCAGCTGCTGCGCGGTGAGTTCGGCGGCCATCGGGGACCAACTCCTCGTCGAGTTCGTGGGCCGGGCCCAAGCATGGGCGGGGGATGTCGGAACACGGGCGGTCAGGGTTAGAGTAACCGAACGATCGGTCGGGACAAGGGGTCCGCCGCATCTGTGGACCGGTTCGTGCGGGAGGATCGCGCACATGACAGCACTCGACCTCAGCAGCCCCGTGGCCGTCGTCGGCACCGGCACCATGGGCCAGGGCATCGCCCAGGTAGCACTGGTCGCGGGTCATCCCGTGCGGTTGTACGACGCCGTTCCCGGCCGGGCCCGGGAGGCGGCCGACGGGATCGTGGCCCGGCTCGACCGGCTGGTGGCCAAGGAGCGGCTCACCGCCGCCGACCGGGACGCGGCCCGGGCCCGCCTGCGGCCCGTCGACGACCTCGCGGGACTCGCGGACTGTGCCCTGGTGGTCGAGGCCGTCCTGGAGCGTCTGGACGTCAAGCAGGAGCTGTTCCGCGCGCTGGAGGACGTCGTCGGCGACGACTGCCTGCTCGCCACCAACACCTCGTCCCTGTCGGTCACCGCCATCGGTGGCGCACTGAGGGTCCCCGGGCGCTTCGTGGGCCTGCACTTCTTCAACCCGGCCCCGCTGCTGCCGCTCGTCGAGGTCGTCTCCGGCTTCGCCACCGAGGTCGCGCACGCCACGCGCGCGTACGAGACGGCCCGCGCCTGGGGCAAGACGCCGGTCGCCTGCGCCGACACCCCCGGCTTCATCGTCAACCGGATCGCCCGGCCCTTCTACGCCGAGGCCTTCGCGGTGTACGAGTCCCAGGGGGCCGACCCGGCCACGATCGATGCGGTGCTGCGCGAGTCCGGAGGCTTCCGCATGGGCGCCTTCGAGCTGACCGATCTCATCGGGCAGGACGTCAACGAGTCCGTCACCCACTCGGTGTGGCAGGCCTTCTTCCAGGACGTGCGCTTCACGCCCTCCCTGGCCCAGCGCCGGCTGGTCGAGTCCGGCCGTCTCGGTCGCAAGAGCGGCCGGGGATGGTACGACTACTCCGATCACTCCGATCACTCTGCCCGCTCCGGCTCCGGCTCCGGCTCCGATTCCGACCGCACGGACGGCGCCGGGCGTTTCGAGCCGCACACCGCGGAGCAGGCGGCGCCACCCGCGTACGTGGTGGCCGAGGGAGATCTGGGCCCCGCCTCGGACCTGCTCGCACTGATCCGGGAGGCGGGCATCCAGGTCCGCGCGGAGGACGAGGACAACGGCACCCGGCTGGTGCTGCCCGGCGGTGGTCAGCTGGTGCTCGCGGACGGTCAGACGTCGGTGGAGTTCCGCGACGTCGTCTACTTCGATCTCGCCCTCGACTACCGCGAGGCCGGCCGGATCGCCCTCTCCCACTCCCAGGACACCTCCCCGCAGACCGTCGCCGAGGCCACCGGCCTGTTCCAGGCGCTCGGCAAGAAGGTCAGCGTCATCGGCGACGTCCCCGGCATGATCGTCGCGCGCACGGTGGCGCGGATCATCGACCTGGCGCACGAGGCCGTCGCCAAGGGCGTGGCCACCGAGGAGGACATCGACACCGCGATGCGCCTGGGCGTCAACTACCCGCTGGGGCCGTTGGAGTGGAGTCGGCGGCTCGGTGGCACCTGGGCCTGCTCCGTGCTGGACAACCTGCACGAGTGCGACCCGTCCGGCCGCTACGCGCCGTCACTCGCGCTGTACCGCCACGCCTACACCTCGGACAAGCGGGAGGGCACCTCATGACCACCGCCAGGCGCGACACGTACACCCCGGAGACCCTGCTGTCCGTCGCCGTGCGGGTGTTCAACGAGCGTGGCTACGACGGCACCTCGATGGAGCACCTCTCCAGGGCGGCGGGCATCTCCAAGTCGTCGATATACCACCACGTGGCGGGCAAGGAGGAACTGCTGCGGCGTGCGGTGAGCCGGGCGCTGGACGGTCTCTTCGGCATCCTCGACGAGGAGCACGCGCGCGTGGGGCGGGCCGCCGAGCGGCTGGAGTACGTCGTACGGCGCATGGTCGAGGTCCTGATCGCGGAGCTGCCGTACGTGACGCTGCTGCTGCGGGTGCGCGGCAACACGGACACCGAGCGGTGGGCCCTGGAGCGGCGGCGCGAGTTCGACCACCGGGTGGCGGCCCTGCTGAAGGCCGCGGCGGCGGAAGGGGACGTGCGCGGCGACATAGAGGTGCGCCTGGCGACCCGGCTGGTCTTCGGGATGGTCAACTCGCTCGTCGAGTGGTACCGGCCCGACGGACGCGGCACCAGCGAGCGCGAAGTGGCCGACGCGGTGGTTCAGCTCGCCTTCTCAGGACTGCGCAGGGAGGCCTGACCGGGACGGCGTCCTGCGGCCGCCCCCGCTTCAGCCCTGCGGTTCCAGGTCCTCCTCCTCGAACACCAGCAGGGTGCGTGTGCTGAGCACCTCGGGGATCGCCTGGAGCCGGGTCAGCACCAGCTCGCGCAACGTCCGGTTGTCCGGCGTGTGCACCAGGAGCAGCACGTCGAAGTCGCCGCCCACCAGGGCGATGTGGGAGGCGCCGGGGAGCTGTCTGAGCTGCTCGCGGACCGTGCGCCAGGTGTTCTGGACGATTTTCAGGGTGATGTACGCGGACGTGCCGTGGCCGGCGCGTTCGTGGTCGACGCGGGCCCCGAAGCCGCGGATGACGCCGTCCTCCACGAGCCGGTTGATCCGGGCGTAGGCGTTGGCGCGCGAGACGTGGACCCGTTCGGCGACCGACCGGACCGAGGCCCGGCCGTCCGCCTGGAGCATGCGCAGGATGTTCTGGTCTATGGCGTCCAGGGGGCGTGCGGGCGGCAGTGCTCCGGTGCCCCCCGGTCCTTCGGCCATTTGTTCAGACGACACGCGCCCCGCCTCTCCGTCATGGACGTACTGCGTCCATCTCAGGCTGTGGAGAACCGTTTGTCCACAGCCTGGTACCACCCGTAGCCAAAATGCATCGGCGACCGAACAATCGGTTGGTGAGGCGCGTCACAGACGCCGCGCCTCCACAGCCGCTCCCACGAGGAGGTGCCGTCATGACGGTCATGGAGCAGCGGGGCGCTTATCGGCCGACCCCGCCGCCCGCCTGGCAGCCCCGTACCGACCCCGCGCCGCTGCTGCCCGACGCGGAGCCGTACCGGGTGCTCGGCACCGAGGAGGCCGACCGGGCCGATCCGGAGCTGCTGCGCCGGCTGTACGCGGAACTGGTGAGGGGCCGCCGCTACAACGCGCAGGCCACCGCCCTCACCAAGCAGGGCCGTCTCGCGGTCTACCCCTCCAGCACCGGCCAGGAGGCCTGCGAGGTCGCCGCCGCGCTGGTCCTGAAGGAGCAGGACTGGCTCTTCCCGAGCTACCGCGACACGCTCGCCGTCGTCGCACGCGGAGTGGACCCCGTGCAGGCGCTCACCCTGCTGCGCGGCGACTGGCACACCGGTTACGACCCCTACGAGCACCGGGTCGCGCCGCTGAGCACTCCGCTCGCCACCCAGCTGCCGCACGCCGTCGGGCTCGCGCACGCCGCCCGCCTCAAGGGCGACGACGTGGTCGCGCTGGCCATGGTCGGCGACGGCGGCACCAGCGAGGGCGACTTCCACGAGGCGCTGAACTTCGCCGCCGTGTGGCGGGCCCCGGTCGTCTTCCTCGTCCAGAACAACGGCTTCGCGATCTCCGTACCGCTCGCCAAGCAGACCGCGGCCCCGTCGCTGGCCCACAAGGCCGTCGGCTACGGCATGCCCGGCCGGCTGGTCGACGGCAACGACGCCGCCGCCGTCCACGAGGTCCTGGCCGACGCCGTACGCCACGCGCGTGCGGGCGGCGGCCCGACCCTGGTCGAGGCGATCACCTACCGCGTGGAGGCCCACACCAACGCCGACGACGCGACCCGCTACCGCGGTGACGCCGAGGTGGAGGCCTGGAAGAAGCACGACCCCGTCGTACTTCTGGAACAGGAGCTGACCCGGCGCGGTCTCCTCGACGACGACCGCGTCGCCGCCGCCCGCCAGGACGCCGAAACCATGGCCGCCGACCTGCGGGAACGCATGAACCAGGATCCCGAGCTCGACCCCATGGACCTGTTCGCCCACGTCTACGCCGAGCCCACCCCCCAGCTGCTGGAGCAGCGGGAGCAGCTGCGGGCCGAGCTGGCGGCCGAGGCCGGGGCCGAGCCGGAAGGGGCGCAGCGATGACCACCGTCGCCGCCAAGCCGGCCACCATGGCGCAGGCGCTCACCCGCGCGCTGCGCGACGCCATGGCCGAGGACCCGTCCGTGCACGTCCTGGGCGAGGACGTCGGCACCCTCGGCGGTGTCTTCCGTATCACCGACGGACTCGCCGAGGAGTTCGGCGAGGACCGTTGCACGGACACCCCGTTGGCCGAGGCGGGCATCCTCGGCACGGCCGTCGGCATGGCGATGTACGGCCTGCGGCCGGTCGTGGAGATGCAGTTCGACGCGTTCGCCTACCCGGCGTTCGAGCAGCTGGTGTCGCACGTCGCCAGAATGCGCAACCGCACGCGCGGCAGGATGCCCCTGCCGCTCACCATCCGTATCCCCTACGGGGGTGGCATCGGCGGCGTCGAGCACCACAGCGACTCCTCCGAGGCGTACTACATGGCGACTCCGGGGCTCCATGTGGTCACGCCCGCGACCGTCCCGGACGCCTACGGGCTGCTGCGCGCCGCCATCGCCTCCGACGACCCGGTCGTCCTGCTCGAGCCCAAGCGGCTGTACTGGTCGAAGGACTCCTGGGACCCGGAGCGGCCTGCATCCGTCGAACCGATGGGCCGTGCGGTGGTGCGGCGCTCCGGCCGGAGCGCCACGCTCATCACGTACGGGCCGTCCGTTCCCGTCTGCCTGGAGGCGGCCGAGGCGGCCCGGGCCGAGGGCTGGGACCTCGAAGTCGTCGATCTGCGCTCCCTGGTGCCGTTCGACGACGAGACGGTGTGCGCCTCGGTGCGGCGGACGGGGCGCGCGGTCGTCGTCCATGAGTCGGGCGGCTTCGGCGGTCCCGGAGGGGAGATCGCGGCCCGGGTCACGGAGCACTGCTTCCACCATCTGGAGGCACCGGTGCTGCGGGTGGCCGGGTTCGACCTCCCGTATCCGCCGCCGATGCTGGAGCGCCACCACCTGCCCGGCGTGGACCGGATCCTGGACGCCGTGGGGCGTCTGCAGTGGGAGGCCGAGAGCTGATGGCACAGGTGCTGGAGTTCAAGCTCCCCGACCTCGGTGAGGGGCTCACCGGGGCGGAGATCGTGCGCTGGCTGGTCGAGGTGGGCGATGTCGTCACCGTCGACCAGCCGGTCGTCGAGGTCGAGACGGCCAAGGCGATGGTGGACGTGCCCTGCCCGTACGGGGGCGTGGTCACCGCCCGCTTCGGCGAGGAGGGCACCGAGCTGCCGGTGGGCGCGCCGCTGCTCACGGTGGCCGTGGGCGGACCGGACGCCGACCGGCCGCCGGGTGAGGACCGCCCGTCCGCCGCCCCGAGCGAGGCCTCCGGCAACGTCCTGGTGGGGTACGGCACCTCGGAGGCTCCGGCCCGGCGCCGCAGGGTGCGGCCGGGACAGCCGGTGCCCGCCACGCGTACCGCGTCCGCCACGCCTACCGCGTCCACGGCGGGGGCGCTGGACGGGCCGGTCCCCGTGATCTCACCCCTGGTGCGCAGACTGGCCCGACAGAACGGCCTGGACCTGCGGGGGATGACGGGTTCCGGGCCCGAGGGGCTGATCCTGCGGGCGGACGTGGAGCACGCGCTCCGGGCCGCCGGCACGCAGCAGGTCCGCAAGGACCGGACGGCCGCCACCGAGCCGCACGCGCTTGCGGTGCAGGCCCACATGCCGGCCGCCGGTACCGCGGTCCCGGATGTCGTCCGCGTCCCCCTCAAGGGCGTCCGCGGTGCCGTGGCCGACAAGCTCTCCCGCAGCCGCACCGAGATACCGGACGCGACCTGCTGGGTGGACGCCGACGCGACCGAGTTGATGCGGACGCGGGCCGCGATGAACGCCTCGGGCGGTCCGAAGATCTCCGTGCTCGCCCTGCTGGCCCGGATCTGCACCGCCGCGCTGGCCCGCTTCCCCGAGCTCAACTCCTCCGTGGACACGGAGGCCAGGGAGGTCGTCCGGTACGCGGCCGTGCATCTGGGCTTCGCCGCGCAGACCGAGCGGGGACTCGTCGTCCCCGTCGTCCGGGACGCGCACACGCGGGACGCGGAGTCGCTCACGGCGGAGTTCGCCCGGCTGACCGAGGTGGCCCGGTCCGGGGCGCTGACGCCCGCGGAACTCACGGGCGGAACCTTCACGTTGAACAATTACGGCGTCTTCGGCGTCGACGGCTCCACCCCGATCATCAACCACCCCGAGGCCGCCATGCTCGGCGTCGGCCGCATCGTCCCCAAGCCCTGGGTCCATGAGGGCGAGTTGGCGGTGCGACAGGTCGTGCAGCTCTCGCTCACCTTCGACCACCGGGTCTGCGACGGCGGCACGGCGGGCGGTTTCCTGCGCTACGTGGCGGACTGTGTGGAGCAACCGGCGGTGCTGCTGCGGACGCTGTGAGGTCCGGTTCTCCCCACCGAGCCCGTTCCCGGACATCGTGCCCCCGCGTTCCCTGTGATCGCGGGGGCACGCATACTCGAGGGGTGACCGAGTACGAGCTCCCGGGTGCTCCCGGTGCCGGACCCGATGCCGTTGGAGACCGAGACCGGGACCGGGACTGGGACCGGGACCGGGACCCCGCACCGGGTGCGGCGCCGCTCGAGCCCGCCGCGTACGACGCCCTCGTGCTCGCCGGTGGCGGTGCCCGACGGCTCGGGGGCGCGGACAAGCCCGGCGTGCGGGTGGGCGGTCGGGCGCTGCTCGACCGGGTGCTCGCGGCCTGCGCCGACGCCCGCACCACCGTGGTCGTGGCCGAACCCCGCCCCGTCCTCCGGCCTGTGCTCTGGGCGCGCGAGGAGCCGCCGGGCGGCGGACCGCTCGCCGCGCTCGACGCCGGGATCCGGCTCAGCACCGCGGAGTACGTCGTGCTGCTCTCCGCCGACCTGCCGTTCCTCGACGGCCGCACGGTCGACGAACTGCTGACCACCCTCCGGACGAGCCCGGCCGACGGGGTCGTACTGACTGACGCCGACGGCCGGGACCAGCCACTCGTGGCCGCGTACCGCACGGCGGCCCTGCGCCGCGAACTCGCCGCGCTCGGCGAACGGCACGGCCGACTGGCCGGACTGCCGCTGCGCCGGCTGACCGGCTCGCTCGACCTCACCCGGATCTTCGGCCCGGTGGCGTCCTTCGACTGCGACACCTGGGACGACATCGCCGCCGCCAGAGCACGCATCAGGGAGCATGGACACGTGTTGGAAGAATGGATTACCGCAGTCAAGGATGAGCTGGGCATCGATCTGGACGTCGACACCGGCGCACTCCTCGACCTCGCCCGTGACGCCGCCCACGGCGTGGCCAGGCCGGCGGCGCCGCTGACCACCTTCCTCGTCGGTTACGCGGCGGCCCGCGCGGGCGGTGACCGGGAAGCCGTGGCCGAGGCCGTCCGCAAGGCCGCAGCCCTCGCCACCCGCTGGGCCGCCGAGGAGACCCCCGACGCCGCCCCCGGCGCGAGCCCGGACACCCGATGACCGCGCCCGACGCCCGAGCCGACGAGGACACCGAGAACGCCGAGAACGGCGAGGACGCCGATGACCTCGACGTCGAGGAGGCTCTCGCCCTCGTGAACGAAGCTTCCGGCCGCACCCCCGGTGCCTCCGGGCACACCCCCTCCACGCGCCGCCCGCGCCGCCACGGCGTCCCCTGGACCGACGCCCGCGCCATCGCCGAGCGCGCCGGCCGCAACGGCACCGCCCGCCCCGGCACCGGAGGCCGTGCCACCCACCGCGCCCCGGCCTCCGTGCCGCTCGACGCCGCCCTCGGCCTCACCCTGGCCGCCCCCCTCGCGGCCCTCACCGACCTGCCCTCCTTCGACACCTCGGCCATGGACGGCTGGGCGGTCTCCGGCCCGGGGCCCTGGACCGTGCGGGAGGAAGGCGTCCTCGCCGGGCACGCCGCGCACACGCCGCTCACCGACGGCGAAGCCGTCCGTATCGCCACCGGCGCCCGTGTCCCCCCGGACACCACCGCCGTCCTCCGCAGCGAACACGGCCGCACCGACGCCAAGGGCCGCCTGCACGCCACCGCGACCCGGGGCGGCAGCGCGGCCCAGGCCGGGCCCCCCGCCACGGTGGCGCACGGTCAGGACATCCGTCCCCGCGGCCAGGAATGCCGCAGCGGCGACCAGCTGCTGTCCGTCGGCACCCTGGTGACGCCCGCCGTGCTGGGCCTCGCCGCGGCCGCCGGATACGACACGCTCAGCACATTCCCCCGGCCCCGCGTCGAGGTCCTCGTCCTCGGCGACGAGCTGCTCACGGAAGGCCTTCCGCACGACGGGCTGATCCGGGACGCACTCGGCCCGATGCTGCCGCCCTGGCTCCGCGCGCTCGGCGCCGAGGTCACCGCGGTCCGCCGGGTCCGCGACGACGCGCACACGCTGCACAAGGCGATCACAAGGTCCGACGCCGATGTCGTCGTCACCACCGGAGGCACTGCCGCGGGCCCGGTCGACCACGTCCACCCGACGCTGAGCCGCATCGGGGCCGAACTCCTCGTGGACGGGGTCGAGGTGCGCCCCGGCCACCCCATGCTCCTGGCCCGCACCAAGGAGAACCAGCACCTCGTCGGTCTGCCCGGCAACCCCCTTGCCGCCGTCTCCGGACTGCTCACGCTCGCCGAACCCCTGCTGCGTACCCTCGCGGCCCGCCCGGCTCCCGAGTCGTACACGATGCCGCTGCGGGACGCGGTCCACGGACATCCGCACGACACCCGGCTCATCCCCGTCGTGCTGCGCGGGGACATCGCCCTGCCGCTGCTCTACAACGGTCCCGCCATGCTGCGCGGCATCGCGGCGGCCGATGCCCTCGCCGTCGTACCGCCGGGCGGCACACGGCCCCGGCAGGAGACGGAACTGCTCGACCTCCCCTGGGCGTCCGGGGGAGTCGGGGTGTGTTTCACGTGAAACTTCCGGGTCAGGACGTCATCGCCCGCCAGGCGGACGAGCACTTGGTGACGCATCGGGTGAAACTGCCGAGGAAGGTGGTCGAGCACCCGATCCGCCAGGTCGCCAAACGGCTGTCCATCGCCTTGCTCCTCCTCGTGCTGACGGCGCTGATCGTGTACCTCGACCGCGACGGCTACAACGACAACGCCGACGGCACCCTCGACTTCCTCGATGCCTTCTACTACGCGACCGTCACCCTCTCCACCACGGGATACGGCGACATCACGCCGGTCAGCGACAGCGCCCGGCTGACCAATATCTTCGTCATCACGCCGTTGCGCGTGATGTTCCTGATCATCCTGGTCGGTACCACCCTCGAAGCCCTCACCGAACGCACCCGGGAGGAGTGGCGACTGAACCGCTGGAGGTCCACGTTGCGTGATCACACCGTTGTCGTCGGATTCGGCACCAAGGGCAGGTCCGCGATACGGACCATCTGCGCGACGGGGCTCCGCAAGGAGCAGGTCGTGGTGGTCGACCCCAGCGGCAAGGCGATCGAAGCCGCCGCGGCCGACGGATACGCGGGCGTCATAGGGGACGCGACGCGCAGCGAGGTGCTGAAGCGGGCCGAGGTGTACCGGGCGAAACAGATCATCATCGCCACGCAGCGCGACGACACGGCCGTACTGGTGACGCTGACGGCCCGACAGCTCAACCGCGGCGCGAAGATCGTGGTCGCGGTGCGGGAGGAGGAGAACGCTCCGCTGCTGAAACAGTCCGGCGCCGACGCGGTCATCACCAGCGCCAGCGCGGCAGGCCGGTTGCTCGGTCTGTCGGTGCTCAGTCCCGCGGCCGGCATGGTGATGGAGGACCTCATCCAGCAGGGCACGGGGCTCGACATGGTCGAACGGCCGGTCATAAAGGCCGAGGTGGGCAGGACGCCGCGGGAGATCGACGATCTGGTGGTGAGCGTCCTGCGCGGACACCGGGTGCTCGGCTACGACGACGAGAACGTCGGGACGCTCGAGCTGACGGACCGGCTGATCACGATCGTGCGGGTGACCCCGGCAAGGCAGGTGGCGCCCGACATGCGCCCGCTCCCCCGGGACTGAGCGCGTGCCCCGCGGACGGTGTGGGCCCCGGGACCCGGACCGTCCGCGGAGCCCGCGTCACTTGCGGTTGTAGAGCCGCATCGTGATGGGTCCGAAGACCAGGACGAACAGGGCGGACCAGCCCAGTGACCAGGCGATCTCGTCGGCCGGCCAGTCACCCGCCATCAGCCCGCGCACCGCGGACGCCAGGTGCGTGACGGGACTGTTGTTGACGAACGCCTGGAGCCAGCCCGGCATGGTGCGCGGGTCGACGAAGACGTTGGACAGGAAGGTGAGCGGGAAGATCACCATCATGCTGACGCCCATGACCGACTTCTCGGTGCGCAGCATCAGCCCGAACATCGTCCAGATCCACGAGAACGCGAACGCGAAGGCCACCAGCAGCACGATCCCCGCGAGCACGCCGGCCACCCCGCCGTCCGGGCGGTAGCCGAGGATCACGCCCACGGTGAGCATCACGACCGACGCGATGGTGTACCGCAGGGCGTCGCCGAGCAGATAGCCGACCATCGTCGACGGACGCCAGATCGGCAGGGTGCGGAACCGGTCGAACACACCCTTCTCGATGTCCGTGTTGACCGAGACACCGGTGTACATCGTGATCATCACGACCGACATCACCAGGATGCCGGGCAGCAGGAACTGGATGTACTCCTTGGGCGAGCCGGCCAGCGCCCCGCCGAAGAGGTACGTGTACATCAGCACCATCATGATCGGGAACGCGGTGACGTCGAACAACTGCTCCGGCACATGCTTGATCTTGAGGATCGCGCGCCAGCCGAAGGTCAGTGAGGCCGACCACGCGCTGGGCCGCGGCGGGCGCTCCTCGGCGACCAGCAGCTCGGCCAGGGAGTCGGTGCGGACCGGGGCGAGTTCCGCGCTCTCGGTGGCCGTCGTCGCGGTACTCATACCGCCACCTCGTCCTTCGGGTTGTGGGAGTGGTCGCCACCGGAGCCCGAGCCCGATCCGGAGCTCGGTCCCCGCCCCGAGCCGGGGCCCGAGCCCGATCCGGACGCGTGGGTGTCATGGCCGGTGAGGGCGAGGAATACCTCGTCCAGGCTGGGCTGGCCGAGCGAGAAGTTGTCGACGGTGATGCCGGCCGCGGCCAGTTCGCTCAGCGCGCGAGCGGCCTGTTCGGCGGCGGTGTCGTGGTGCGCGGCCGCCCCCAGGCGGGCGGTGAGCGTCACCGGGTCGGGTTCGAGCTGCACCTGTGCGTCGAGTGCCCGGCGCAGCAGGTCCGCCGCGCGGGGCCGGTGGTCCGGATCGCGCAGCCGCAGATGTACGGAGCCGGTGCCGACGGACGCCTTCAGCTCGCCCTTGGTGCCCTCGGCGATCACCTTCCCGCGGTCGATGACGGCGATCCGGGACGCCAGTTGGTCGGCCTCGTCCAGGTACTGCGTGGTCAGCAGCACGGTGGTGCCCTGGGCGACCACCGCGCGCACGATGTCCCACACCTGGTTGCGGCTGCGCGGGTCCAGGCCGGTCGTCGGTTCGTCGAGGAACAGCAGGTCGGGGGTGTTGAGGATGGACGCGGCGATGTCGATACGCCGCCGCATGCCGCCCGAGTAGTGCTTGACCTGCTTGGCCGCCGCGTCCGTCAGGCCGAAGGCCTCCAGGAGCCGGTCGGCGCGGGTGCGGGCGGCCGGTTTGCGGTGGCCGAGGAGCCGGGCCAGCAGGATCAGGTTCTCCGCTCCGGTGAGGTCCTCGTCCACGGACGCGTACTGTCCGGTGAGGCTCACCAGGCCGCGTACCGTGTCGGCCTCGCGCACGACGTCGTGACCGAAGACATGCGCGTCGCCGCCGTCCGGTCGCAGGAGGGTGGCGAGCACTTTCACGGTGGTGGTCTTGCCGGCGCCGTTCGGTCCGAGGACGCCGTACACCGTGCCGGCCGGTACGGCGAGGTCGACCCCGTCCACGGCCCGTGTCTCACCGAAGGTCTTGACCAGGCCGGCGGTCTCGATCGCCAGGTCGGACGTCTGCGTGCTCATGCTGGGGTCCTTCCGCATGCTTGGGCTACGCATGGAGAGACCATCACCGTCGCGCGAATTCATCGCTCCCGCACATGGTTTTCCCGAGAACCGGTCCAACGACGGATCTGCCTCCGCCCATCGACCCGAGCCGACCGGCCGATGGTGCGCGGGCGGCGCGGGTGGAGCAGGCCGGGGAGTACCGTCGCCCCCATGTATGCGATCACGATTCCCGAACCCGGTGGGCCCGAGGCGCTGGTGTGGGGGCAGGTCCCTGATCCCGTCCCCGGCCCGGGCGAGGTGCTTGTCGAGGTGGTGGCCGGTGCCGTCAACCGCGCCGACATCATGCAGCGGCAGGGCTTCTACGACCCCCCGCCCGGTGCCTCCCTCTACCCCGGCCTGGAGTGTTCCGGGCGGATCACCGCACTCGGACCCGGTGTGACCGGGTGGGCGGTCGGTGACGAGGTCTGCGCGCTGCTCGCCGGTGGCGGCTACGCCCAGCAGGTCGCCGTGCCGGTCGGACAGTTGCTCCCCGTCCCGGAGGGGCTCGACGTCAAGCAGGCGGCGGCGCTCCCGGAGGTCGTCTGCACGGTCTGGTCGAACGTCTTCATGGTGGCCCACCTCCGCCCCGGCGAGACCCTGCTCGTGCACGGTGGGTCCAGCGGCATCGGCACCATGGCCATCCAGCTCGCCAAGGCCGTCGGTGCCAAGGTCGCCGTCACCGCCGGAACCAAGGAGAAGCTGGACCACTGCGCCGAACTGGGTGCCGACATCCTGATCAACTACCGCGAACAGGACTTCGTCGCCGAGCTGAAGGAGGCGACCGACGGCGCGGGCGCGGACGTCATCCTCGACATCATGGGCGCCAAGTACCTGGACCGTAACGTCCAGGCCCTCGCGGTCAACGGCCGGCTCGCGATCATCGGCATGCAGGGCGGCGTCAAGGGCGAACTGAACATCGGCGCCCTCCTGCGCAAGCGCGCCGCGATCAGCGCGACGTCCCTGCGCGCCCGGCCGCTGGAGGAGAAGACGGCAATCGTCGCGGCCGTCCGGGAACACGTGTGGCCCCTGATCGCCGACGGTCATGTCCGCCCCGTCGTCGACCGCGAGCTCCCGATGTCGGAGGCGGCCGACGCCCACCGTGTCGTGGAGGAGAGCGGCCACGTCGGCAAGGTGCTGCTGGTCGCGCCGTAGAGCCGCCGGACCACTGGATTCGTGGGCCCGGGGCTTCAGCTCCGCCGGAGTCTCAGGCCCACGAACGCCAGCCCCAGACCGAGCCCCATGAGGACCAGCCCACTCCCCATCGGCAGGATGCGCACCATGGGCTCGGCGCCGGTGGCGGTGTTCGACGCGGGACTCCGCGACGTCCCGGAGGGCACCGGAACGGCCTCCCCCGACTCCGGCGCCCGACGGGTGGCGCCGACGCCGCCTTCCTCGGGCACGCGTGCGGCATCCGCGGCGTCCGACGCTTCGGGCAGAACGCCGATGCCTGCCTCCTTCGGCTCCCCGGCGCGCGCGCCCTCCCCGAGGCCGGAGGACTCCGGCACCGCGCTCACACCGCCGCGGTCGGCCTCGCCTCCGCTGTCACGTGGTCCGCCGTCGTGTCCGCCACGCGGATCCGCCTCTCCGGGCCTCCGGGATTCTTCGGATTTCCCGGATTTCCCGGGTTCCCTGTGCTCGCCGGCCTTCCCCGTCTCCTCGCTCGTCTCCGCGGTCTGGGGCACCTCCCGCCCCGGCCGCTTCCGTCCTTCCCCCGGCCGGCTTCCTGCCCTGGAGGGCTTGGCGGAGGGCGCCGACGACGGCGAATCCGCAGACGAGGGAGGCGACAGGGGCGACAGGGGTGACAGGGGCGAGAAAGGTGAGAAGGGAGAGAAGGACGAGAGAGACGAGAGGGGTGAGAGCGGTGAGAGGGGTCCGTGGAAAGGAGAGGGCAAGGGCTCGAGGGACGGCACGTTCGTGTGCTCGTCCGGTGCCTCCTGGCTTTCGGTGCCCGCCCTCTCGGCCCCGAAAGCCGCAGTCGTACCGAAGGGCGCCGGGGCGGGGCCGTACGGCATCACCACCCCCGCCCCTGCCGCCACTCCGAGCACGACGCCCGCTCGCAGGGCGACCCTTGCCCCCACTACACGCAGCCATGGAGTCACGGCCGTGACCTCCCGCGCCGGGCCGGTGCCCGTTCGCACCGCCGGCTAGATGGGCCGGATGGACTCCCACAGGTTCCCATTCCTCCGCGCACCCGGCATTACGGATACCTCCGTCAGGGGGGCCCGGAAGCGTGCGGTGGACGTGCGAGAGAATGGCCGTATGGAGATGCCGAGGAACGAACGGTCGCCGGACAATCCGCAGGTACTGGTCGTCGGCCAGGACGGCATGGCGCTCGGTGGCGGCACCGGGGACGAGGACTCCCGCGAGGTTCCGGTGACGGAGCAGGTGGAGCAGCCGGCGAAGGTCATGCGGATCGGCAGCATGATCAAGCAGTTGCTGGAGGAGGTACGCGCGGCTCCTCTGGACGAGGCCAGCCGGGCGCGGCTCAAGGAGATCCACGCCAGCTCGGTGAAGGAGCTGGAGGACGGGCTCGCGCCGCAACTGGTCGAGGAGCTGGAGCGGCTCTCCCTGCCCTTCACGGACGAGGCGACCCCGAGCGACGCCGAACTGCGGATCGCGCAGGCCCAGCTGGTGGGCTGGCTGGAGGGCCTTTTCCACGGCATTCAGACCACGCTCTTCGCCCAGCAGATGGCCGCGCGTGCCCAGCTGGAGCAGATGCGCCGCGCCCTCCCGCCGGGCATGGGCGACGGCGGCCAGGAGGAACCCCCGATGGGCGGCCGCGCGGGTGGTCCGTACCTGTAGTCGCCCGGCGCGGTACATGGATCCACGCGGCACACGAACCCCGCGATACATGAACTCCGCGATACATGAACACAGCCCATGAACACAAAAGGGGTCCGGCCCGGAAGCCGGGCCCCTTTCACCTGAGCCGTACCCGGGGGTACCCGGTCAGGCGGACGGCGGGTTGCCCGTGGAGACGTAGAGCTGGATCTTGGGCATGTCATCGGGGTCGACGTCCGTGCCGGCGGCGGGGAACTGGTTCATGACCGCTCCTTCGCCGTAGGTGTTCTCGTCGACGTCGCGCACGTCCAGGTCCCAGCCGGCTTCCTGGAAGCACTCCTTGACCGACTTGATGTACTTGAACTTCAGGTTCGGGATCTTGATCTTGTCGGGGTCGTTGTACGACTCCTTCGGCTCCGTGCACTCGTCCGGGTCGATCGTCCTGGACGGATCGGGCCCCCGGTAGTCGGCCGCCTTCTCGGCGGACGCGGACGCCGACGGGGTGCTGCCCCCGCCGCCCCGGTCGTCGCCGTTCCCCCCGCCGTTGGAGAGCAGCGCCGCGACCAGGCCGCCGACGGCGAGCACGGACACGACGATCGAGCCGATGATCACCGGCTTGTTGTTCCTGCCGCGGCCCGAACCGCCCGGAGCCGGGTTCTGGTGTGTCAGGTTGTACGGCGGCGGGGTCGACGGGCCGCCCTGCTGCGGGGCGTACGGCGACGGGTGGGGCGTCTGGTAGCCGCCCTGCTGCGGATAGCCGTACCCCACAGACGGCGCGGACGGCGCGGGGGCCGGAGTGCCGTACGGGTTCGGGTGCGGGGCCGGCTGGTACGGAGTCTGGACGCTGCCCTGGGCCCCCGGCGCCGACGACTGGTCGACCGGCGGGAACACCGCGGAGCCGACGCCCGAGCCGCTCTGCCCGTGGGTACCGGGGACGATGCTCGGCGGGGCCGCCTGGAAGGACTGGCTCACCCGCAGGCACTCGCCGCGCATGGCCTCGGCGCTGGGGAAACGCTCGTTCGGATTCTTCTTCAGCGCGCGGGCGATCAGCGCGTCGACGGCCGGGGGCAGCGCGCGGTTGACCGAGGAGGCGAGCGGTGGCTCCTCCTGCACGTGCGCGTACGCGATGGCCAGCGGCGAGTCCGCGTCGAACGGGAGCCGCCCGGTGACCAGTTGGAAGAGCATGATGCCGACCGAGTACAGGTCGGAGCGCGCGTCGACGCCCCGGCCGAGCGCCTGCTCGGGCGACAGGTACTGCGGGGTGCCGACGACCATGCCGGTCTGCGTCATCGACGTCACGCCGGACTGCATGGCGCGGGCGATGCCGAAGTCCATCACCTTGACCACGCCGCGCTTGGTCGTCATCACGTTGCCCGGCTTGATGTCCCGGTGGACCAGGCCCTTCTCGTGGCTGATCTCCAGGGCGGCCAGCACGTCGGCGGTGATCTTCAACGCCTTGTCGGCGGGCATCGCGCCCTGCTGCCGTACGTCCTCGTCGAGCACGGAGCCGAGCGGGCGGCCCTCGACGTACTCCATGACGATGTACGGCGTCGTCATGCCGTCCACTTCGTCCTCGCCGGTGTCGAAGACCGAGACGATGTTGGTGTGCGTGAGCTTCGCCACGGCTTGGGCCTCGCGGCGGAAGCGCTCGCGGAAGGCCTGCTCCCGGCCGAGTTCCGTGTGCAAGGTCTTGATGGCCACCTGGCGGTCGAGCACGCTGTCGTACGCGAGGTGGACCGAGGCCATGCCGCCCTGGCCGAGCAGGTCCCGCAGTTGGTAGCGGCCGCCGGCGAGCGCCCGCCCCGCGTTGTGGCCCTGTGCGCCGTCCTGGCTCATGTTCCGCGTCCCCCGTAGCCTCTCCGGCGCTGCCGTCGTCGACCGATGCCTCGTGGATCTCAGTAGATCGAATGCGCTATTCCCGGCCAAGTCTGCCGCAGGCCACTGACACGTCAAGCAGGGGGCCCGTTCCGTGACGGTACGGAAAAGAAGCGTCGCGGAAGCGTTACCGGGGAGGTGTGGCCGAAGCACCACCTGGTACCCAGAATTTGCATGACGATACGGAGAACGGGTTTCATGGCCGGTCCGTCTCGTGCTGGTCCTGGCAACCCGTCTCGGACCGGAGGCCCCCGCAGAGGCTGTAGCGTGGCCGACGGAGACCGTGACAACACCGCGCGCACCGCGGGCAGAAACGACGGCGAGGACCGATGGCACAGCAGCAGCGCGCTCAGGGCCCGTCCGACCCCGAGGCGACTGGCGGCGGAATGTCGGACGCGCCGGACAACTGGGGTAACGGCGGGCTCATCGGCGATGGCCGTTACCGGCTGACGCACCGACTAGGCCGGGGTGGCATGGCCGAGGTGTTCGCCGCCGAGGACGTGCGCCTCGGACGTACGGTCGCGGTCAAACTGATGCGTGCCGATCTCGCCGAGGACCCGATCGCCAAAGCGCGTTTCACGCGCGAGGCGCAGTCGGTGGCCGGTCTCAACCACCATGCGATCGTCGCCGTGTACGACTCCGGTGAGGACACGGTGGGCGGCCAGGCCGTGCCGTACATCGTCATGGAGATCGTCGAGGGCCGCACGATCCGCGATCTCCTGCTCAACGCCGAGGCGCCCGGCCCCGAACAGGCGCTGATCATCGTCTCCGGTGTGCTGGAGGCGCTGGCCTACTCGCACCAGCACGGCATCGTGCACCGCGACATCAAGCCCGCCAACGTCATCATCACCAACAACGGCGCCGTGAAGGTGATGGACTTCGGCATCGCCCGCGCGATGCACGGCGCGTCCACGACGATGACGCAGACCGGCATGGTCATGGGCACCCCGCAGTACCTCTCGCCGGAGCAGGCGCTCGGCAAGGCCGTCGACCACCGGTCCGACCTGTACGCGACCGGCTGCATGCTGTACGAACTCCTGGCGCTGCGGCCCCCGTTCACCGGTGAGACGCCGCTGTCCGTGGTCTACCAGCATGTCCAGGACATCCCCACGCCCCCGTCGGAGGTCTCGGACGCCAGCCCGCCGGAGCTCGACGGGCTTGTCATGCGCTCACTCGCCAAGGAGCCGGACGACCGTTTCCAGACGGCCGAGGAGATGCGCGGGCTGGTCCAGTACGGGCTGCAGATGCTCTACGACCAGGGCGGCCACACCGGCACCTGGAACACCGGCGTGGTGGACATGCACGACGGCCGGCACACCCCGTCGGCAGGTTTCGCCGGTACGACGGCGATGCCGCACCCGGACGCCACCGGCACCGCGGCCATCCCGCAGCCGATCCTGCCCAACCGGTACGGCGGTGGGGACGACGGCGGCTTCGAGGGCGGCGGCAACCGGGGCAGCGGCCGCGGCAAGCTGTGGATCCTCGCGGTGCTCGCGGTGATCGCCATCACGGCGGGTGTCGCACTGGCGCTGAACAACGATGGCGCGGACAAGGAATCCGACCTGCCGACCAAGTCCCCGAGCTCCTCGCAGTCCGGCGAGGAGAAGGAGAAGAAGCCCAGCGAGTCGCCGAGCGACGACGCCACCGAGGAGCCGCAGGCGCCGGGCAACACGGACACCGGCACCGGCAACGGCTACGGCAACGGGTCCGGCGGCAACAACAACTGGCCCCCGTCGTACAACCCGACACCGTCGCAGGATCAGTCGCAGCCTGAGACCCCGACGGACGACCCGACGGACGCCCCGACCACGCCGACGGAGACGGAGACGAACGAGGAACCGCCGCCACCGCCGGAGACCGACCCGGGGGCGGGCGGCGTCGACGGAGGTGCCGACGGTGGCGCCGACGGCGGCACGGACGCGGGCGTCACCACCGGCGGCTGACCGAGGGCGGGCCTCGTGCCCGCCCCGCCCCGTGAGTGCCTCCGGTGGCCGTTGAGGCGGCCCCACCCCACGCGGCGCACCGCAGTGGGTCCGCGCCCCGCCCCGACCGAGCAGGCTGAACGGGTGGACGCCACCGCGCACACCCCGCGTGCCCCGCGCGGCGGACGCCGCTCGGCGTGCCGCTGCGCCCAGTGGGGGGCGCGTGAAGCGCGGGGCGGTCCACGTAAGCGCGACACCCCGCCGGACGGCCGACCCTCACACACCCCTGTGAGCTGGGGATCGTCTCGCTTGGTGCCTATTAGTCGCATTACATGCTCATTCTGGAGCGGGGTGCGACACTCAACCCTTCCCGAGCCCGGGGTCCCCGGGATAACGTGCCGTTGCTCCGGCCTCCTGCAAGGCTGTGACCAGCGCGCCTTCCCGGTCTTTCCGATTTACTTGGAAATCCAAGCAAAATCCCAGGTCAGGAAGGGTTTCACAGAAATGTGGCGCACTGGGTAACGTGCTTGTTGCAGGTCGCTCGCCGGGGCACCTGTCACGCCTGTTCCCGGCCGAGCGGCACCCACCCCGTGCCCGTGGTCGAGAAGAGGTGAGCCTCCCCCAGGCCTTGACGAGCTGGAGGAGGACCCCAGACCTACCGGCAACCCCGGGGGTCGGACCGACGGAGGAGCACACGTGACCGTGGAGAGCACTGCCGCGCACGCATCGCGACGCAGCGCCGGAAGCAACGCCGGCGCCACCGGCACCAAACGCACCACCAGCACCACTGGCAGGAAGACCGCCGCGGCAAAGAAGGCCACCACGGCCAAGAAGCCCGCCACGGCCAAGAAGGCCACCGCCGCGAAGAAGGCCGGCGGCGCGGTGAAGAGCGCCGAGCCCCACCTCGTGCAACTGCTGACGCCCGAGGGCGAGCGCGTCGAGAACGCCGAGTTCGACCAGTACGTCGAGGGCATCACCGCCGAGGACCTCCGCGGCCTGTACCGCGACATGGTGCTCACCCGCCGCTTCGACGCCGAGGCGACCTCGCTGCAGCGCCAGGGCGAGCTGGGCCTGTGGGCCTCGCTGCTGGGCCAGGAGGCGGCGCAGATCGGCTCCGGCCGGGCGCTGCGCGACGACGACTACGTCTTCCCCACCTACCGCGAGCACGGCGTCGCCTGGTGCCGAGGGGTGGACCCGACCAACCTGCTCGGCATGTTCCGCGGCGTCAACAACGGTGGCTGGGACCCGAACGGCAACAACTTCCACCTGTACACGATCGTCATCGGCTCCCAGGCGCTGCACGCCACGGGCTACGCGATGGGCGTCGCCAAGGACGGAGCGGACAGCGCGGTGATCGCCTACTTCGGCGACGGCGCCTCCAGCCAGGGCGACGTGGCCGAGGCGTTCACCTTCTCCGCGGTCTACAACGCCCCGGTGGTGTTCTTCTGCCAGAACAACCAGTGGGCGATCTCCGAGCCGACCGAGAAGCAGTCCCGCGTCCCGCTGTACCAGCGCGCGCAGGGCTTCGGCTTCCCGGGCGTGCGGGTGGACGGCAACGACGTGCTGGCGAGCCTCGCCGTCACCCGGTGGGCCCTGGAGCGGGCCCGCAGCGGTGAGGGGCCGACGCTGATCGAGGCGTTCACCTACCGCATGGGCGCCCACACCACCTCCGACGACCCCACCCGCTACCGTCACGACGACGAGCGGGCCGCCTGGGAGGCCAAGGACCCGATCCTGCGCCTCCGCCGCTACCTGGAGTCCGCACCCCACGCGGACGAGGGATTCTTCGCGGAACTGGAGAGCGAGAGCGAGACGTTGGGCAAACGAGTGCGCGAAGTGGTCCGCGCCATGCCGGACCCGGACCACTTCGCCATCTTCGAGAACGCGTATGCGGACGGACACGCCCTCGTCGACGAGGAGCGGGCACAGTTCGCCGCCTACCAGGCGTCGTTCGACGACACGGACGGGGGTAAGTGACATGGCGGAGACCGTGACGTCCAAGAACATGGCCCTGGCCAAGGCGATCAACGAGTCGTTGCGCCGTGCCCTGGACACCGACCCCAAGGTCCTCGTCATGGGCGAGGACGTCGGCAAGCTCGGCGGCGTGTTCCGGGTGACGGACGGGTTGCAGAAGGACTTCGGCGAGAGCCGCGTCATCGACACCCCGCTCGCCGAGTCGGGCATCGTCGGCACGGCGATCGGCCTCGCCCTGCGCGGCTACCGCCCGGTGGTCGAGATCCAGTTCGACGGTTTCGTCTTCCCGGCGTACGACCAGATCGTCACGCAGCTGGCGAAGATGCACGCCCGTTCGCTGGGCAAGGTGAAGCTCCCGGTCGTCGTGCGCATCCCCTACGGCGGCGGCATCGGCGCGGTCGAGCACCACTCCGAGTCCCCGGAGGCGCTGTTCGCCCATGTGGCGGGCCTGAAGGTGGTCTCCCCGTCCGACGCCTCGGACGCGTACTGGATGATGCAGCAGGCCATCCAGAGCGACGACCCGGTGATCTTCTTCGAGCCCAAGCGGCGCTACTGGGACAAGGCCGAGGTCAACACCGAGGCGATCCCCGGACCGCTGCACACCGCGCGCGTGGTCCGTGAGGGCACCGACCTGACGCTGGCGGCCTACGGGCCGATGGTGAAGCTCTGCCGGGAGGTCGCGGACGCCGCCGCCGAGGAGGGCCGCTCCCTGGAGGTGCTGGACCTGCGCTCGGTCTCCCCGCTCGACTTCGACTCGATCCAGGCGTCGGTGGAGAAGACCCGCCGTCTGGTCGTCGTCCACGAGGCACCGGTGTTCTTCGGTTCGGGCGCGGAGATCGCCGCGCGGATCACGGAGCGCTGCTTCTACCACCTGGAGGCCCCGGTCCTGCGGGTGGGCGGCTACCACGCCCCGTACCCGCCGGCCCGCCTGGAGGAGTCCTACCTCCCGGACCTGGACCGGGTGCTGGACGCCGTCGACCGCTCGCTGGCGTACTGAGGGAGAGGGTCGTGACGACGATGACGAACGCGTCCGTACGCGAGTTCAAGATGCCGGACGTGGGCGAAGGACTGACCGAGGCCGAGATCCTCAAGTGGTACGTCCAGCCCGGTGACACGGTCACCGACGGCCAGGTGGTGTGCGAGGTCGAGACGGCGAAGGCCGCCGTCGAACTCCCCATCCCCTACACCGGCGTGGTCCGCGAGCTGCACTTCCCCGAGGGCACCACGGTGGACGTGGGCACGTCCATCATCGCGGTGGACGTCCAGGGCGGTGCGGCACCGGCGGCGGAGGAGGCACCCGCCCCGGTCGCCGAGCCGGTGCCGGAGGAGCCGAAGGCCGAGGGTTCGGGCGGCCGGCAGCCGGTCCTGGTCGGCTACGGCGTGGCGACGTCCTCGACGCGCCGCCGCCTGCGCAAGGCGGCCCCGGACGCCGCTGCCCAGCAGGCGGTGGCGTCCGTCCAGGTGGAACTGAACGGCTACGGCGCCCCCACCGCCCCTCGGGAACGCCCGCTGGCCAAGCCGCCGGTACGCAAGCTGGCGAAGGACCTCGGCGTCGACCTGGCGACGGTCACCCCGACCGGTCCGGACGGCATCATCACCCGCGAGGACGTCCACGCGGCGGTGGCCGCGACCCCGGCATCCGCAGTGCCGACACCCGAGGTCCCGGCTGCCGTCCAGGCCGCCCCGGCCCCGGTGTCGTACGACACGGCGCGCGAGACCCGCATCCCGGTCAAGGGCGTCCGCAAGGCGACGGCGGCGGCGATGGTCGGCTCGGCGTTCACGGCGCCGCATGTCACGGAGTTCGTGACGGTCGACGTGACGCGCACGATGAAGCTGGTCGAGGAGCTCAAGCAGGACAAGGAGTTCACCGGCCTGCGGGTGAGCCCCCTGCTGCTGATCGCCAAGGCCCTGCTGGTCGCGATCAGGCGCAACCCCGAGGTCAACGCCTCGTGGGACGAGGCGGCCCAGGAGATCGTGGTCAAGCACTACGTCAACCTGGGCATCGCGGCGGCCACTCCGCGCGGCCTGATCGTCCCGAACATCAAGGACGCCCACGCCAAGACGCTGCCCCAGCTCGCCGAGTCCCTGGGCGAGCTGGTGTCCACGGCACGGGAGGGCAGGACCTCCCCGTCCGCGATGCAGAACGGCACCGTGACGATCACCAACGTCGGCGTCTTCGGCGTCGACACGGGCACGCCGATCCTCAACCCCGGCGAGTCCGCGATCCTCGCCGTCGGGGCGATCAAGCTCCAGCCGTGGGTCCACAAGGGCAAGGTAAAGCCCCGTCAGGTCACCACCCTGGCCCTGAGCTTCGACCACCGCCTGATCGACGGCGAACTCGGCTCCAAGTTCCTGGCCGACGTGGCCGCGATCCTGGAACAGCCGAAACGGTTGATCAGCTGGGCGTGACGCCCACGAACCACTAGGTTCATCACAGGAGGGGCGCCGCAACTTCGGATTGCGACGCCCCTCCTGCCGTACCGGTCTCTCAGACCTGATGGAGCACGTACACCGGAGCCCCGTCCTCGGTCCCGCCCCGCGAGTGGATGCAGGCGTGCTTGCGCAGCAGCCGGAGGAATTCATTGACGCGGTGCACGGAAAGTCCCGTACGGGCGGCGATCGACTCCAGCGGCTCGCGCAGTTCACCCTTCTCGACGAGTACCGGGGCGATGACCACGGCCACCGTCCACACGTCCTCCGTCACGGACAGCCGCTGCCGCCAGTCGGCCAGGACCGTTTCGGTGGTGGGCAGCGCGGTGAGGTGGACCTCGGGCGGCCGGCGGTCGAGAACGAGGGTGTCGAACCGGTCCGCGATCCGTTCCATCGCCCGGACCATGGCCTGCTGCACGGCCAGGGTCGACTGCTGCACGGCGAGAGTCGCCTGTTGTACGGCGAGCGTGCCCTGCTGTGCGGCCAGCATCTCCCTCTGCAGGGCCAGCGTCTCCTTGTGCAAAGCGATCGATTCGCGCTGCCCGTCGGCCAGCTCCTCATCCAGCTGAAGGTTGTGCGCTTCCAGCCGGACGATGGCCTCGGCGACCTGTTCCGGCATGGCGTAGGCGATGGGGGCACCCGGCTCGGGTGACTGCACCTCGGCCTCGTCGAGAGAGTAGGACCCCTCGCGCTGCACGGTCTCGATGACTTCGGCGACCCACTGCTTGAAGGGCGCGCAGGCCGGTTTGGTGCAGGCGTTGACGAGCAGGATCAGACCTTGGAGATCGATGAGTTGCAGGTCTCGTCGCCAGCTCCTACCTGCGGGAATGCTGAGACAGTGACTTCCAGTCACTGTCTCGAGATTGTCTCGATGCTCCTCCGGGACATGGTCGAGGAGCGCCTTTCGGGGCGTGGTGTAGCCCAACTGCTTGCAGACATCCACCGCCGGAAACCAGTGCGTCCCGTCCGGCATGGTCAGCCTCCGCACCCGGGCGCCGGTAGCCGCGTACACGAAGTCGCTGACGTCGATCGCCTCATGCCGCTCGGCATGCTTCGGTCGTTTGCTGGGTTCGTTCATCTGAACCACCTCCGCTGCGGAACGTAGAGCGGGGCGGAGTGAATATGCCAGCCACTTCGAGGATGTTCACGACTGCGAGCGAAGATGATCGAAACCGCTGTTCCGGCCGACAGGAGTGTGCATGGCGGACGGCAAGGTGAGGCAGGGGAAAGGGGCCCACCGGAAGGGGTGGGCCCCTTGTGCGTGGGCCGTTTACGCGGAGACGTCCCTGCTGTGCGACTGCGTGGACAGCAGGTGTCCGAACAGTCCGCCGGCGCGGAGCCAGTCCAGTTCCAAAGGGGTGTCGATGCGACAGGTGACGGCGCCGTGCCACAGCACGTGGTTGCCGCGACGGACCCGGACGGTGGCGTTCGTCGAGGAGGCGAGGTCGTCGATGCCGAGGAGGTCGATCTCCTCGGTGCCGTCGAACAGGTCGGGGGACGGGCCGTCCCATTGGACCGGCAGGACGCCGAGGGCGACCAGGTTGGTGCGGTGGATGCGTTCGAAGCTCCGTGCCAGCACCGCGCGCACGCCGAGGAGCCGAGTGACCTTGGCCGCCCAGTCGCGTGCGGAGCCCGCTCCGTACAGGTCGCCCGCCACGACGACGAGCGGGGTGCCCCGACGGCGGTGGTACTCGGCTGCGACGTGGATCGGTACCGGCGGCTCGTCGGGTGCGGTACGGGTCCAGCCGCCTTCCCGGTCGGGGGCCAGGTGGTTGGCCAGGCGCGGATTCGCGAAGCCGCCCCTGATCATGACGTCGTGGTTGAGGCGGCGGGAGCTGAAGGTGCCCAGGGCCCGCTCGTCGACTTCTCGCTCGATCAGCCATCGGCCCGCGGCGGAGTCGGGCAGAATCCGCGCGACCGGCGAGATGTGGTCGGTGGTCACCGCGTCGCCGAGCACCAGCAACGGACGGGCGCCGAGCAACTCCCCGTCGACCGCCGGCCTGGTCAGGTCCGCGTCGGTGAACGGGGGCCGTCGGATGCTGCCGGCTTCGCCGTCCCAGGGGTAGGTGTCGTCCCGTGGATGGTCGAGCGCCAGCCATCGCTCGGTGGTCAGGGGCCGGAGGGCTCCACGACCCAGCGAAGCGGCCTCATGGGCGGACAGCAGCTCGTCGATCTCATCCTCGTCCGGCCAGAGGTCGGCGAGCACGATCGGTGAGCCGTCGGCGGCATGACCGAGGGGGTCGACTTCCAGGTTCGTCCGTACATTGCCCGCCAGCGCGTAGGCCACGACCATGGCAGGCGAGGCGAGGTAGGCGTGCGCGACCTCGGGGTGGATGCGGCCGGTGAAGTTGCGGTTTCCGGAGAGGACCGCGGCCAGGGCGGTGTCCTCGGCCCGCGCCGTCGCGTCGAGTGCCGGACTCAGGGGCCCGGAGTTGCCCATGCAGGTGCCGCACCCGAATCCCGCGACGTGGAAGCCGAGTTCGTCGAGGTACTTCTGCAGACCGGCCGAAGCCAGGAGGTCCGCCGCCGACCTGGAGCCCGGCGTCAGTGAGGTCTTCGTCCATGCCGGCGGTCGGAGACCCGCCTCGACCGCGTTGCGCGCCAGGAGGCCCGCGGCGAGCAGGGAGCGCGGGTTCGAGGTGTTGGTGCAGCTCGTGATCGCCGCGATGGCCACGTCGCCGTCCTGAGGTCCGGCGGCGCCACGGGATGCGGGGACCTCGGCCAGGCTGAGTGCTTCGTGTGGCCGCGCGGGACCTGCGAGGGTGGTCGAGATCGAGTCCAGTGCGACGGTCACCTCGGTGTCGTAGCGCGGGACCGGGGCGGTCGGACCGTGCAGCAGGCCCTGTGCCTTCAAGTACTGCTCGGTCAGGTGGACCTGTTCGGGCGAACGACCGGTGGTCGCCAGGTACGCGATGGTGCGGCGGTCGGCCGGGAACCACGCCATGGTCGCGCCGTACTCCGGAGCCATGTTGGCGACCGTCGCGCGGTCGGGCACCGACAAGGAGGACAGGCCCGGGCCGTGGAACTCCACGATGGACCCCACGACGTTCAGCTCACGCAGCCGTTCGGCCAAGGTCAGGGCCAGGTCGGAGGCGAAGACCCCCGGGGCGAGTCTGCCGGTGAGCTCCACACCGACGACGCGCGGCACGCGGATCATGATGGCCTGACCGAGCGCGGCGGCGGTGGCCTCGATGCCTCCCACCCCCCACCCGGTGACGCCCAGCGCGTTGATCATCGTGGTGTGCGAGTCGGTTCCGACCAGTGCGTCGAGCGCGGCGATCCGCGTGCCGCCGGATTCCTCGGTGGTCACCACCGGGGCGAGGACCTCGAGGTTCAGCTGGTGGCAGATGCCCACGCCGGGAGGCACGACCCGAAGTCCGGGAAGCCGCTCCTGGGCCCACCGCAGGAACCGGTAGCGATCGTGGTGCCGCGCGTACTCCAGGTCGATGTTCCGTGGCGCCGCGGCCCCGCTCGCGTACTCGTCCACCTCCAGGGCGTGGTCGACGACCAGGTCGAGCGGCAGCACCGGTTCGAGCGCCGAGCCGTCCAGGCCGTCGGCGGCGGCCCGCTCGAGCAGGGTGATCAGGTCGGCCAGGACCGGAATGCCGGACGCGTCCTGCAGGAGGACACGGCCGGGGAAGAACGGAACCGCCGCGGACGCGTCACGTCGAGTGATCGCACGTACATGCTCGGGGAGCACCTGCGGATGCCCCTGGTGGCGCAGGACGCCCTCCACCAACGTCCTCAGCGACCAGGGCAGGTCACCGAGGGGTCCGGCGCCGTTGGCCTCGGCGTCGGCCAGACTGTAGTACCGCAGGGGAACCCCGGGTGCGCCCTCGACCGGCAGTTCCCTGAGGCACCCGAACGCGTCCGGCGCGGTGGACGGCGTGCTCACGGCGTGTCCGTGGTCTCGGCGGTCCCGGCGGCCCACGCCCGTTCCGCGTGGCCGGTGTACGTCGGGAGGAGTGGCGGAGGCATCGGGCCCTTGATGCGGCGGCCGCTCTGGGACTCCTCCCAGCTGTGGGCCAGCACGCCGACGGACCTCGACAGGATGAAGAGTCCCCGGGCGAGTTCGGCGGTGAAGCCGAGTTCGGCGTAGATCACGGCGGTGGCGCCGTCGATGTTCATCGGGACGGGGCGCTCCCGGCCGACCGACAGCTGGGCTTCCAACTCCTGGGCCGCGGCGAGGTGACGACCGGCGACGACCCCGGCGTCGACGGCTTCCTGGACGAACTCGAGGAGCGGGTCCCGGCGCGGGTCGCGGGGGTGGAACCGGTGGCCGAACCCGGGGATGTAGGCCCGGCGTTCGCGGTGGGCGGCGACCTCGGCGGCAACGGCCTTCTGAAGGGAGACCACGGCGGGGGAGGCACCGCCGTCGGCGCCCTCGCCGCCTCCACTGGCGGCGACCAGGCGCTGCAGCAGTTCGACACATTGCTGCCCGGCGCCCCCGTGGACGTCCCCGAGCAGTCCGACACCGGTGGACATCGCGCCGTGCAACCCCACACCGCACGTGGCGGCCATACGGGCCGCCGCGATGGAGGGCGCCTGGGGTCCGTGGTCCACCGCGGCCACGAGTGCCTTCTCCAGAAGGGCCGCCTGGGCGGGGGACGGCATCGAGCCGCGGACCATGGTCCAGATGGTCTCCACGAAGCTGGCCCGGCGGATGAGGTCCTGGACCGGGTATCCGCGGAACCGGATGACGCCGGGCTCGATGTCCGACACCTCGGTGGTCCACCAGTCGGCCACCTTGCGGGAGGTCACGGCGTCGAGTGCCGCGGCGCGGGCCGGCGAGGTCCGGTCCACGGGCTCGTTGCGGCCCGCGCCTGCGCTGTCGGTGGTGTCCGGTCGGGTTCTCATACGGCTCCCTCCTTGCGGAAGTCCTCTATCTGTTCGGTGGTGAACCCGATCTCGAGCAGGATCTCCTCGGTGTGCTCGCCGAGTGCGGGTGGTGGTGATGAGGGCCTCACCGCTTGACCGTCGACATGGGTGGGCAGTCCCAGGACCTGGACGGTTCCGGCCGGTGCGACGGGCATCGGCACCTCGGAGACCAGTTCCCGGTGCTCGACCTGTGCCGAGGTGAGCGTTTCGGGGACCGACATCACCGGAGCGGCCGGAACACCCGTGTCGAGCAGGACCTCGTCCCATTCGACGGCGGTCTTCTCCTTGAGCGAGATCTCGAGCTCGTCGCGCAGGAGTTCACGGTTGCGCTTGCGGTCCTCGCGGGTGACGAAGCGGGGATCGGCGATGAGTTCCTCGCGGTGGAGGACCTTGCACAGCGTCTCGAACTGTTCCTGCTTGTTGGCCGCGATGTTGAGCATGCCGCCAGCGGTGGCGAAACTGCCCGACGGCGCCGAGGTCATGTTCTCGTTGCCCATGGGTACGGGCTCCTGGCCGGTCACCAGGTGGTTGGAGACGACCCAGCCCATGGAGGTGATGGCCGCGTCCAGCATGGAGGTGTCGAGACAGGCGCCCTGCCCCGTCTGCCGCTGCCTGACGACAGCGGCGCACACGGCCATGGCGGCGGCGAGGCCACCGAAGCTGTCGCACACCGGGTAGCCGACGCGCAAGGGCGCGGACCGGGTGTCACCGGTCACGCTCATGATGCCGGAGAGGCCCTGGATCACCTGGTCGTACGCCGGGCGACCGCGCATCGGCCCGGTGGCGCCGAAGCCGGAGACGGCGCAGTAGACCAGGCGGGGGTTCAGTTCCCGCAGTCGCTCCCAGCCGAAGCCGAGGCGCTCGAGGACCCCTGGGCGGAAGTTCTCCAGGAGCACGTCGGCATCGGCCAGCAGCTGCTCGAACACCTTCTTGCCGCCGTCGGTCTTGAGGTTGACCGTCACGGACCGTTTCTGGGAGTTCTGAGCGAGGAAGGACACGCCCATCCGCGCGGCGCTCAGTTCGGGGTCGGCGCCGAGCTGGCGGGCCAGGTCACCGCTCCCGGGTGTCTCCACCTTGATCACGTCGGCGCCGAGCAGGGCGAGTTGATAACCGGCGAACGGTCCGGCGAGCACGTTGGTCATGTCCAGGACTCGAACGCCCTCGAGCAGGTCTGCGGTCACAGGAAGGCCTCCACGGTGCCGAGCCCGACGGCGCTGATCTGCCGGGCTGCTTTGGTTGCGGCGTCGACGTACTGGGTGACTCGGTCAGCGGTGAACCGCGAGGTGGGGCCGCTCATGGAGAGCGCGGCGAGAAGACGACCGTCGGCGGCCGTGATCGGAGCCGCCACCGCGGAGGCGCCCAGTTCGCGATCGCCGTGCGTGATGGCGAAGCCGGCCTCGCGGGTGCTCGCGGCCCCGGTGCGCAGGTCCCTCGCGTCGACGCGTGCGTCCTGTTCGGACAGGGCGTCCAGCACGGTGTCCGGGCAGCCACCGAGAAGCACTCTGGCCGCTGCACCCCCGGTCATGGGGTACGGCTCACCGACCCGCACCACGCTCCGTACGGTCGTGGTGCCCTCGACCTGGGCCACGCAGATGCGGTGCAGGTCCTGGCGGATGTAGATGTTCACCGTCTCGCCGCACTCGTCGCGCAGGGCCGTCATCACCTGCCGGGCCTCGGCGCCCACCTCCCACATCGCCTCGGCCAGCTTGACCCACCGCAGGAACGCGGGGCCGACGCTGTAGGTCGATTCGCCGGGGCTGGTGATGATCCCCGGAGCGCTGAGCGTGCTGAGCAGACGGACGACCGTCGACTTGGGCAGCCCGGTGAACTCGACGAGTTCACGCAGTGAGCGGACCCTGTGCTCGCCGTCGAACGCTCTCAGAAGGTCGAAGGCGCGCGTCACGCTGCGTACGCCGCCGTCGGCTGCGGCGGCCGCTGAGGGCAATGTCATGCCGCCAGCATAGGTCCACCAGATGGTTCATGTAAACCATCTGGTGGATTGAATATCCATTGACGTGGCGAGTTCCTCGTGATTCCATCCGTGACACGCGCCACAGAACCGTCAGGTGATTGAAACGAACCATCCCGTGGTCAGCGCGGACTGGCGAGGAGAGCCCATGACCATCACCTCGAACCTCGAGGAACAGCGCAGAACCGAAGCCGGCGATCCGAGCATGGCTCGGCGAGCCGCCGTCGCCGGCGGTGTCGGCACGGTGATCGAGTACTACGACTTCAGCGTGTACGGCTTCCTCGCGCTGACCCTGGCACCGCTGTTCTTCCCCCAGCAGGACCCGGCCACGGCGACGTTGGCGGCGCTGGCCCTGTTCGCCTCGTCCTACGTGGTGCGGCCGGTCGGCGGATGGTTCTTCGGCATCCTCGGCGACAAGCGGGGCCGGCGCTTCTCGCTCGTGGCGACCGTCCTGATCATGTCCGTTGCCTGCGTCGCGATGGGCCTGCTGCCCACGCACGCCGACATCGGTATCGCGGCGACGGTGGCGATCGTCCTGGTGCGTCTGGTGCAGGGATTCGCCGCCGGCGGCGAGATCGGCGGCGCCGCCACCTATGTCGCCGAGCTCGCGCCTCCCGGCCGCCGCGGCCTGTACGGCAGCTCGACCGCGATCGGGGCGACGCTCGGCTTCGCCGTGGCCGCGGCCGTGGTGGGAGCGGTCCGCCTCGGTTTCAGCCCGGAGCAGATGGCGTCCTGGGGGTGGCGGGTTCCGTTCCTGCTGTCGGCCGTCTTCGCCGTCCTGGCCATGTGGGCGCGGCTGCGCATCGAGGACAGCCCGAAGTTCAAGGAACTCGAGGAGCGTCGCGACGGAGCGGCCGTGGAGAAGCGCCCGCTCATGTCGGTGATCCGGGACCACCCGGTCTCGGTGCTGCGCGTGCTCGGCCTCTCGGTCGCCCTGAACGGAACCGTCTACATCGGGCTCACCTACTTCGGGATCTTCCTGGAGCTGAAGGGCAACGTCTCGCCCACCGCGGTGTCCTGGACCGCCGCGGCGGGCATCGCGCTCGCGGCCATGACCTACCCGTTGCCCGGCCTGCTCTCGGACAGGTTCGACCGGAAGCCCGTCCTGGTCACCGCATACCTCGCGTTCATGGTGATCGCCTGGCCCGCGTTCCTCGTCCTGTCCCACACGAGCAGCCTGCTGGCGATCGGCCTCGTCTACTTCGTCTTCATGTTCTTCAGCGGATGGGTGCAGGTGCCCACCTGGGCGCTGGTGGCCGAACTCTTCCCGACGAAGGTCCGCTTCACCGGCATCGCGCTGGGATACAACCTCGGGGCGATCGTCGCCGGCGGAACCGCGCCGTTCATCGCCGAGAGCCTCGTGCAGAGCACCGGGTACGACACCAGCCCCGCGGGCTGGATCATCCTGGTCGCCCTGATCGGCCTGCTCAGCGTCGCCTCGGTGGGACGGACCGCATCCAAGTCACTTCCGCACCTCTGAGGGAGAGGGGAAACCCATGGGCAACACCACGGCGAACAACCACATCGCACCGCCTGACTCCACCCTCGATCCCGAGGAGCGGATCGCCCGCTTCGTGGCTCACACGCAAGCCGCCGACATCCCCGCGGAGGTGCTCGACGTCACCCACCAGGTCCTGAGGACCGTGTGCGGCACCGCGGTCGCGGGAGCCGCGCAGGACGGGATCGCCGAACTCCGGCAGCTGGTCGTCACCCAAGGGGGGCGAGCGGAGGCCAGGTCCTTCGTCCACGGAGACCACCTGACGGCCCAGAGCGCCGCGCTGCTCAACGGCTCCATGGCGCGTGCGCTGGACTACTGCGACACCATGGTGCCCGGACTGCACCTCGGGTCCTCGGTCGTGCCCGCGGCGCTCGCCGCCGCGGAGCTGCGTGGAGGCTGCACCGGGGCCGAGCTCCTGGCCGCGCTGGCCGTGGGTCTCGAGGCAGGTGTGCGGTTCAACCTCACCGAGGAGCAGTACGGGGGGCTGGATCCGACGGGCGTCGCCGGCCTGATGGGAGCCACCGCTGCCGCGGCGCGGGCCGCCGGTCTCGACGCGGAGCACACGCTGCACGCGTTGGCGTTCTCCTTCAACCGCTGTTCGGCGAGTTTCCAGAGCAATGTCGACGCGTCCCTGGCGGTGCGGCTCATCCAGGGATGGACCGCGGCCTCGGCCGTTCAGAGCGTGCAGTTCGCCCAGGCCGGACTGACCGGGCCCCGGCACTTCATCTCCGGCCCGTTCGGGTACGCGCGACTGTACGCACGGGGCGAGCGCTCCCCGGAGTCGTTCGCCGACCGGATCGGTCGTCACTACGACCTGGAGGGGATCTTCTTCAAGAAGTACCCGAGCTGCGGGCTCACCCAGGGAATCACCGAGTCGGCCCTCCTGGCGCTGAGCGACGACTCGGTGAACACGCGGGAGATCGAGCGGGTGGACGTCTTCCTGCCCGACTTCGCCTTCAAGCTCATCGGCAAACCCTTCGAAGCCGGTACCAACCCGCGGGTCAACGCCCAGTTCAGTGCGCAGTACTGCGCTGCGAACGCTCTGGAGCGGGGAACGTCGTCGATCGAGCACTTCGAACCCGAACAGGTCGCCGAACTGGGCGCGTCCGCCATGATCTCGCGGATCCACGTGCACTTCGACCCCGCACTCACCGGTCATTCGGCGTCGCGGTTCGAGCTGCGCACCGCTGACGGGGGCCGATGGGTCAGGACCCTGGAGATCGGTCCGGGGTATCCGGGCAACCCGCTCACTCCCGAGGACCACGCGCGAGGGTTCGACGACTGTGTGGGTTACGCCCCCTGGGGCCTGCAGCCCGAACAGGTGCGGGACCTGAAGAGGATGACCTCGGACCTCGCCGCGGTCCAGGACATCCGTGCCGTCGTGTCCGCGTTGATCAGTCCGAGCGCGGTGCCACTGGCGACTCCCGGGAGTCGTGCGGCGTGATCGAGGAACGTGCGGCGTGACCGAGGAGGAAGTCCGTGCGGAGCGATTCCGCACGGACTTCCTGTCGTTGTGTCAGGCCGTGACGGGGCGGATCTGAGCCGGCGAGGTCCGGCACCGCCCTCTTCGCCGGCCCACCGCCCCGGGCGTGCTCGGCACCGTCGGCCAGGAGACCCGGCGCGCCGGTCACGACCGAGCCCTTCCCACGGTCACCTCAGGAGCGGCATGATCATCACAATGGGGAAGCGGGGCAGGCCGCATGGCCTGCCTAGACTGTTTCCCGAGCAGGAGAGACCGCGCAGCCACGGATGTGAGACAGCCGTCTCGCATCGACAAGACTCCGGGAGGCCACCCCATGGGCGACGAGCTCGATGAGTTCTTTGTCGAGGAGGTCGAGGGGGGCGACGGGGAGAAGTCCAAGACTCTGAACCTGGCCGACAACCCGACAGTCCTCCTGGTGTGGGCCGCCAACCGGTTCAACCGGAGCTTCTCCCGGCATTACCAGAACGAGTTCGGCATCAGCGCGATGGAGTGGCGGATGCTGGTGATGCTCTGCAAGGAACCGGACGTCCCGGTGACCGCCGCCAGCCCTGCCGTGGGCTACGACAAGGGCGCGGTCAGCCGGTCCCTGAGCAAGCTCGCCAAGCTCGGCCTGGCGGAAGCCAAGGTCCTAGGCAACAACCCGCGCAACCGGCTGTGGCACCTCACGCCCGCAGGGTACGAACTCCACGACCGGATCCTCAGGTCGGCTCTGGAACGCCACAAGCAGGTGCTCGCCGGATTCACTCCCCAGGACGTGGAGAAGTTCAACGAGATGCTCAGGCTCTTCGGCGAGAACGCCGAGAACCTGCCGGAGTGACGGCAAGCCGGGGCCGGTGCCACGGGAATGGCACCGGCCCCGGCCGGAACACCGCCTCAGGCGGGACGTTGCTGGTCCTTGACCACGCCCAGCGGTGTCGGCACGACGGTCCCCGTGGTGTCGAGGAGTGGGCCGATCCAGTCCGTCGCCCGGGCCTGGTAGTTGTTGATCGCGTGGGTCTGCGTCGCCATGAGGTCCGTCAGATAACGCCCGAACGGCTGTGCGTTGTAGATGCCGGTGCCGCCCGCGACGCGGTACAGCTCGGTGCCGTACCGGGCCGCGCGTGCGGGGATGTGCGCGGACTGGAAGCGGAACTCCTCCAGTCGCTCGTCGCTGACCTCGGCGCCTCCGCCGGCCTCGGAGATCATCGCGGCGTAGTTGGCGTACAGCCGCCCCTTCGCCTCAGAGACGAAGGAGTAGGCCTCGGCCAGCGCGAGGGCGGTGGCCGGGTCGACCCTGGGCCGGCGCTTGCCCCTGTTGAACTCCACCAGGGCGTCCGCCATGCCCTTCAGGGCGCCGAGCGCCGTCGGTGCCTGGGTGGCCCGTGAGAAGACCTGGAAGAACGGGAGCCTGAACAGCAGCCCCGTGTTGAGCGCCAGGCCCGGTGCGGTTCTCTGGTGCACCTCGGTCCAGGTCAGGCTCCGGTGGTCGGGAACGAACGCGTCCTCGACCACGATGTCGTTGCTGCCGGTGGCCCGCAGACCGGACACGTCCCAGTTGTGGACGATCTCGTAGTCCTCGCGCGGGAGCAGCAGCACGTGGCTGCCGACCGGCCCCGGTCCGGGGGTCGGTTCGCCCTCGATGTTGGCCCCGAGCAGCGCCCAGTCGCAGTAGTCGCTGCCGGAGGAGAAGGACCACCGTCCGGACAGGCGGTATCCGCCGTCCACCCGCCTGGCCGTCTGGGGTGCGTACGGCGAGCTGATCAGGGTGGTCGTGTCCGAGGACCAGACGTCGGACTGTGCGCGCTCGTCGAAGAAACCCAGGTGGAAGTGGTGAATGCCGACCACGCCCAGGACCCACCCCACCGAGGGGTCGCCCTCGGCGAGGATGGAGGTCACCTCGAAGGACTCGATGGGAGTGAGCTCGTACCCGCCGTGGGCGCGGGGCTGCAGCATCTGGAAGAAGCCGGCCCGCTGCATGTCCGCGATCGTCTCGGGCAGCAGCCGGTCCTGCCGGGACTGCCGCGCCGCTCGCTCCTTGAGGACCGGGACCAGGTCCCGGGCCCGCCGCACCATCGGCGAGGTGCTGAAGTCGCCCAGGAGGAACGCGTGGATGTCTCCGGTTGGTTCGACGTCACCGGTCAACCGGTCGGGGTGCAGCGCGAGGAGCTCGGTCATGGGGCGTTCCTTTCCGCGGTCGTGCGAGGCTGCTGTGGCAGGTCCACTGACGGGACGTGTGAGGGGTTCACCTGGGCCCGGGCCGGGCCGGCTGCTGATCGGCGGGGACGTCGACCTCGCGGGCCCGGTCGCGCAGAGTGGCGTCCGCCCTCAGGAGGTGTTTGGCGACCTTCCCGGTCGGTGTGAGCGGCATGTTCCGGGTGAGAAGGACGTAGCGGGGCCGCTTGATCCGGGCCAGCCGGGCGCCGCAGAAGTCGGCGACCTCCTGCTCGGTCAGGAGGGAGTCCGCACGGGGCGTGGCGACCAGCAGGATGTCTTCGTCGCCCATCTCGGACGGCACTCCGACCGCGGCCGCCAGCACCACCTCCGGATGCTCGGCGACCACCCTGTCGAGCTCGGCCCCGGAGACGTTCTCGCCCCGCCGGCGGATGATGTCCTTCTTCCGCGCGACGAAGTAGTACCAGCCGTCCTCGTCCCGTCGCACCAGATCGCCGGTCCTGAACCAGTCGCCCTCGAAGGCGTCGGCCGTCTGTCCGGGTTCGCGGAAGTACCCCAGCATCACGATGGGCGTCCGTACCCAGAGCTCCCCGGTCTCGCCGTCGGGAACGTCCGCACCGGCTTCGTCCACGATGCGGCACTGCGCCCACGGCCGTGCGGGATCAGGGTGCCGGCAGAGCCGGCCCATGCTGCCCGGCCTGGCCTCCGCGTCGTACGGCGTGCTCAGGATGCCGGGGATCTCGGTCATGCCGTACCCGCCCACCAGGTGGGGTACCTCGAACCGCTCCCGGAACGCCCGCGTGCTCGCCTGCCGGATCCCGTAGATCTTGCGCAGACCGTGGTCGGGCACGTACTCGTCGCCGGGCCGGCTGAGCAGGATCGCGCTGATCGCCTCGATCATGTTGACCTGCGTCGCACCGAGCCGCTTGACCGTGGGCCAGAAGCGCGAGGCGGAGAAACGCGGTTCCAGCAGGAGGGTGGCACCGGCGGCGAGCGCTCCGGCCACGGAATAGAGCAGACCGTTGACGTGGAACAGCGGAAGGACGGTGAGCACCCGGTCGTGCGGCTGCAGTCGCACCCGCTCCACGAAGCTCTCTCCGGCGGCGATCACGCTCTGCTGGCTGTGCAGGACGCCCTTCGGGAAACCGGTGGTACCCGAGGTGTAGATCATGACGCAGGGAGCCTGCCGGTCACCGCCGACCGGCTCGATCGGTTCGGCGTCGAGGAGCCCGCCGTCGAGCCGCTGGATCCAGGCGGAGCTGTCGGCGTCGTCGCGTGCGGCCTCGGCGACCGGTTCGGCGGCCTCGTCGCAGAGGATCGCCCGGGCACCCGACTGACGGAGCACGTAGGCCGCTTCCTCCACCTTGAAGTCGGGGTTGACGGGTACGAACACCGCACCCAGCCCGGCAGCGGCCAGCAGGGCGAGTACATGCCAGTCGCTGTTGCGGCCCATGACGAGCACCCGGTCCCCGGCCTCCACCCCCCTGTGCCGGAGATGACCGGCAAGCCGGCGCGCCGCGTCGGTGGCTTCGGCCCACGTCCATGAACGCTCACCGCACACCAGCATCGGACGGTCCGGATCCGCCGCGGCCCGGCCGGCCACCAGGTCGGTCAGGGTGCCATCGTGCTCCCGGTAGAGAGCGAGCACCTCGGCCGAGGTGTACCGATCGCCCAACTCGTCAGTCATGCGTGGTCTCCTGGGGATCCGAGTACGGGATGCCCTCCCTGGTGAGCTGCCAGATGGTGCGGGCGGAGGGCTGGGCGAACTCCTCCACCACATGGCCGAGCAAGCCGCCGGCCCGGGACACCACGGCGAGTCCGCGACCGGCCTTCAGCGGGATCCCGATCTCCAGGAACAGCGCGGCGATGGCACCCGTGGCGTTGATGGTGAGGTGACGGCCGCCCCGGGCCGCGTCCACCTCGCGGCTCAGCCGCCGCAGCAGGTCGACGTAGCGGCCGGTGATCCCGTTCTTCTCGGCCACCTCGAGGAGGGTGACCGCGCGCGGGTCGTCCGGCTTGTGCAAGCGGTGCCCGAATCCCGGAACGGGCCGCTTGGCGCTCACGTACTCCTGCGCCACGCGCTTGCAGTAGGTGTCCGGGTCCTCGCCGCTCTCGACACCCTCCACCAGCAGCTCGGCGCAGCCCTCCATGGTCCCGGCGAACACCGGCCCGACCGAGAGCAGCCCCGCGGCGATCGCCACCTGCACGTCGTCGGGCACACTGTCGGCCGCCAGCCTGGTGATGATCGACGTCGGGGTCCATCCGTGTTCCATGAGCGTGACCAGGCAGGCGTCGAGAACCCGTGCCTCGGGCGGCGTGGGCATCCGGCCGACGGACAGGAAGTAGATCATGTCCGTGAAGCTGTGCCGGCCGATGAGGTCCTCGCACAGGTCCTTCCCGCGGACGGTGATCGAGGTCGCGTCGGAGGTCGCGATGTGGGTGCGGCTGCCGGTCACTGTGCGCTTCCTGACTCCGGTGCCGACGCGGAGTCGACCAGTTCGTCGTGGTACTCGTCGAGCGCGGGCGCAGTGGTGCCGAAGCCCGCTCGCACGCCGTTGATGCTCAGGGGCAGTCCGGTGAGCTTGAGCCGGTCGTCGGCGTTGTCCAGGATGATGTCCATGGCCTCGGTCTGGGGGTGCTCCAGCACCTGCGGGATCGAATGGATGGGTGCGCACGGGACGCCGGCGCGCTCCAGACACGCGATCCAGTCGGCGACGGTGCTGCGGCCGACGAGTTCGGAGATGAGCGGAAGCAGTGTGGCCCTGTTCTCGTTGCGCGCGGCGTTCGTGGCGAAGCGGGGGTCGCTCGCCCACTCGGGCCTCTCCAGGGCCGCGGCCAGCTTGGCGAACAGGCGGTCGTTGCCCGCGGCGATGATGAACGGGCCGTCCGCTGCCTCGAACGCACCATAGGGAGTCAACGAGTTGTGGCCGGTGCCGACCCGAGGCGGGATGGCGCCGGTCGCCCCGTAGTCCGCGATGTGCCGTCCCGCCCAGCTGACTGCCGTCTCCAGCAATGAGGTCCTCACCTCACCGCCGACCCCCGTCGACCGGCGTTCCAGGACCGCGGCGAGCACGCCGATCACGGTCCACATGCCCGTGCCGAGGTCGACGACCGACGGACCCACCCGGGAGGGCGGACCGCTCGGGTCCCCGTTGATGGCGATCAGGCCGGAGAACGCCTGCAGCAGCGGCTCGTAGCCGGGACGGTTCGCCATCGGACCGGTGTGACCGAACGCCGACATCGAGCAGTAGATCAGCCGGGGGTTCACCGCCCTGAGCGTCTCGGCGTCGGCCCCGAGCTTGTTCTCGACGCCCGGACGCAGGTTGTGGATGAAGACGTCGGCGTCGCGGATGAGGTCGAGGAAGACCTTGTAGTCGGCCTCGTCGTCCAGCGACAGCACGACGGACCGCTTGTTCCGGTTCATCATGTGGAAACTGACCGAACTGTCGCCCACGAACGGCGGGCCCCAGCCGCGCGCGTCGTCTCCGCCGGGCTTCTCGACCTTGATGACCTCGGCACCGAGGTCACCGAGAATCAACGAGGCGTACGGGGCGGCCAGGTTCTGGCCCATCTCGACGACCTTCAGGCCCGGAAGCATTCCGAGCGGCTTACCCGCTCCCTCGTTTCCCCGAACTCCCACAGCTTTCTCCTAGCGGCTTGGGCCCGGGCACTGGAGAACCCGGCGCGAACCAATCAAGTTGTTGTGGTGTCAACAACATCCTCAGGTCATCTTGTTGTGTTGTCAACAGCAATCCGGGGCGCTCCGTGGACCGCTCGGATCCCGGTACGGAATTCCGATGCGGAGGAGCGCCCCGGATGCCCGCGGCAGCGGCTGTGGCTCAGTGGTCGGCCATCGACTCCTGCGGCTCCGCGGAGCGGTCGGTGAGGAAGAAGGCCGTCACCAGACTGATCAGCGCCATTCCCATCAAGTACGGCGCGACCGCGATGACCGTGCCGAATCCCTGCGTCAGCGCCTCGGCGATCATCGGCGCGAACGCGCCGCCGAGGACGGCTCCGACGGCGTAGGCGAGCGACACCCCGGAGAGCCGGATCCTGGCCGGGAACATCTCCGCGAAGAGTGCCGACTGGGGGCCGTAGGTCAGGCCCAGCGGCACCGCCAGGGTCAGCAGGGCCACGCCGACGCCCAGCCCGGCGCCCTGGCTGAGCAGCCAGAACTGGGGGAGGAGCAGCACGAACAGTATTGAGTAGCCGACCTTGTAGACGACCGGTCGGCCGGAGAGGTCACTCCACCGCGCGCCGACGTAGGTGAACGCGATCCACACGGCGCTGGCCGCGAAGAGCCACAGCAGCACCTGAGCGCGAGGAAGGTCGTGGGCGCTGGTCACGTAGGCCAGCGCGAAGCCGCCGACGATCATGTAGCCGGCGGCGATGTTGCCCACCATCGTGGCGGCGGCCTTCAGCACCTTGGTGCCGTGGGCGCTCAGCAGCTCGCGCAGGGGCGTCTTCGCCTTGGCCTTCGACTCCTCGAGTTCGGTGAAGACCGGCGACTCGGCGACCTGGGACCGCACGTACTGTCCCACCACGACCAGCACGACGGAGAAGAGGAACGGCAGGCGCCAGCCCCACGCGTCGAAGGCCTCCTTGCCGAGCAGGGCGTTGAAGGAGCCCATCACGACGATGGCGAGCATCATCCCGAGCGGCACGCCCATCTGCGGGAAGGATCCCATCCGCCCGCGGTGGCCGGTCCTGGCGTGTTCCACGGCGAGCATGGCCGCGCCGCCCCACTCGCCACCGGCGGAGAGCCCCTGGAGGCAGCGCAGGAGGATGAGCAGGACCGGGGCCGCGATCCCGATGGCCGCGGTCGTCGGCAGCAGGCCGACCAGTGTGGTCGACACGCCCATCAGCCCGAGCGTCAGCACCAGGACGATGCGACGGCCGAACCGGTCACCCAGATAGCCCGAGACGATGGCGCCGAGCGGCCGGAAGAAGAAGCTCACCCCGGCGGTCGCCAGGGCGGTGAGCTGGCTCCACTGGCCGAGCCCGCTGAAGAAGAGGTCACCGAAGAGCAGGGCCGCGACCTGCGCGTAGACCAGGAAGTCGTACCACTCGATGGTGGTACCCGCCAGCGTGGCGTAGACGACCCGGCGGCGCTGCTTCTCCTCGCCCCCCGGAGCGGGGCCGGCCGCCGGGGCGACCGACGCTTTGGGCTCAGCGGTCTGATTCGCTCCCATGACGTCCTCTCTCGACTGGATACCGCTACGGAAGTGCCGCCCCCGAACCGACGATGAGCCGCGACACGAGAAGGCTCGTTCCGGACACGGGACAGCGCGGCTCAGCAAGGTGTTGAGTGATCAAGGGCACACGCTCTCCCCCCGCCCTTGACTTGTCAAGAGTCAATTTGACAACTGCCGGAAAAGGGCCATCCGTCCGCGGGCCGGAGCGCGTCAGGGCTTCCGCGGGTCTCGCCCGTGGCCGGTCGGCGGGCTGCGGCAGCCTCCTGACCGGCGCGATCGTGCGGCGACCGGGCCCTGTGGTCGCCTCGGCCACCGAGATCCGTTGACAAATCATCAAGCGCCGGGACAGACTCGGCCGCCTGTTGACGAAACAACAAGCGGCCGTCGCGGCCGCTGAGGGAGGGTGGAGACGGATGGCGGTGGTGGATCAGCGACCGGCGGCCGCACGATGCCCCGTGACCAGTGGTTTCAGGCCGTTCGACCACGACGGCACCTACGAGTTCTTCTCGACGGCCCGTCGCGAGGCGCCGGTGTTCTACAACGAGGAGACCGACTACTGGGTCGTCACGAAACGGGAGGACGTCCTCTCGGTGTTCAAGGACCCCGAGCGGTTCTCCGCCTCGAACGTCCTGGACTCGCTGGAGGGCTACCCCGAGGAACTGACCCGGTTCCTCACCGACAACGACTTCACCGTCGAACCGGTGCAGTCCAACACGGACCGGCCCCGGCACACCCGGATCCGGCAGAGCGCCGGCCAGTTCCTCAACCCCAAGCGCTATCGCGAGTACGAGCCGCGGATCCGCGCGCTGGTGCAGGAGTACGTGACCGGCCTGCGCGGCAAGGACGAGGTCGACATCGTCGCCGAACTGACCCACGAGATGCCAGCGCGCGTGGTGTTCATGCTCCTCGGTGTCGACGACGTGGACCCTCTGATGATCAAGCGTTGGGCGCTCAACCGCGCCACGATGATCTGGGGCAAGCCGACCCGGCAGGAAATGATCGATGCCGGCCATGAGCTGAACGACTTCTTCCACTTCTGCCGGGAGATCGTCGAGGACCGCAAGCGGGCACCGCGCGACGACTACCCCAGCAAGCTGCTGGAACTCCGCGGGGGCGACGACTCGGTACTGACCGAGAACGAGATCGTCTGTCTGGTGTTCGCGCTGCTGCTGGCCGGTCACGAGGCCGTGACCAACGGCTTGACCATCAGCATCCTCACGCTGCTGGAGAACCGCGGGGCCTGGGAGGAACTGGTCGCGGACCCGGCACTGATCCCGCGTGCGATCGAGGAAGTCCTCCGGCACAGCACCCCGGTCATGACCTGGCGGCGCAGGGCACTCGAGGACGTCGAACTCAGCGGCGTGACCATCCCCGCAGGAGGCAAGGTCCTGCTGAGCCTGGCATCGGCGAACCACGACGAGGACCGGTACGAACGGCCGTCGGACTTCGACATCCACCGCCCCGACGCACGAGGTCACCTGTCCTTCGGATACGGCATCCACGTGTGCATGGGCGCCCCTCTGGCACGCATCGAAATGAAGATCGTGCTGGAAGAACTCATCAACGCCTTCCCCGGCATGGAGCTGGTGAAGGAACAACGACCCGCATGGACGAAGACGATGGCCCACCGCGGTCCGCAGAGTCTGCTGGTCCGGCTTGGAGGTTCTGACCATGGCTGAGGTGACCTGGATCACCGCCGACGGCGAGCGCATCACCGCCGAGGTCGGCGACGGCGTCAACCTGATGGAGGCGGCCGTGGCCAACGGCGTGCCCGGCATCGTCGGTGAATGCGGTGGCGGGATGATGTGCGCCACCTGCCACGTCTACGTCGAGTCCGACCACCGGACCGGCGAGCCCGGCCCGATCGAGGCCGACCTGCTGGACTTCGCCGACGCTCCTCGACGCGACGGCAGCCGTCTGAGCTGCCAGATCTCCGCCCGGCCCGAGCTGGACGGAATCACCGTCGAAGTACCGCCGGCCTGGTGACGCCGCGCCATGACACACGGAACCGCGATCATCGGCGCCGGACAGGCCGGCCACACCACGGCCATGCACCTGCGCGCCGCGGGCTATGACGCGCCGATCACCCTGATCGGCGCCGAAGCAGCCGTCCCCTACCAGCGCCCGCCCCTGTCCAAGCGCTACCTGCTGCGAGAGATCGGGCAGGAGCACCTCACGCTGGGCACACCCGCCGGCCGCGCGAAGCCCGAGGTCGACCTGCGCACCGGCGAACGGGTGGCCCGGATCGACGTCGCCCGGCAGATCGTGGTCCGGGCGGACGGCAGCACTCTTCGCTACGACAACCTGGTCCTGGCGACGGGTGCGCGGGCCCGACGACTGCCCGACTCGCTGCTCGACGGAGTTCAGGGTGTGCACGTGCTGCGCACACTCGCCGACGCCGACGCCCTGTCCGGGGCACTCGACGAGGCGAAGTCGGTACTCGTTCTCGGTGGCGGTTTCATCGGTCTCGAGTTCGCCTCGGTGGCGGCCCGCCTCGGACGTCACGTCACCGTGGTCGAGCGTGACCGGCTGCTCCAGCGAGTCGTCAGCGAGCAGGCCGCCGACCATCTCCGCTCGGAGCACCTGCGCAACGGGGTCGAGATCCTGGAAGGCCGCGAACTGAGGTCGCTGGACGGAGAGAACGGCCGCGTGGTCGCCGGCGTGCTCACCGACGGGACGCGGATCGACGCCGACCTCGTCCTGCTGGGGATCGGCGCCGAACCGGAGGCCGAACTCGCCGCTCAGGCCGGCATCACGGTCGACAACGGCATCACCGTCGACGAACTCGGCCGGACCAGCGCCCCGTCGGTGTACGCGGTGGGCGACTGCGCCAACTTCGCCTGGCAGGGCGGCAGACTCCGCCTGGAGTCGGTCCAGAACGCGGAGTACATGGCCAAGGCGGCGGCGGCCCACATCGCCGGTCGCACGGTGCCCCCGCGGCCGGCGCCCTGGTTCTGGTCGGACCAGTACGACGTCCGACTGCAGATCGTCGGCCTGACCGGCGACGGCGACCACGTCATCAGGAGAACCGCGGAGGACGGTGCGGGCTTCTCGCTGTGGCACTACCGCGGGGACGACCTGAGGGCCGTCGAGGCACTGAACGACCCCGGCGCCTTCCTGACGGCCAGGAGGCTGCTGGACCGCGGAACCAGTCCCGCGCGTCACCACCTGACGGACGAGAGCGTCAGCATCCGGGCCATCGCCGCACAAGCACTGGGGAGGGCAACCTCATGATCGAATCGTTCGATCCGCCGTTGGCGGACTCCAACTCGAGCGTCAGCACGTTGCGCGTGCCGTTGGCGGCACCGGTCCACCTGGACAAGGAGTGGTTCCACCACCTGCCGGGCCCCGCCTTCGGGCAGTTGAAGCTCGGCGCCTTCGACCACGACCTCACGGTGCAGGGCGTCTCGGACCCCATCGGCACCCGGGTCATCGTGCACGGAACCGTCACCGACAGCGGCGGCATCCCGGTCAAGAACGCCCTGGTCGAGATCTGGCAGGCCAACGCCGCCGGCGGCTACCGCGACTCGATGGACGTGTCGGGCTTCCCGCTCGACGCCAACTTCTACGGCGCGGGCCGCTGCCTGACCGACAGCCGCGGCGCCTACCGCTTCGTGACGATCCGTCCGGGCCCGTACCCGGCGATGTTCAAGGACGGCGCGCGTGCTTGGCGGGCGTCCCACATCCACTTCTCCGTGCTGGGCGCCGGGGCTGCCGGCCGGCTCGTCACGCAGATGTACTTCGAGGGCGACCCGCTGATCCGCATGGACCGCATGATCAACGCCGTCCCGGACCGACGAGGCCAGGAACGCCTGATCGCCAGGCTCGACGAGGAGAACTCCATCGCTCAGTCGTTCGGTCCCCAGCGCACGCTGGCCACCGTCGACGGCAGCGGCGCGGTCGTCCCCCCGCCGGAGCGGACCGACCCCGGCGCCCTGCTGACCAGGAACCCCTCGGCGCTGGCGTACCGGTTCGACATCGTGCTCCGCGGCTCGGCCGCGACCCCGTTCGAGTGAGGGATGGTCATGATTCTCACCCCCGCGCAGACCTGCGGCCCCCTGTTCGGCTTCGCCATGACCCCGCCCGGCATCACCCAGACCGTCGCCGAGGACGATCCGAGTGCCGTCGTGATCGAGGGCACGGTCCTGGACGGTCAAGGGGACCACGTCGGCTACGGCGCGTTCCTCGAGCTCTGGAGCCGGGAGCAGGCATGCCGTGTCCGCACCCTCGAGGGCCGCTTCCGCGCCGTCGTGCGGAAGCCGGAACCGGTGACGCTGCCCGACGGCAACCGGTTGGCGCCGCACCTGAGCATCTTCCTCTTCACACGCGGCCTGGCCGGGCCGCTGGCGACGAAGGTGTACTTCCCCGACGAGGAACAGGCCAACCGGTCCGACGCGATCCTGCGGCAGGTCCCGGAGGCCAGGCGGCCCCACCTGATCGCACAGCGGACCGACGTCGAGCGGCACCTGCGGTACGACATCCGACTGCAGGGCGAGCGCGAGTCCGTCTTCTTCTCCATCGACTAGAGCACGAACGAGGCTGAACCATGGAAGACAACCTCATTGTCGAGCGCCTGGGCCATGTGCTGGTGCTCACCCTCAACCGTCCCAGGAAGCTCAACGCCATGGACAGCGCGCTCTACGAGCGCCTGATCGAGGAGCTCCGGGGAGCCGACCGGGACGACGAGATCCGTGCGGTGGTCGTGCGCGGGGCGGGAACGTCCTTCTGCACGGGTGCCGACACCGGTGAGTTCGCCGAGCTCACGCCCGACAACACCGAACGCGTCGAGTACCGCGCCGGACTCACCTACGGTCTGCACAAGACCATTCCCGAGATCTCCAAGCCGGTGATCGCCGCCATTCACGGCTACGCCGTCGGCGGCGGCTGCGGGCTGGCCCTGGCCTGCGACATCACCATCGCGTCGGCCGACGTGCGCATGGGCTACCCCGAGATCAAGCACGGTCTCGTCGCAGCCGTGGTGATGGCCAACCTGACCAAGCAGCTCGGCCGCAAGGCGGGTTTCGAGCTGGTGGCCAGCGGGCGCCTGGTCGACGCCGAGGAAGCCGAGCGGATGGGCATGGTCACGCGAGTCGTCCCGAAGGGCGAGGAGTTCGCCGAGGCCGTGAAGACCGCCGAGACCCTGGCGGGACAGGTGCCCATGTCGCTCCAGGCCACCAAGCGGCTGTTCCACGCGGTCGCGGACCTCCCGCTGGCCGAGGGCCTCGTGCGGGGCCGGGAGGCGAACGAAGAGATGCGTGAGTACCGTGCCGAGGCGCTGAAGGAGTTCGGCGCCTCCGTCAAGGCCGCGAAGGCCGGCTGAGGATACCGATGACCGATCAGTCGAGCACCGGGCGCTCGGAGCCCCGTGCACACATCGTCAAGGACACGCTCCGGGTGAGCGACCTCGACTTCCAACGCCACATGGGCAACACCGCGTTCACCGAGATCCTCGCCAATGCGCGCTACGCGTTCATGAACGAGCAGGTGAGGCCGGCGGTGGGATTCGAGCCGATCATCGCGCTGGTCCGGCTTGAGGTGGACTTCAAGGGCCAGGTCCACCACCCCGCGACGATCACCACCGAGACCCGTCTCGACCGCGTCGGTCGCAGTTCGCTGGGACTCGCGCAGCGCATGCTGGTGGGCACGCGGCTGGTCGCGTCGTCGCGATCCGTCTTCGTGCTGACCGACCGCTCCAGCGGGGAGGCCACGCCCTGGCCCCAGGAGATCCGCGCGTTGGCCGCGACCCCCGAACTCGAAGCGAGTCACCCGTGAGCGGCGGCGCGGTGGACTCCGCCGCCTTCCGGCAGGCCCTCGGGCACCACCCCACGGGGGTGGCCCTGATATCCAGTACCGACGCGGACGGGAAACCCCTCGGGATGATCGTGGGCACGTTCAACTCGGTGTCCCTCGATCCGCCCCTGGTCGGCTTCCTGCCCGCGCGGGACTCCGCGAGCTTCGCCGCGATCAGGGAGTCGGGGCGCTTCACCGTCAACATCCTCGCCCACGACCAGGAAGACGTCTGCAGGGCGTTGTCCCGGCCCGCGGGCAAGAGGTTCGAGGGACTGGCGTGGTCGCCTTCCGGCAACGGGTCGCCGGTCCTGCCGGACGTGGTGTGCAGCATCGACTGCAGTCTCGAGGCCTGCACCCCGGCAGGGGACCACTACTTCGTGACCGGCCTGGTCGAGAGTCTGGAGGTCCACCGTCCGGTCGCCCCGCTGCTGTTCTTCCAAGGCGGGTTCGGCGGCTTCGTCCCGGGGTCCTTCGTCGCGCCGAGCGACGCGATCGTGGCCGAGAGCGTGCAGACCGTGCAGCACATCCGCGACGGCATGCGGCGCCTCGCGCACACGGCCCACGGGGAGGTGACCGTCTACGCCAAGGTCGCCGACCACGCGGTGGCCGTGGCGACGGTCGCCGGCCCGGACGTGCCGACGTCCACGCTCCTCGGTTCGAAGTGGCCGCTCACGCCCCCCTTCGGCGAGGTGTTCCTGATCGGCGCTCCCGAAGCGGAGGTCGAGCAGTGGATGAACAGGGCGAGGTCCGCGGGCGAGGAGCTGCTGCGCACGTCCCGGGAGCGTCTGGACCATGCGCGCGAGCACGGCTGGGCCGGCTCCTACGCCGGGGACACCCGGGACACGCTGCTCTTTCCCGCGCTGACAGAGTACGGAGTGGAGGGGGTCACGCCGGCGAGGCAACGTGAGATCCAGGCGATGTTCCGGGCCGCGGGGGAGGATCTCCGGCCGGTGGACCTCGAACCGGAGGGGCGGTACCAGGGCGCAAGCCTGGTGGCCCCCATCCGGAACAGGCACGGGCGATGCGAACTCATGATCCGGCTGTGCCGGATCCCACCGGTCTCCGGATCCCGGATCGAGGTCCTGGCCGACGAACTGTGCCGCCTCGCCCGGGAAGCCGAGGAGTCCGTCGGCGGCTCACCCGACCCGCGGATCCTGGTTTCCTCCCCGTGAACCCGCATGTGACGGGGGCTCACCCGGCGTGGGTGAGCCCCCGCGTGCGTCCGTGTGCGTGCTTCGGCGCGGGTCAGGCCTTGCTGAAGCCGTAGCCCAGGAGCTTCTTGGCGTCCGTCTCGCGCTGGGTGGACGAGGTGGAGGCGAGGACCGTGCCGATGACGGTCTTGCCGTTCCGCGTCGCGGCGAAGACCAGGCAGTACTTGGCCACCGCACCCGAGCCGGTCTTCACGCCGATCGTGCCGCTGTAGCTGCTGAGCAGACCGTTGGTGTTGGTCCACGGCGCCATCGTGCGGGTGCTGCCCGTCTTCGTGGTGGTCTTCGCCGTGTACTTCTTCGTCTTGACGATCGCGCGGAAGTTGGCGTTCTTCATCGCGCTGCTCGCGATCTTCGTCAGATCGCGCGGCGTGGAGTAGTTGTTGCCCTTGCCGATGCCGTCGAACGAGTCGAAGTGGGTGTTCTTCAGACCCAGGTTCTTCGCGTCGGCGTTCATCTTGCCGATGAAGGACTTCACGCGCGCGGCCCGCGTCGAGCCGGTGCCGAACTTGTCCGCCAGGGCGTACGCGGCGTCGCAGCCGGACGGCAGCATCAGCCCGTACAGCAGCTGGCGCACGGTGACCTTGTCGCCGACGATCAGCCGGGCGGACGACGCGTTGTTCGCCACGATGTAGTCGCTGTACGCCATCTGGATCGTGACCTTGGCGTCGAGGTTCAGGTTCTTCTGCGCGAGCACGACCTTCGCGGTCATGATCTTCGTCGTGGAGCCGGTCGAGAGGCGGGTGTCGGCGGCCTTGGTGTAGAGGGACTTGCCGGTCCCGTTGTTCATCACGTAGCCGCCCTTGGCGGCGATCGTGGGCGCGGCGGCGGCCTGCGCGGGCGCCGCGTGGAGGGCTCCGGAGGCCAGCACGGCGCCAGTGGTCACGACGACGCCGACGGCTCTGCGGATACGGATGCCCTGAATGACGGTATTCAAGTAAGGTACCCCGATTGCGTTGAATGCCCTAGTGGTGCGGCCGAGTTGAGGCGCGGCCGACAGGGGCCGCACATCTCTGACGCACACCTGGCGTGGATGGTTGTGCGCGAGGGCCCGTCCGGCGCGATCCGTCGGGCAGGCCCTGGGGGGCGGGTGACTTCGGGATCCGCATCGTGGACGAATGCTTCCATGGGTACGTGTTGTATCTATCCTGTCGGCATGAGTCTGGCCCCTGTGAAGCAACCCCCTGCCGCCGATCGCGTCTACACCCACGTCAAGCAGGGCGTCCTCGACCGCCGTTACGAGGGCGGCACGCTCCTGACCGAGGGTGAGCTGGCCGAGGCCGTCGGGGTCTCGCGCACACCGGTGCGGGAGGCGTTGCTGCGGCTGGAGGCCGAAGGGCTGATCCGGCTCTACCCGAAGAAGGGCGCCCTCGTCCTGCCCGTCTCCGCGCAGGAGATCGCCGACGTCGTCGAGACCCGGCTGCTCGTCGAGGAACACGCGGTGCGCAAGGCCGTGCCCGCGCCCCCCGGGCTCATCGAGCGACTGGAGGGGCTGCTCGCCCGGCAGCGGGAACAGGCCGCCGCCGGTGACTTCGCCGCCGCGTCCGTCACCGACCGCTGCTTCCACGCGGAGATCGTCCGCAGCGGCGGCAACGAGATCCTCTCCCGCCTCTACGACCAGCTCCGCGACCGCCAACTGCGCATGGGCGTCGCCGTCATGCAGTCGCACCCCGACCGCGTCGCCAAGACCCTCGCCGAGCACCAGGAGATCCTCGACGCGCTGCGCTCGGGGGACCCGGAGGCGGCCGCCGGCGTGGTCAACCGGCATGTCGGCTGGTTCTCCCACCTGGCCCGGGGAGAAGTGCGATGACCCGCGCGGACAACGTCGCCCCGAGCGCCCGTCCGCCCGGGGACCCCCAGGGCGGACGACGCGCCCTCGCGGTGTGGGGGGTGGGTGTGGCGGTCTACTTCGTCGCGGTCATCTTCCGTACGTCCCTGGGCGTGGCCGGTCTCGACGCGGCCGACCGCTTCGACGTCAACGCCTCCGCCCTGTCCACCTTCTCCATCCTCCAGCTGCTGGTCTACGCGGGCATGCAGATACCCGTCGGCCTGCTGGTCGACCGGCTCGGCACCAAGAAGGTGCTGGGCATCGGCGCCGTGCTGTTCACGGTCGGGCAGGTCGGGTTCGCGCTCTCCCCGACGTACGGCATGGCGCTCGCCTCCCGCGCCCTGCTCGGCTGCGGGGACGCCATGACGTTCATCAGCGTGCTGCGGCTGGGCAGCCGGTGGTTCCCGGCCCGGCGCGGTCCGCTGGTCGCGCAGTTCGCCGCGCTGGCCGGGATGGCGGGCAACCTCGTCTCCACGCTGGTCCTGGCCCGGCTGCTGCACGGCATCGGCTGGACGGCCGCCTTCGCGGGCAGTGCGCTCGCCGGGGTCGTGGTGCTCGTACTGCTCGTGCTGTTCCTCAAGGACCATCCCGAGGGCCACGAGCCGGAGCCCGCCCCGCACCAGGGCGCCGCCTATGTGCGCCGTCAGATCGCGGCCTCCTGGCGGGAACCGGGGACCCGGCTCGGGATGTGGGTGCACTTCTCCACCCAGTTCCCGGGGATGGTGTTCCTGCTGCTGTGGGGCATGCCGTTCCTCGTCGAGGCACAGGGGCTGTCCCGGGCCACGGCCGGTGAACTCCTCACCCTCGTGGTGCTGTCCAACATGGTCCTCGGGGTGGTCTACGGCCAGGTCATCGCCCGGAACCACGGTGCGCGGCTGCCGCTGGTGCTCATCACCGTGGGCGCGACGGCGCTGCTGTGGGCGGCCGTGCTGTTCCATCCCGCCGAGACGGCGCCGATGTGGCTGCTGGTGGTGCTGTGCACGGGGCTGGGTGCCTGCGGTCCGGCCTCGATGGTCGGCTTCGACTTCTCCCGCCCGGTGAATCCGCCGGAGCGGCAGGGGACCGCGGCCGGCATCACCAACATGGGCGGTTTCACCGCTTCGATCACGACTCTGTTGGCCGTCGGCGTCCTGCTGGACGCCACCGGCGGCGACTACGCCGTCGCCTTCTCCGCCGTCTTCGTCCTCCAGGCCCTCGGGCTCGTCCAGATCCTGCGGCTGCGCGGGCAGGCGGCGCACAGGGAGCGGGAGCGGCTCGTCGCCGGCCGGGTGGAGAGCGTGCACGTGCCGGTGTGAGGCCGCGTGCGGCTGTGGACGGCGTGCAGGGTCCGGGGAACGGCATTCCGGGCCCGGCACGCCGTGTCTGCGCGGGACCCTACGGAGTCACCGCGAAGTGCCGCAGGATCGCCGCCGCCAGGTCCGGGTCGCCCTCCGCCTTCACCCGGTCCGACACCGCCTCCGGCGTCACCCGGCCGCAGGCCATGCGGACGTACGTCTCCCAGTCGAGGGTGAGGGTGACGGCGGGGCCGAGCGCCGGGGCGGTCTCCAGCGTGCCGCGGCCCTGGATGTCGACGCGGATGGTGCGCAGGAACTCCACGGGTCCGTGGACGTCGATGACCACGGCCGAGCTGCGCGGCGCCTGCGCCAGATCGGCCACCACCCGGGGCAGCTCGGCGAGCAGCTCGTCGCGGGCGACGTGCGCGCCGGGGGAGTCGAGGTTGCCGGGGCGGCCGAGGGCCGCGCGCAGGTCCTGCTCGTGCACCCACACGTCGCACGCGTGCCGGCGCATGGACTCCTCCAGCGTGAGTTCCGTGCCGAACGGGCCGCGCACCTTCGCGGCCGGGTCCCGCGACTCGTTCCGCAGCTGGCGGTTGCGGCGGATGATCATGTATTCCAGCTCGGAGGTCATCTCCGGCGCCGTGTGGTGGCGGCGCACGTCGACCTGCATCTCCGTGTAGCGCTGCTGCTCGTTGGTGACGTGGAACAGGTCGCGCGGCAGCGTGTGGATGGGGCGGGGGTCGCCCAGCATCTCGGAGTCCAGCCCGATGACGTGGGAGACCACGTCACGGACCGACCACCCCGGGCACGGCGTCCGCCGGTTCCAGTCGGCCTCCACGAGCGGCTGCACCAGCTCGGATATCGCCTCGACGGAGTGGTTCCAGGCGTCGGCGTAGGGCTGGAGGGTGGGATGCAGGCTCACGGAACGGGACCCCTCGGCGGTCGGTACACGGGCAGGTGGCGGCGGCGGTGCCAGTGGGTGGTGGCTGCACTCGGCGGGCGTCTCGGGACTCCCCAGGTTCTCGGCTTCGCTCGAACCGGGAGGGCCCCAAGTTACGCTGTCGTGAGGCACCCCGGCAGTGCTTTCGTGTGACGATCGTAGGCCGTGCCGACAAGTCGAATGCCAGGACGGTGGTATTGTGCGCGCTTCTTTGCTCCAAGTCGCCGTGAACGGGGATGAATCGGTCGAATCGCGTCGTCGTCGGGTCGCCGCTCTGGTACGGGAACAGGCCGGAGCCGATCTCGTCGTCCTGCCGGAGTTGTGGACGACGGGCGCGTTCGCCCACGAGGACTTCGGGCGCGCGGCGGAACCCCTCGACGGGCCGACCCGCCAGGCGATGGCCGAGGCCGCGCGCGACGCCGGTGTATGGCTGCACGCGGGCTCCGTCCCCGAGCGCGGTGCCCCCGACGGCCGCTCCGACGCGGACGACGGGCCGCTCTACAACACCTCGCTCGTCTTCTCCCCCTCCGGTGAGCTGGCCGCCGTCTACCGCAAGATCCACCGCTTCGGCTTCGACAGGGGCGAGGCCGTGCTGATGAGCGCGGGCGACGCACTGGTGACGGTGCCGCTGCCGCACACCACGCTCGGGCTGGCGACCTGCTACGACCTCCGTTTCCCCGAACTCTTCCGCTCGCTCGTCGACGCCGGTGCCGAGACGCTCGTCGTCCCGGCGGGCTGGCCGGACCGCCGCCGCTCCCACTGGACGCTGCTGGCCCGGGCGCGAGCCGTGGAGAACCAGGCGTTCGTCCTCGGGTGCGGAACGGCCGGGACGCACGCCGGGGTCCCGCAGGCGGGTCACTCGATCGTGGTCGATCCGTGGGGCGAGGTCCTCGCGGAGGCCGGTCCCGACGAGCAGGTCCTCACGGTCGACTTCGACCCGGCGAGGGTCGCGAAGACCCGCGAGCAGTTCCCGGCCCTGAAGGACCGGGTGCTGGGGCTGCCGGCCCCGGCCCCGCGACCTTGACCCGAACGGCAGCGGGGTCCGGTCCTCAGCCCACGCGGTCCTCGCGCTCCTTCTCCGCCAGGTGGATCACGCACACCGCCACCGCGATCAGCAGGGCCGGGTCCGCGTCCTCGCGCACGACGTCGACGCCGTAGGTCTCCCGGACGTGCAGCCAACGCCGCGAGACCACGGCGAGCAGTTCGCCGTCGTACTCGACGGCGAACTCACGGTCGAGGATTTTGCCGCTGACGTCCAGCTCGGAGCCGTCGGCCAGGGCGACCCGGTAGTGGTTGCGCAGCAGGGACAGCCGCTTGCGCCGGACCGTCGCCAGCGCCTCACCGTCCCGCTCGATCACCATCGTGTCCCGCAGGGCGAACATCTTCTCGCGGATGTCGATGAGGACGCGGCCCTGGACGTCCTTCAGCTCGAAGGTGTCCCGCAGCCGCATGGCCTTGCCGTCGACGAGGAAGACCCTGTTGCCCCGGTCGTCCTCGATCCAGTAGTCGTCACCGATCCCGAGGATCCGGTCGCGTACGAGGAATCTCATGACACCAGGGGTGCCCTCTCTCCCGTTCTCCGACGCGGCCGCTGGGCCGATTGCCGGAGCCGGCCGCCGACGCCCCGTCAGACTCCGTACCCGTCGCTGTAGCCGTCGCGGCCGTGCGGGCGGGTGTCGTCGACGACCGGTGTGGCGGGCGGTACGACGACCCGCCGACGCCGGGCGATGCTGCTGAAGACCGCCACACCGATCAGCCCGACGACCATGAAGATGACGCCGACCAGGTTCACGTTGACGCCCTGCATGTCCCAGTCGGTCGCGAACGTGAGAATCGCTCCCACGGCGATGAGGATGATGCATCCGCCGAGGCCCATGAGTGCCGCCTTCCTGCCCGGTCCTTCCGGTTGCACCCGGGTACCCGGTCGGCCGTCACTCATGCAGCACCGGCGGGTCGACCGACCGTCGGCCGCCCGCGGCTACGACTCCAGGAACGCCACCAGCGCGTTCGCCAGCAGGAACGGGTCCTGGGCGCCGCACAGTTCGCGCGCGCTGTGCATCGACAGGATGGCCACGCCGATGTCGACCGTCCGGATGCCGTGCCGGGCCGCGGTGATCGGGCCGATGGTGGTGCCGCACGGCATGGCGTTGTTGGAGACGAACGACTGGAAGGGCACGCCCGCCTTCTCGCAGGCGGCGGCGAACACCGCCCGGCCCGAACCGTCGGTGGCGTAGCGGTTGTTGACGTTGACCTTGAGGATGGGGCCGCCGTCGACACGCGGGTGGTGCGTCGGGTCGTGCCGCTCCGCGTAGTTGGGGTGGACGGCGTGACCGGTGTCCGAGGAGAGGCAGACGGTGCCGGCGAAGGCGCGCGCCCGGTCCTCGTACGAGCCGCCGCGGGCGAACACCGAGCGCTCCAGCACGCTGCCGAGCAGCGGTCCGTCCGCGCCGGTGTCGGACTGGGAGCCGTTCTCCTCGTGGTCGAAGGCGGCGAGGACGGGGATATGGGAAAGTCCGGACGGTCCGGCCCCGGCCGCCGCGGCCGCCGTCAGTGCGGCCGTACCGGCGTGCACGGACAGCAGGTTGTCCATGCGGGGGCCGGCCAGCAACTCCTTGTCGCGGCCCAGGTACGCCGGCGGCTCCACGGAGTGCACCATCAGGTCCCAGCCGGTGACCTCGCCGGAGGGGATGCCCGCGGTCTCCTCGAGGAAGGCGATGAGGTCGCCGTCGCGCACGTCGTCGCCCAGGCCCCAGACGGGCTGCATGTGGCGCTGCTTGTCGAGCTTGAGGCCGTCGGCGTTGACCGAGCGGTCCAGGTGGATGGCGAGCTGCGGGACGCGCAGCAGCGGCCGGTCGACGTTCACCAGCCGGGTGGAGCCGTCCCGCAGGGACAGCCGGCCGGCCAGACCCAGGTCGCGGTCGAGCCAGGAGTTGAGCAGCGGACCGCCGTAGATCTCCACGGCCACCTGGCGCCAGCCGTGCGCCCCGCTGTCGGGCCGCGGCTTCACCCGCAGGTTGGGGGAGTCGGTGTGGGCGCCGACGATCCGGAACGGGGTGTGCGGGTCCGCGCCCTCGGGGACGTACCAGGCGACGATGGCGCCGCCGCGCAGCACGTACTTGCCGCCCGACGTCCCGTCCCAGGCGTCCGTCTCCGCGACCTGCCGGAAGCCTGCCTTCTCCAGTTGCTCGGCGGCGTTCGCCACCGCGTGGTACGGCGTGGGGGAGGCGGCGAGGAAGGACATGAGGTCGTCGGTGTGGCCGCGGCCGAAGGGGGAGGGTTCGCTCATGGGTTCACCTTAACGAGGGCGAGGGCCCGCTTCCCCGGTGTGGAAGCGGGCCCTCGGACGGGCTCCGGCGGTCACGTGCGGACGCGGGCGATCCCGTTCGGGCTCGTTCGATCCCGTTCGGGCTCGCGCGGTCTGTCGCAGGATCTTTGCAGGCGGCCCTAGAAGGCGGCCTCGTCCAGTTCCATCAGGTCCAGGTCCACGCCCTCGGCGACCTTGCGGGCCAGCGTGACGCCGGGCAGGACCTCGGCCGCGAAGAACCTCGCCGCGGCGATCTTGCCGGTGTAGAAGGCGACATCCTTGGCGGAGGCCGTCTGGAGCTTGTCGGCGGCGACCGCGGCACCCTTGAGCAGCAGGTAGCCGACGATCACGTCACCGGAGGCCATCAGCAGGCGGGTGGTGTTCAGGCCCACCTTGTAGATGTTCTTGACGTCCTTCTCGGTGGCCGCGAGGTCCGTGAGCATCAGGCCGACGATGGCCTCCAGCTCGACGGCGGCCTTGGCCAGGTGCTCGCGGGCGCCCGCCAGCTGCTCGCCGCCGGTGCCGAGGGCGAGGAACTGCTTGATGTCCTCGGCGAGCGAGTTCAGGGCCGCGCCCTGGTTGCGGACGATCTTCCGGAAGAAGAAGTCCTGGCCCTGGATCGCCGTGGTGCCCTCGTACAGGGTGTCGATCTTGGAGTCGCGGATGTACTGCTCGATCGGGTACTCCTGCAGGAAGCCGGAGCCGCCGAAGGTCTGCAGCGACTGGGCGAGCTGCTCGTAGCCCTTCTCGGAGCCGTAGCCCTTGACGATGGGCAGGAGGAGGTCGTTGAGCGCGTGCTCCACCGACACGTCCTCGCCCGCCGCCTCCTTGATCGCGATGGTGTCCTGCACCGAGGCGGTGTGGAGGACGAGCGCGCGCATGCCCTCCGCGTACGCCTTCTGCGTCATCAGCGAGCGGCGCACGTCGGGGTGGTGGGTGATGGTGACCTTGGGCGCGGCCTTGTCCATGAAGTCGGCGAGGTCCGGGCCCTGGACGCGCTCCTTGGCGTACTCCAGCGCGTTGAGGTAGCCGGTGGAGAGGGTGGAGATCGCCTTCGTGCCGACCATCATGCGGGCGAACTCGATGATGCGGAACATCTGGCGGATGCCGTCGTGCTTGTCGCCGATCAGCCAGCCCTTGGCGGGGTGCCGGTCGCCGAACGTCATCTCGCAGGTGTTGGACGCCTTCAGGCCCATCTTGTGCTCGACGTTGGTGGCGTAGACGCCGTTGCGCTCGCCCAGCTCGCCGGTCTCGAAGTCGAAGAGGTACTTCGGGACGAGGAAGAGCGACAGGCCCTTGGTGCCGGGTCCGGCGCCCTCGGGACGCGCGAGCACGTAGTGGAGGATGTTCTCCGACATGTCGTGCTCGCCCGAGGTGATGAAGCGCTTCACGCCCTCGATGTGCCAGGAGCCGTCCTCCTGCTGCACGGCCTTGGTGCGGCCGGCGCCCACGTCCGAGCCGGCGTCCGGCTCGGTGAGGACCATGGTGGAGCCCCACTGCTTCTCGACGGCGATCCGGGCGATCTTCTTCTGGGTGTCGTTGCCCTCGTCGTGCAGGACCCCGGCGAAGGCGGGACCGGACGAGTACATCCACACGGCGGGGTTGGCGCCCAGGATCAGCTCGGCGTACGCCCAGATCAGCGTCGGGGGCGCCGTGGTGCCGCCGACGGCCTCGGGCACGCCGAGCCGCCAGTACTCGGAGTCCATGAAGGCCTGGTAGCTCTTCTTGAAGGACGCGGGAACCGGTGCGGTGTTGGTCTCCGGGTCGAAGACCGGCGGGTTGCGGTCGGCGTCGGTGAAGGACTCGGCCAGCTCGTTCTCCGAGAGGCGGGTCAGCTCCTCGAGGACGCTCTTGGCGGTCTCGACGTCCATCTCCTCGAACGGCCCGGTGCCGTACAGCTTGTCGCGTCCGAGCACTTCGAAGAGGTTGAACTCGATGTCGCGGAGATTGGACTTGTAGTGCCCCATGGTGACGGCTCCCGGCTCCGTAGAGAGATCGGCGAGGCACTTCGTTCCTCGCACGGGTTTGCATACCAGCAAGTAGCTACGACTATGCTACCCGCCGGTAATAAGAAGCAAGCCTGATCCGGTCATCTGTGACGCGTTACGCGCTCCGGCGGTGGCCGGCGGGCGGCCCGCACCGGCGTCGCGAGACGCCGAAGTGCCTTCGGTGGGCCCGTACCCGCCCGTACCGGCCCGGGGCTCCGGTGCTCTCGGTACGCTTGCGCGCATGTACGGCTACGACCAGAACGTAGGGGCACAGCAGGGGTACGTCCCGCCGCAACAGCAGCAGCAGATGCCGGGCGGCTACGGGCAGCAGCCGCCGCTGTACCCGGAGCCGTCCCCGCCCTCGCTCGCGGACGCGGTGCGCGCGTTCACCACGGGCCAGGTGGCCGCCGAGGACTTCCAGCAGGTCTTCGCGACGTCCAAGGTGTACTGCCCGCGCGGCGACAATCCCGGGTTCCTCGCCCTGCACAACACCCAGCAGCCGGTGATCCCGATGTTCACCTCGCTGAAGGAGCTGCGGCGGTACGCGGGCAAGGAGTCCAAGTACTTCGTGATCACCGGCGCCGAGGTGATCGACCTGCTGCCCACCGGCTACGGCTTCGTGCTCGACATGGAGGGTGAGCACCGGATGGTGTTCGACGCGAAGGCCGTCGAGCAGATGGTCGAGTTCGCGATGCGACGCATGTATGGCTGAACGCCGCGGTCGTAGCCGTCGGCGCCGTGATCGCTGTGATCGCCACCGTGACCGCCGTCGTCACGTGCCGGGCGGGTGACCCCCGCCCGCCCCGGAATCTCTGCAGCCCGGAGGGAATGCCCTCCGGGCTTTCTCCGTTGGGAGTGGCGGGAAGTTCAACGTTCAACTAAGATGGCCGTACAAGAGGAGGTACCGACATGCCTGCAGTGACCGTCGAGAACCCGCTGACGCTGCCCCGTGTGGCCGCGCCCGCCGACGCCGTGGCACGACCCGTGCTCACCGTCACGACCGCGCCGAGCGGTTTCGAGGGTGAGGGCTTCCCGGTGCGCCGGGCGTTCGCCGGGATCAACTACCGCCATCTCGACCCGTTCATCATGATGGATCAGATGGGTGAGGTGGACTACGCGCCGGGTGAGCCCAAGGGCACCCCCTGGCATCCGCACCGCGGATTCGAGACCGTCACCTACATCATCGACGGCGCCTTCGACCACCAGGACTCCAACGGTGGCGGCGGCTCCATCACCAACGGTGACACCCAGTGGATGACGGCCGGTGCGGGTCTGCTGCACATCGAGGCGCCGCCGGAGCAGCTGGTCATGTCGGGCGGTCTCTTCCACGGCCTGCAGCTGTGGGTGAACCTCCCGGCCAAGGACAAGATGATGGCGCCGCGCTACCAGGACATCCGCGGCGGCAGCGTCCAGCTGCTCACCTCCCCCGACGGCGGCGCGCTGCTGCGCGTCATCGCCGGTGAGCTGGACGGCCACGAGGGCCCCGGCATCACGCACACGCCGATCACGATGATCCACGCGACGCTCGCGCCGGGCGCGGAGCTGACCCTGCCGTGGCGCGAGGACTTCAACGGGCTGGCGTACGTCATGGCCGGGCGCGGCGCGGTCGGCACCGAGCGCCGGCCGATCCACCTGGGCCAGACTGCGGTCTTCGGCGCCGGTGGCACGCTGACCGTCCGCGCGGACGAGAAGCAGGACTCGAACACGCCGGACCTGGAGGTCGTCCTCCTCGGCGGCCGGCCGATCCGTGAGCCGATGGCGCACTACGGCCCGTTCGTGATGAACACCCGCGAGGAGCTCCAGCAGGCGTTCGAGGACTTCCAGAAGGGCCGTCTGGGCACGATCCCGGCGGTGCACGGGATGGAGGGCTCGGGACCGCGGGAGTCCTGACCGGCCGAGTGCGTGGGGTGGCCCCGTCCGATTCCGGGCGGGGCCACTCTCCGTTCCCGGGGCGGGGGCCGGGCGGGAACGGAGTTGGACAGGGGGTGCCGGGCGTGATCGTGTGGGGGTGTGCAGGACTCCTCTCCGCCTCCGCTGCTGCCCGAATCCGTCCGGCGTCTCGCCGCCTGGTGTGCCGTCGCCCTGCTCGTCTCCGGGGTCGGCTACGTCGGGATCCTGCTGTGCGTGCAGTTCCGGGCGGCCGTGATCCCCGTACTGCTGGCCCTCCTCGGTACGGCGCTGTTGCTGCCCCTGCACCGGCGGCTGGTGCGGGCCGGGGTGCAGCGGTCCCTGTCGGCGGGGCTCACGTGTGTCGCGGTCGTCGCCGTGGTCGGCGGCGCGGTGTACATCGTCGTGTCCGCGCTGATCGACTCCGGGGACCAGATCATCGCCTCGCTCAGGATCGCGGCGCGGGATCTCACCCGGCACTTCGGGGCGGCCGGTACCTCGCTGGACGACATCGCGGGGAACGCGCGCGAACTGCTGTCCAAGTTCGGCGGTACGGCCGCGTCGGGTGTCCTCAGCGGGGTCAGCGTGGTGGGCCAGGCGATCGCCATGGCGGTGCTCGCGCTGCTGCTGGTGTTCTTCTTCCTGCGTGATTCCGACCGCGCCGCCGACACACTGCGCGGGCTGGTGCCGCCCGGCTCCGGGGAGACGGTGATGGCCATGGCCCGCCGGGCCTTCCAGGCGGTCGAGGGGTTCATGCGCGGGACCACCTTCATCGCGCTCATCGACGCACTCTGCATCACCGTCGGGCTGCTCGTCCTCAAGGTGCCGGGCGCCGTCGGACTGGGCGCGCTGGTCTTCGTCGGGGCGTACATCCCCTACCTGGGGGCGTTCATCTCCGGGACGGTGGCCGTGCTGGTGGCGCTGGCCGACCGGGGGTTCGTCATCGCCCTGTGGGTGCTCGGCGTGGTGCTCGCGGTGCAGTTGCTGGAGGGGCACGTGCTCCAGCCGATGATCCAGAGCCGCACCGTGCAGATGCATCCGGCGGTCGTGATGCTCGCCATCACCGCGGGTGCCTCGGTCGCCGGGATCGTCGGCATGCTGATGGCGGTGCCGCTGACGGCGGCGGCCGTCGGCGTCCTGAGCGAACTGCGCCGGCGCCACACCGCACCGGGGGAGCAGGCTCCGCCGCCGGTGTCACCGTGAGGGCCCGGCCCTCCGCTGAGCGGCGGTGTCCGGCTCGGCGTGCGGCTCGTGCGGCTCGTGCAGTTCGAACCAGATGCTCTTCCCCTTGCCCCGGGGATCGACGCCCCAGGTGTGGGCCAGGAGTTCGATCAGGAGGAGGCCGCGGCCGGACGACGCCAGCTCGCCGGGTGTGCGCCGGTGCGGGAGGTCGTCGCCCGCGTCGGTGACCTCGATCCGCATCCGGCGTCCCTCCCGCCCGTCGACGACCTCGGCGACGAGCAGCGCGTCGGTGTCGGTGTGCACGAGGACGTTGGTGAGCATCTCCGACAGCAGCAGTACCGCCGAGTCGACCTGGTCCGGTGAGCACCAGTCGTGCAGCAGCTCGCGCAGGTGCTGCCGGGCCTCCGAGACCCGTTCCGGCTCGGCCTGCTCCACCGTCAGCATGGTGCGGCGCACCCACGGCGGCCCCACCGGGTCCTGTTCGGTGCCGTGGCTCTGTCGGGAGAGCAGCAGCAGGGCGATGTCGTCCTCGCGGCGGTCGATCAGGGGGCCGGTGGTGTGGTGCGAGGAGGGGCCGTGGACGGCCTGCACCAGGGCGTCGGCCAGCTCCTCCAGGCCGCCCCGGTGGTGTTCGAGGATGTCGCGCAGCCGCTGCCAGCCGGTGTCCAGGTCATGGCCGCCGGTCTCGATCAGACCGTCCGTGCAGACCAGCATGGTCTCGCCGGGTTCCAGGACGATGCGGGTGGTGGGGTAGTCGGCGTCCGGGTCGATGCCCAGCGGGAGCCCGCCGGCCGTCGGCCGGGTCAGCACGGTCGCGTCGGGCATGCGGACCGCCGGGTCGGGGTGGCCCGCGCGGGCGATTTCCAGCACCCCGCCGACGGGGTCGACCTCGACGTACAGGCAGGTCGCGAAGCGCAGCTCGTAGGGATCGGCCTCGCCGATCCCGTACAGGAAGCGGGAGGCGCGGGAGAGCACGGCGTCGGGGCGGTGCCCCTCGGCGGCGTACGCCCGCAGGGCTGTGCGCAGCTGTCCCATGATCCCGGCCGCCTGGACGTCATGGCCCTGCACATCCCCGATGACCAGGGCGAACCGTCCGCTCGGCAGCGGGATGACGTCGTACCAGTCGCCGCCGACCTGAAGGCCGCCGCCGGTGGGGACGTACCGGGCGGCGACGCTCATTCCCGGGATGCGCTGCGGGCCGAGCTTCGGCAGCATCGAGCGCTGCAGGCCGTCGGTGAGGGCCCGCTCGCTCTCGGCGGTGCCCGCGCGGGACAGTGCCTGGGCCAGCATCCGCGCCACGGTGGTCAGCACCGACCGCTCGTCGGGGGTGAAGGCGACCGGGTGGGCGAAGGCCGCCAGCCAGGTGCCCATCGTGCGGCCGGACACGACCAGTGGCAGGAACGCCCAGGACTGACGGCCGAAGCGCTCGGCGAGCGGCCAGGTGAGGGGGTAGTGGGCTTTGTACTGTTCCGGGCTGGACAGATAGACGGCGCGGCCCGTCCGTATCACCTCGGCGGCCGGGTAGGCGGTGTCCAGCGGCATGTGGAACGAGCCCTCGGCGCCGGGTTCGTGCCCGTGGTGGCCGATGACGGTGAGCTGGTCGCCCGCGACGCCGAACAACGCGGACCCGTCCGGTGAGAAGCCCGGCATCGCCAGGTTGGCCGCGACCCGCAGTACCTCCTGTGTCGAGCGCGCCTCGGCCAGTGCCCGGCCGGCGTCCAGCAGGAACGCCTCCCGTGACCGGCGCCACTCACCGATGACCGTCCTGCGTCCCGCGGGGGTGCCCGGCGTCGGCTCGGTGACCTCCTGAAGGGTGCCGGTCAGTACGTACGCCTTGCGCAGGGGGTCGAAGGTCGGCTTGGAGCGGCTGCGCACCACCCGCACGACCTGCCCCTGGTCGTCCATGACCCGGATGCGCACCTCGGCGAGCGTGCCCTCGGTGACGGCGAGCTGGACCACCCCGGTGATCTCGTTCCAGTCGACCGGGTGCAGCCGGGACCGGACCTGGGGCTCAGTGAGGGTGGTCTCCTCGGCGGGCAGCCCCAGCAGTCGCGCCGCCACCCCGTCGACCACGACCAGTCCGGTTGCCGTGTCCCAGTGCCACCTGCCGGTGTCGAGGAGGGCGAGGACATCCGCCATGGGCGGCAAGGGCTCGCCTGTTCGCATTGCCCCACTTTATGAATATTCGATGGAAAAGCGCCACCGGCGCTGTTTGTGTGACCGGCGGATCGTCCGGGGCAAGTGATCTTGGGGTGGCCGGTAGGCTTGGGGGAGTTTCACGTGAAACAAAGACCCCGACACCAAGACCCCGATCCGCGAAGGCTGGATGAACGACGATGCATCGGTACAGGTCCCACACCTGCGGCGAGCTCCGCGCCACTGACGTCGGCACCGACGTCCGGTTGAGCGGCTGGCTGCACAATCGGCGCGACCTGGGCGGCATCCTGTTCATCGATCTGCGCGATCACTACGGCATCACGCAGCTCGTGGCCCGCCCGGGCACGCCCTCCTACGAGACCCTCGACCGGCTCTCCAAGGAAACCGTCGTCCGGATCGACGGCAAGGTCGTCTCCCGTGGCACGGAGAACGTCAACGCCGAGCTGCCGACCGGTGAGGTCGAGGTCGAGGTCGGCGAGGTCGAGGTGCTGGGCGCGGCGGCCCCCCTCCCCTTCACGATCAACACCGAGGACGGGGTCAACGAGGAGCGGCGCCTGGAGTACCGCTTCCTGGACCTGCGCCGCGAGCGCATGCACCGCAACATCCTGCTGCGCACGTCGGTGATCTCGGCCATCCGCCACAAGATGACGGCACTGGGCTTCAACGAGATGGCGACGCCGATCCTCAGCGCCACCTCCCCCGAGGGTGCCCGCGACTTCGTCGTCCCGTCGCGTCTCAACCCGGGCAAGTTCTACGCGCTGCCGCAGGCCCCGCAGCAGTTCAAGCAGCTGCTGATGATCTCCGGCTTCGACCGCTACTTCCAGATCGCGCCCTGCTTCCGCGACGAGGACGCCCGCGCGGACCGCTCGCCGGGCGAGTTCTACCAGCTCGACGTGGAGATGTCGTTCGTCGAGCAGGAGGACGTCTTCCAGCCCATCGAGAAGCTCATGACCGAGCTCTTCGAGGAGTTCGGCAACGGACGGCACGTGACCTCGCCGTTCCCGCGGATCCCGTTCCGCGAGGCGATGCTGAAGTACGGCTCCGACAAGCCGGACCTGCGCGCCAAGCTGGAGCTCGTCGACATCACCGACGTCTTCGAGGGCTCGGAGTTCAAGGCGTTCGCCGGCAAGCACGTCCGTGCGCTGCCGGTGCCGGACGTCTCCGCTCAGCCGCGCAAGTTCTTCGACCAGCTCGGCGACTACGCCGTCGCGCAGGGCGCGAAGGGCCTGGCGTGGGTGCGGGTGACCGAGGACGGTTCACTGACCGGCCCGATCGCGAAGTTCCTGACCGAGGCGAACGTCGCGGAGCTGACCAAGCGGCTGGGGCTCACTGCCGGGCACGCGGTGTTCTTCGGCGCGGGTGAGTTCGACGAGGTCTCCAAGATCATGGGCGCGGTCCGGGTGGAGGCCGCCAAGCGGGCCGGCCACTTCGAGGAGGACGTCTTCCGCTTCTGCTGGATCGTCGACTTCCCGATGTACGAGAAGGACGAGGACACAGGGAAGATCGACTTCTCCCACAACCCCTTCTCCATGCCGCAGGGCGGTCTGGAGGCCCTGGAGACCCAGGACCCGCTGGACATCCTGGGCTGGCAGTACGACATCGTCTGCAACGGCGTCGAACTGTCCTCCGGCGCGATCCGGAACCACGAGCCGGAGATCATGCTCAAGGCCTTCGAGATCGCGGGCTACGACCGCGACACCGTCGAGGAGCAGTTCGCCGGCATGCTGCGCGCGTTCCGCTTCGGCGCCCCGCCGCACGGCGGCATCGCGCCCGGCGTCGACCGCATCGTGATGCTCCTCGCCGACGAGCCCAACATCCGCGAGACCATCGCCTTCCCGCTCAACGGCAACGCCCAGGACCTGATGATGGGCGCGCCGACGGAACTGGACGAGGCCCGCCTGAAGGAACTCCACCTTTCGGTGCGCAAGCCGCAGCCGAAGTAGTCCACAGCGGCGAGGGCCCGGAACCGATGTCCGACATCAGGTTCCGGGCCCTCGCCGTCGTTCAGGACGGGTTCAGGCTGTTTCTGACGTTTTCACGTTTTCCTCTGGGTACTTCTTTGCGTACTCGTCCATGCACCTCTGGAGCCAGAGCTTGAAGAGATGGCACATGTGATCGATTTCTTCGGGGGGCATGCCCGCGCGGCCACCGATATCCGTGAACCTTTCACGGAAGATCGTTCTGGCGGCATCCGTGGGAAGTCCCCTGATCACGGCTTTGAACAGGGCGGTACAGACGTCCCAGAACTCCGCCTTCAGTTCCGGGTCCTGCATCACGCGGCACGTCTTCATTGCTGTTCGGAGGTGTCTGCCGACGCGTTCGGGCTCTCGGTGAGGACGTCCTCGACCGTGGTGGCCGTCAAGGAGCGATCGAACCAGGCGGTGAGCGTGTCGAGGTCGGTGCAGGTGGTGATGCGTTCGTGGACGCTGTCGGAGACCGTGATCCCACGCACCTCCAGCACACGCAGGATGGCCTCAGCTCTTCCCTCAGCCCTTCCCTCGGCCCTGCCTTCGGCCCTTCCCTCGGCCCTGCCTTCGGCCCTTCCCTCGGCCCTTCCCTCGGCCCTGCCTTCGGCCCTTCCCTCGGCCCTGCCTTCGGCCTTGCCTCCCAGGTACGACTCCTCGATCAGGGTTCCGCTTCCCGGGAATTGGGTGCCGACGCCCATCAGCTCTCTCCATTTCTTCTTGGACGGAGTGTTCTCCAGACCGATTTCCACCAGCTCGAACCAGTACGCCATGATGCTCGACGGGAAGGACGCCAATCCGCGGGCCACCGTTTCCAGTATGGCGTCCGCCCTGCGGTCCTCGCTGTGGACGATGGCCGAGAGCGCCGACAGGGCCGGCTGGCGGGCCACCACCGACTCGTCGGTGACCTTCGGGACGGTCTGCGGTCCCAGGACGAACGGGCGTGTGGTCTGGGTCGACCACGGACCCACGGCGCATTCGAAGGGACCCGTCGCCCAGGATGCCGTGGCCCGGTCCCGGCAGACGGTTACCAGCAGCACCGGCATGTCGAACTTCGCGCTCAGGTAGGCGACGTAGTAGGACCAGCTTCTCGCCTTGTCCGGGTCCACCTTGGTCTGGGACTCGACGGCGAGCAGGAAGCTCTCCCCCATGTCGGGCTCGAACTTGAGCACCGTGTCGATGCGGCGCTCGAGGGGCCGGATCTCCGTGGCGTCGGTGGAGACTTCGCCGAAGTCCTCCCGCACGGGTGGGGGAAGCCGCAGCGCCTCGAAGACGGGTGTGAGGGCTTCCGGGTGCTCTTGGAAGAGCCGGTGGGAGACCTCATGTGTCGATGTGACCATGGGAGTGAGCCTGGCGGGCCCATGATCCCGGCGTGGGGCATATGCAGAGGCATTCACCCGTTCGGGAGCTGGAGAAACGTTCCAGGGAGGCGGGGTGTTGACCTGCTCCCGGATGCTCGGGTCAGCGGGCCACGAACTGGGTGAGGATGGCCTGGACCTCGTAGATGTCGACGCCCTTGGTGAAGGTCTTCTCCACCGGGGCCGGGGTGCCGGAGATCCAGATCTTCAGCTCGGCGTCGAGGTCGAAGTGGCCGGCGGTCTCGACGGCGAAGTGGGTGATGCTGCGGTACGGGATCGAGTGGTACTCGGTCTTCTTGCCGGTGATGCCCTGCTTGTCGATCAGGATGAGGCGTCGGTCGGTGAAGAGGATGGTGTCGCGGATCAGCAGGTAGGCAGCGTGCACCTGCTCGCCGTGGCCGAGGAGGCGGGCGTAGTCCTGCTGAGCCGACGCCGGGTCGATGCTGTGCGCGTTGCCGAACAGTGCCATGGGCGCTCCCCCTGCGTGAGTGGTCGTACCCGCGACGCTAACGGACGCGTCAGGGCCCGGGAACCTTTGTTCCCGGGCCCTGACGTCGGTGGTGCGCGGTCGTTACGCGGACTCCGGCTCGCCGCCGAAGCGCTCCTTGTACGCCTCCAGGTCCTCGTCCGTCAGCTTGGCGAAGAGAACCGGCGGGACGGTGAAGGGGGTGCCGGCGGGGACCGAGGTGAGAGCGCGGGCCTCCTCGGCGGTGACCCAGGTCGCCGTGTCGTCGGCGAGGGAGAACGTCTGGCGCATCGCCGCCGCCGTCGTCGGGATGAACGGCTCCGACACCACCGCGTACAGGCGGATCAGGTTCATCGCCGTACGCAGGGTGAGGGCGGCGGCGTCCTGGTCGGTCTTGATCTCCAGCCAGGGGGCCTTCTCCTCCAGGTAGGAGTTGCCCGCGGACCACAGGGCGCGCAGCGAGGCCGCCGCCTTGCGGAACTGCTTCGCCTCCATCTGGGACTCGTACTCCGCGAGGAGCCCCGCGATCTCCTCACCGAGCCGGGTCTCCGCCTCGCCGGGCTCGCCGCCCGCCGGGACCTCCTCGCCGAAGCGCTTCTTGGAGAAGGACAGGACACGGTTGACGAAGTTGCCGAGGGTGTCGGCCAGGTCCTTGTTCACCGTGGCGGTGAAGTGCTCCCAGGTGAAGGACGAGTCGTCCGACTCGGGCGCGTTGGCGATGAGGAAGTACCGCCAGTAGTCCGCCGGGAGGATGTCCAGCGCCTGGTCGGTGAAGACGCCCCGCTTCTGGGAGGTGGAGAACTTGCCGCCGTAGTACGTCAGCCAGTTGAAGGCCTTGACGTAGTCGACCTTCTTCCACGGCTCGCGGACTCCCAGCTGGGTGGCCGGGAACATCACCGTGTGGAAGGGGACGTTGTCCTTCGCCATGAACTCCGTGTAACGGACGGTGTCGTCCGCCTCGTACCACCAGGACTTCCAGTCCCGCGTCTCGCCCTCGGGCGCGGAGTCCGCCCACTCCTTCGTCGCGGCGATGTACTCGATCGGGGCGTCGAACCAGACGTAGAAGACCTTGCCCTCGGCCGCCAGCTCCGGCCAGGTGTCGGCCGGCACCGGGACGCCCCAGTCCAGGTCGCGGGTGATCGAACGGTCGTGCAGGCCCTCGGTCAGCCACTTGCGGGCGATGGAGGCCGCCAGATGGGGCCACTCCTCCTCGTGCCGGGCGACCCACTCCTCGACCTCGTGCTGGAGCTTCGACTGGAGGAGGAAGAGGTGCTTGGTCTCGCGGACCTCCAGGTCCGTGGAGCCGGAGATCGCCGAACGCGGGTCGAGCAGGTCGGTCGGGTCCAGGACGCGCGTGCAGTTCTCGCACTGGTCGCCGCGGGCCTTGTCGTAGCCGCAGTGGGGGCAGGTGCCCTCCACATAGCGGTCCGGGAGGAAGCGGCCGTCGGCCGGGCTGTAGACCTGCCGGATCGAGCGCTCCTCGATGAAACCGTTCTCGTTCAGACGGCGGGCGAAGTGCTGGGTGATCTCGACGTTCTGCGGCGACGAGCTGCGGCCGAAGTGGTCGAAGGCGAGGTTGAAGCCGTCGTAGACCGCCTTCTGCGCGTCGTGAGCCTGCGCGCAGAACGTGTCGACCGGGAGGCCCTGCTCCTTCGCCGCCAGTTCGGCGGGGGTGCCGTGCTCGTCGGTCGCGCAGATGTACAGGACCTCGTGGCCGCGCTGGCGCATGTAACGGGAGTAGACGTCCGCCGGGAGCATGGACCCCACCATGTTGCCCAGGTGCTTGATCCCGTTGATGTAGGGAAGGGCGCTGGTGATGAGGTGTCGAGCCATCGGTGGCTGCTCCCAGGTCGAAACGTACGGAACCTTCAAATCGTAGCCGACACGGGTGCGCCGCCCGCTTCTCGTTCTACGTGCTGAGAAGCGGGCGGCGCGGGACGTGCCGGGGGTGTCCCCCGTGGGGCTACGGGCGCCAGGACTTCAGGACGGCCTCGTAGAGCTCCTTGTCGGTGAGTTCCAGGGGGGACGGGCCGGCCAGGAAGTGGGCAGTGTTCGGCGTCTTGAGCTTGCGGAGGTAGTCGAAGGCCTTGTTCTCCGGGTCGCCGAAGGCGACGAAGGAGAAGAAGACCGCGGGGTGGGTCTTCGCCGCCTCGGTGAGGGCCTGGGTGGCGGGGGTCTTCGCGTCGGGGGCGCCGTCCGTCTGGAAGACCACCAGGGCGGGGGTGCCCGCGGGGGCGGCCTTGTCGTGCAGGGCGAGGACCTCGGCCACGGCCGCGTGGTAGCTGGTCCGGCCCATGCGGCCGAGGGAGGCGTGCAGGGTGTCGATCTTGTTCTCGTGGTCGGTGAGGGTGAGCTCGCCGGTGCCGTCGACCTCGGTCGAGAAGAAGACGACCTTGACCGTGGTGGTCTCGGGGTCGCTGGTGAGGTGGGCGGCGAGGGCGAGGGTCTGCTCGGCGAGGGCCTGTGCGGAGCCGTCCTTGTAGTACGGGCGCATGGACGCGGAGCGGTCGAGCACGAGGTAGACGGCGGCGCGGGTGCCGGTGAGGTCGTGCTCCGCGAGGGTGGTGGCGGCGGCGGTGTGGGCGGTGGTGAGTGCCTGCGGCAGCGAGGGGGTGGTCGGCTCGGCCTCGGCTTCGGCCTCGGTGTGGTTCCCACCCGCACCACCCGTGCGGCTTTCGTCGTCGGGTGCGAGTGGCCCCTGCGGGGTGTCCTCGCCGTCGGCGGGTGCGGGCTCCGGTTCCGGCTGTGCTTCCGGGGCGGCGGCCGTCGCAGGTTCCGGCTCGGTTTCGGGCTCGGGCTTCGCTTCCGGCTCTGCCGTGACCTCGGGCTGAGGCGCCGGCTCGGCTACGGGTGCCGCCGTGACCTCGGCCTCGGGGGCCTCGGGCGCGCTCTCTGCCTCGGCCGCGCCCTCGGGTGCTGCCTCAGCTGCGGGTGCGGGTGCGGGTGCGGCCTCAGCTTCGGGCTCGGGTGCGGGTGCGGGCTTGGCTTCGGGCTTGGCCTCCGCCTTGGGTCCGACCTCGGCCTCCGCTTCGACCTCGGTCTTCGCCTCCGGGGTGACCTCCGCCTCGGGCTCGACCTCGGGCTCGGGCTCGACCTTGGCTTCGGGTGTGACCTCGGGCTCGGGCTTGACCTTGGCTTCGGGTGTGACCTCGGGCTCGGGCTTGACCTTGGCTTCGGGTGTGACCTCGGCCTCGGGCTTGACCTCGGTCTTCGCCTCGGGGGTGACCTCAGGCTCGGGCTCGACCTCCGCCTCCGCCTCAGGCTCGGGCTCGACCTCCGCCTTGGGCTCGGTCTTGGCCTCGGTCTTGGCCTCGGGCTCGGGCTTGGCTTCGGTCTTCGCCTCGGGCTCGGTCTTGGCCTCGGGCTCGGGCTTGGCCTCGGGCTCGGCTGCCTCGGCCTCGACCTCCGCTTCGGGCTCGGGGGCCGGGGCGGTGGGGGTCGGGGGCGTCACGTTGTCGAAGGCCGCCGAGACGAGGTCGTGTTCGTCGGTGCGGGGTTCCGGGACGGAGACTTCGGCCTTCGGCGTCGGCGTCGGCGTGGGTGTCGGTTCGGGGGAGGGGGACGGAAGCCTCGGGGCCGCTGACGCGGCCGCGGCAGGCTCGTCGGTCCGATCGGGCGGCGTCGGGGTGGCCGCGGTCGCCTCGTCCGCACGGGCGGGCTGTTCCGCACCGTCCGTTCCGGCGACCGGCGTCGCACCCTCCGCCTCTGCGGTGCTCGCCCTGCGTGACCGACCGAACGCGTTCCGCAGGAGAGTGAGAATGCCCATGTGCGCAACCCTTCGCATGAGTTGTAGCCCGTCAATCCCTGGCCAGGACGGACACGTAAGGTTAGCGGCCCTTGTGGGTGATCTTGGGTAGGGTCGGGTGTCGGGCGTCGCACTTGTCAAGGGCGGCATCCGGCCCGAGCGGGCCATCGTGCCGTGATTCCGGCAACTCCCTTCATGCTGCCGCAGGTTCACTCTCCGTTCACTCCGGCGCCCGGCTACCGCACATATGTGTCCCTATGGTCACGCTGACACCCCGGGTTTCCAAGGAGAGAACACGTGCGCAAGCTGCTGCCGTTGATCGGAACGCCGTCCGGTTCGCATCCCGGCGGCCGGTCCGCCATGACCTGTCGTTTCCGGTGTGGTGACGCCTGCTTCCACGAGGTGCCCAACACCAGCTCCAACGAGTACGTCGGTGACGTCATCTCCGACGCCCTCAGCCGCCGTTCGATGATGCGGGCCGCCGCCGCCGTCACGGTCGTCGCGGCCGGTGCCGGCGCCGTCAGCCTCGCCGGTGCCCCCGAGGCCCAGGCTGCGCCCGCGGCCGGGAAGGGCCACGGCCACGGCAACAACAAGGCGAAGGGTGCCCGCGGTCTGCGGTTCACGCCGGTCCCGCCCAACACCGCAGACACCGTCACCGTCCCGGCGGGCTACGACCAGAACGTCGTCATCCGCTGGGGCGAGCCCATCCTGCGCGGAGCGCCCGCCTTCGATCCCGAGAACCAGACCGCCGCGGCGCAGGCCGGGCAGTTCGGATACAACGTCGACTTCCTCGCGCTGCTCCCCCTCAAGGGTGAGCGCGGACGGCAGGTGCTCGTGGCCAACCACGAGTACACCGACGAGATCCTCATGTTCCGCGACTACGACTCCGAGAACCCCACCCGTGAGCAGGTGGAGATCGCCTGGGCCGCGCACGGGCTCGTGGTGGTCGTCGTCGAGGAGGACAAGAAGAGCGGCAAGCTGACGCCCGTCACCCGGCACCACCTCAACCGGCGTCTCACGGCCACCTCGGAGTTCCGCCTGACCGGTCCCGTCGCCGGGTCCGACCTGGTGAAGACCTCCGTCGACCCGAGCGGCACCAAGGTGCTCGGCACCCTCAACAACTGCGCCGGCGGCACGACCCCGTGGGGCACCACGCTGCACGCCGAGGAGAACTTCAACCAGTACTTCGCCAACGGCAGCAGCGCCACCGACAAGCGGTACGGGGTCGGCACCGGTGCCACCGACCGCAAGTGGGAGCGTTTCGACAAGCGCTTCGACCTCGCGCAGGAGCCCAACGAGGTGCACCGCTTCGGGTACGTCGTCGAACTCGACCCGTACGACCCGGACTCCACCCCGCGCAAGCGCACCGCGCTCGGCCGGTTCAAGCACGAGGCCGCGACCGTGCGGCTGACGCACGACGGTCGGCCGGTCATCTACTCCGGTGACGACGAGCGGTTCGACTACATCTACAAGTTCGTCGGCAGCAAGCCGATGAGGAACGGCGACAGCCGGGCCGCGCGCGAGCACAACCTCACGCTGCTCGACGAGGGCACCCTGTACGTCGCCAAGCTGACCGGTGACTCGCCGGCCATCGAGATCGACGGCACCGGCAAGCTTCCGAAGGACGGCGAGTTCGACGGCAGCGGCCAGTGGATCCCGCTGGCCACCGCCACCGCCGACGGCGCCGTCTCGCACGTCGAGGGCATGACGGCCGAGGAGGTCTTCGTCTTCACGCGCCTCGCCGGCGACAAGGTGGGCGCCACCAAGATGGACCGGCCCGAGGACGTCGAGCCCAACCCGGTCACCGGCAAGGTGTACGTGGCCCTCACCAACAACTCCCGGCGCGGTGTCGACGCCAACCCCAAGGCGGACGAGGCCAACCCCCGCAACGCCAACAAGCACGGCCACGTCCTGGAGCTGACCGAGCGCTGGAACCGGCCGGAGAGCACGAAGTTCGCCTGGTCGCTGTTCCTGGTGGCGGGCGACCCGCAGGACCCGGCGACGTACTTCGCCGGTTTCCCCAAGGACTCCGTCAGCCCCATCTCCTGCCCGGACAACGTCGCCTTCGACGACCACGGCAACCTGTGGATCTCCACCGACGGCGCCGCCCTCGGTTCGCACGACGGGCTCTTCGGCGTCGCCACGCGCGGGGAGCGGCGCGGTGAGCTGAAGCAGTTCCTGACCGTGCCGAGGGGCGCGGAGACCTGCGGCCCGATCATCCAGGACCGGCGGGTGCTGATCGCCGTGCAGCACCCGGGCGAGGTGGACGGGGCGTCGGTCGACAACCCGGGCAGCAGCTGGCCCGACGGACCCGGCACGTACGTCCGGCCGTCCGTGGTCGCCGTGTGGCGTGCCGACGGGCAGGACATCGGCGTCTGACGCCGTCGCCGGCGGACACCGGGTCGGCGGACACCGGTACGCACACGGCCGGGGTGCGGGCCCCCGTGGGGGCCCGCACCCCGGCCGTCTCCGGGCGCGGTGGGGGCCGGGTCCGGGTCAGCCGCCGCGGTGCAGCGTCAGGTCGACGACCAGCGCCCGGTGGTCGGTGTCGGCGAGGTCGAGGAAGCGGGCCCGGTCCGCGGCGAACCGCTCGGACACCAGCACGTGGTCGATCTGGGCGCCGAACGTCGGAGTGGTCCTGGCCGGCCAGGTCGGAATCCGGTACGAGCCGTCCAGCCGGGCGGCGTCGCTGAGGCCGGTGTCGAGGATGCGCCGGAAGGCGGCGTGGTCCTGGGAGGCGTTGAAGTCCCCGGCGAGCACCGTCGGGGTCGTCCGGTCCGCGGCGGCCGCGTCGCGCAGCCTGCCGAGCTCGCGCTGCCAGACGTCCACCTGGCCGGGGAGCGGCGGCATGGGGTGGGCGAGCTGGAGCCGTACCGCGTGCCCGTCGACGTCGGCGACGGCGCCGGGCATGCCCATGGTGCCGGGGACGCCGTCGGTGCCCTCGAGCGGGAAGCGGCTGAGGATGACGGAGCCCTCGGAGCCGCCGCCCGCCACGGCCCGCCGGTGCGGATAGGCGGCCGTCAGCTCCCGCTTCAGCACCGCGTCGCAGGTGTACTCGCACTCCTGGACGAACACCAGGTCGGGTTTCTCCCGGAGCACGGCGTCGACCAGCCCTTCGGCGGCCCGGCCGAACTCGACGTTGGAAGTCATGACCCGCAGTTCGGCGACGGGGGGCCCGACGGGCTCGCCGGTCTTCCCGTACGGCTCGATGAACCAGGCCAGCAGCCCGAGCAGGGCGACGCCCCACACCGCGCCGGTCCACCACCGGGCGAGCACGGTGCACAGCAGCCCGGCGGCGGTGGGTACGAGCAGCCAGGGCAGGAACGCGAGCAGTTGGGGCACCGGGGTGATGCCGTCGGTGCCGACGGTCCGGCAGCCGACGACGACGCTCACCCCGGCGAAGAGCAGCGCCGCACACCACGCGCCGAACCGCCGCCCGCCGCCGTGGCGTCCGGCGCCGTCCTCGGTGGCCGCCCACTCGGCAGTCGCAGTGTCCAACGTCCGGCCTTCCGCTCGCGGGTGGGATGCACCGGGATGCACGGAGATCCTCCCTCAAGGACGAGGGCGCACGACGGGAGGTTGCGGCGATCCGTGCTCAGACCCGCGCCCGGGGCGGGGCGGCCGTGGGAGACGCCGTCGTTCCGCCGCGTCGCAGGGCACGGCTGCCGTGCCGGGCGGTGCGACGACCGCGGAGCCCGGTCAGCCAGGAGCCGAGGGCCACCGCCAGGCCCAGCGCGAGCAACAGCCAGGACGCGGTGCGCAACGCGGCGGTGAGGGCGTCGTACACCGCGCCCGCCGCGGGCCGGTGGGCCCGCTCGGGCAGGTCGGCCAGGGTGAGGTGGCGGCCGATGACGACGGCGACGGCGAGCAGACCGCCGCCCAGCGCGATGCCGAGCCCGGTCGTGGTGACCGCGCGGCGGCGGCGGACGGCGACGGCGATCCCGACGGCGTCCAGGACGACGGCCGTCGGCGGCAGCCGGAGGGCGGCGGCGTCCAGGACGCGGTACCCCTGCCGGAGCCCGGCCACCTCCCCCGCCGGCACCACCGCGACCTCGGTGTGCCGGACCGGAATGCGCTCGGCCCACGGCATGTGATCGGCGACGAGTCGCTGCTTCACCCGGGCGGTGACGGGCGCGAGGTCGACGGTGACCGGGCCCGGGACCGCCCGCTCGTCGCGCAGGGCGCGCAGGACGGCGTCGTGGACGGCCCGGTTCCCCGCCTCCCACGCCGTGGCGAACGCCTCGGTGCGGGTGAACGAGCGGACCGCCTCCCGTACGAACGGCTCGAACGTGCTGCGCGTCGGCCCCGGGTCCAGCTCCCGCAGGACCTCGTCCCCGACGGCCTCGGCGACCGCGTCGCGTACACCGGGGTCGGCGGCCAGCGGTGCCATCGTGTCGACGTACCGCCCGGTGTCGGCCAGCCCGTACGCCGCCCAGGCCGCGAGCGCGCCGCAGGGCACGAGCAGGCACGCCAGGGCGACGAGCACCGCCGACAGGGCGTTGCGCAGGCGTGCGGGGGCCGGCTCGCGGCGGGGCGGTTCGGCGGCGGGAGACATCTCTCCAGCCAAGGTGTCGACGGCCGGACGCGCGAGCACTCCTGGCATCCGGAGTACCCGGATGCCAGGAGTGCCCGGATCACCCGCCCCCGTGCCGGACGCCCCCGACGCCGGACCGGAGACAGCGGCGAAGGAGCCGACGGCCGCCGCGAAGGAGGCCGCCGGGGCGGACGAGGCCGTGTCACTCGATGCGGTGGCCCTTCGCGTCCTCGTGCGTGTAGTAGCGGTAGAACAGGAACGCGAAGACGACCACCGCGGTCGCCACCCCCAGCGCCGCCGACCGCAGCACGCTCGTGTGGGACTGGTTGACGAGGAAGCCGACCGCGATGCCGGAGAAGGCGCCCCACAACACCGCGTGCGCTTCGCGGCGCAGCTTCGGTGCGACGCTCAGCAGGGCCGCGTACAGGACGGCGAACACCAGCGCGGTGAGGAACCCGAACAGGACGTTCCAACCGGTGATGGGCCCGCCGTAGCGGGCGTTGGCCGCCGCCCAGTAGCCGTAGACGAGCCCGAGGACGACGGGCACCGCCAGCTTGGCGACGCGGTGGGTCCGGTCGCTGAAGAGGTGGATCGTGCCGGGCCGCCTGCTCACGGTCCTGGGTCCGGGTGCCGCATGAGCCATGAGAGTGCTCCTCTCTCAGCTTCCCCTGGACGGGCTTCTCCTCGCTTGCTCCTCCAGAGCACACCGGTACGGGGCCGTCGGCAAGTCGGCGTACCGACCGGATGCGTGCCGTACGGCCGCGTGCTTCGCTGGGGCGGTGCACCAGGGCAGCAAGGGAGACGACCGGTACTCCCGGGCCGGTCGCGGGGACGCCGTGCACCGGTACGAAATGCTGCGGGTACGAGGACGCGGTGTCGCCTGGGTGCCGCCGCTCCTGCTGCTGGTCGTCATCGCGGTGGCCGACTACCACACCGGTGGAGAGTTCCGGATCATCTCCTGGATCGTGCTGGTGCCGGGCATCGCCGCCGCGATCTGCGGGGTGTGGGGCACGATCGTGCTCGCGGCGCTCGCGATCGGCACCTTCTCGGTCGTCGACAGCGCCTGGCCGCACCAGTTCCAGACGGGGCTGCCCGATTTCATCCTCGTCACCGTCGGCGGTGCCCTGGCGACGCTGGCGTGCGCGGTCCGGGTGCGTGGTGAACGGCGCGCGCTGTACATGCGGGACGTGGCCGACACGGTCCGCCGTACGGTGCTGCGCCCCCTGCCGCCGCTCTGGGGCGGCCTGGAGCACGCGGGTGTCTACCTCAGCCCGGAGGTCGGCGCCCGGGTCGGCGGTGACTTCTACGACATCCAGCCGGGCCCGTACGGCACCCGGGTCCTCGTCGGGGACGTCCAGGGCAAGGGGCTGGGCGCGGTCGAGACGGCGTCGGTGCTGCTCGGCACGTTCCGCGAGGCGGGCTGCCACGAGCCGCGGCTGACGACCGTCGCCGAGCGGCTGGAGGAGCGGATGCGGTCTCACCGGGACTACACCAGGGCCCTCGGCCGGGCCGAGGTCGACCGCTTCGCCACCGCCGTGCTGCTGGGCTTCCCCACGGCCCCCTCCGACACGGTGGAGGCCGTCGTCTTCGGCCACGAACCACCGCTGGTCGTGGGGCCCGGCAGCGTACGGTCGCTGGCCGTGACCGGTGGTCTTCCGCTGGGTCTGCGCGAGCTGGACCCCGCTCCGGTGCGTGTGCACCGGCTGCCGCTGGCCGCCGACGAGACGCTGCTGATGGTCACCGACGGGGTGACCGAGGCGCGGGACGCCCACGGGGCGTTCTACCGGCTCGCCGAGGAGGTGGCGCGGGCGGTCACGCGGGACCCGGGCCTCGCCGAACCGGACCGGCTGACCGCCTTCGTGAGGGAGGGGACGCTCCGGCACACCGGCGGCCGGCTGACCGACGACACGACCGTCTTCGCCGTCCGCCGAATCCGCGCGCCCGCGGGCGGACGTCCCGAAGGGGGACGTTCACGGATCTGAGCCCCCCGGCGGGAGCCACAGCGGTTACGGTGCTGGTCTGGGTGATCGACGGGGCGATCGACAGGCCGATCGACCGGGTGATCGACAGAGGGAGGGAACCGTGTCAGGGACCACGCCCGGGACCGTGCTGCTGCTGGCGGCCTCGCCGCTGGGACGGGGGCGGCTGGTGGACGCGGCGTCGGTGCTTCCCGTCCTCGCGGCCGTACCGCCCGCGGTGCTGTCCGGCACGGACACCGCGAACGTCGTCGAACTCGCCGACCCGCTCGAGCCGCAGGCCGTCCTGACCCGGCTGCGCGCCGCCGCGACCGCTCCCGGCCCGCTCACCGTGTACGTCGCCGGACAGTTGCTGCTCGACCGCCGCCAGCGCCTGCCCCATCTGGCGCTGGCCCGCACCACCGCGTCGACCGCGCGCTACACGGCGTTCCCGTGGCACTGGTTCCGGGAGGAGCTGCGGCTGCGGCCCCCGGGCGCCACGACGTTGATACTCGACCTGTACGCGGACCCGGAGACCTGGCAGGCACTGTGCTCCCCGCGGACACCCCGGCTGTTGCCCCACCAGCAGCCCCTCCCGCAGACCCCGGTGCCGGCCCCGCCGACGTCGTTCGTGCTCGACTCCGGCCGTGACACCGCCGTGTACGGCCGCGTCGCGCCGCCGCCCTCCCGTCGTACGGTCGCGGTGCCGGCGTACATGAAGGCGGTCGCGACGCTGCTGCGCAGCGGACGGCGTCCGTCGAACGAGGAACTGCACCAGCAGGCGCTGACCCGGGTCGCCGCGGAGAGCGCGCACCCCGGTCTCGTCCTGGCGCGATGCGGGTCCGGGCCCGCCCCGGGGGACCCGCACGCGGCCATCACGGCGGCCGTGCGGTCCGGCCGCCACGCGGACGCCGACGCGCTCGCCGCGCGGCACGAGCACAGTGCCGTCCTCGCGTACGGACCCGCCTCCGAGGAGGCGCTGCACTGGGCCGAGGTCCGTGCCGATCTGGCGATGCTGGCCGGGGACGCGGCGCTCAGCTGCCGTACCTGGCTGACGGTGGCCGCCGCACGGCTGAACACCGGCCAGGCGGTGGACGCCTCCGTCGTCGAGACGGCCGTGGACCGGGCGCACCACCAGTGGGGCCGGATCGAGGATCCGGTACGGGCCCGTGAACTCGGCTTACTGCTGGCGGAGTTGCGCGCCCGCGTGCCCGGACGGCAGCAGGGGGCCCTGGAGCACGTATGGCGGCAGCTGAGCCAGTTGCAGACGTAGAGCTGACGGACCCTAGCGGACGGCGGCCTCCACCGGGGCCGTGGTGCGCTGCTCCGACTCCTCGGCGTGGGTGGCCTTGGACGGGCCCGCGTTGGCTGCCAGGACCAGTGCGACGACCGCGGCGACGGCCGCGACGAAGCCTCTGGCGTAACGCCTGGTGGTGCGAATGCGTTCCAGCACGGCGACCTCGCAACAGCGACGGGTTAAGCGGGTTTAATCCGCGGTTTAACCTAGGGGTTGTCGGTCTCGAACGGCAAGAGGCACAGGGGGAGTTGGCGGTGGGGGAGCGTGACGATCCGGACGTCATCGGGCGCCGGGTGCAGCGGCTGCGCGTGCAGTGCGGGCTGACCCAGAAACAGCTGGCCGAGCCGGTGTACACCCCTGCTTACGTCTCCACGCTGGAGGCCGGACGGGTGCGGCCCTCCGACGACGCCCTGCGGCATCTCGCCGACCGGCTCGGAGTCACGTTCGACGAACTGGCGACCGGGCGTTCGGCGCGGCTCGTCACCGAGTTACGGCTCCGGCTGACCGAGGCCCAGCGCTCCCTCGCCCTGGGTGAGGCCGCGGCGGCGGTGCGGCAGTACTCCGGGCTGTTCGCCGAGGCCGAGGCGCAGGACCTCGCCGAGGAGCAGGCCGCCGCGCTGCTCGGGCTCGGTGAGTGCGCGCTGGAGGCCGGTGAACTGGAGCCCGGCCGCGAGTACTTCGAACGGGCAGAGAAACGTCTCGCCGACGCCCCGCTGCCGGCCCGGGTGCCGGCGCTGCGCGGACGGGCCGTCGCGCACTACCTCGCGGGCGAACTCCGGTACGCGGTCTACCTGCTGGAGTCCACCATCGACGAGCTGAACCGGTCCGGGCTGCACGACCCGGACGCGCTGCTGCTGCTCTACGCCAGCGTGATCGGCCCGTACATGGACATGGGTGCACACGCGCGTGCCGCCCAGGCGGCGGAGCTCGCACTGACGCTCGCCCCGCAGGCCGGTGACCCGGCGCTGGTGGCGCGCATGCACCGGTCGGTCGCCCGCACCCTGCTCGCCGAGGGCCGGATCGCCGAGGCCGACGCCTCGCTGGCCAAGGCGGCCGAGCTGTACCGCGGACTGCGCCTGCGTACGGAGCTCGCCAACTGCCACTGGATGCGCGGGTACGTGTATGCGCAGAACGGCGAACTCGATCTGGCGGAAGGCGAGTTGCGTCAGGCGTTGGAGATGCTGTCGGCCACCCGTGCCGTCCTCTACAGCAGTCAGGTCACCGTGGAGCTGGCCGACGTACTGCACCGGCGCGGCAGTTCGCGGGAGGCGGCCGGCCTGCTGCGGGACGTGCTCGGCGGTCTCTCCCCCGAACGGGGCGCGGTGCACGCGGCGGCGGCGCACCGGCTGCTCGGCATCATCGCCGAGGACGTGCGCGACACCGAGCAGGCCGAGGAGCACTACGTCCGCGCGATGGGCCTGCTGGAGCGTGCGGGGGCGGCCGGCGACCTGGCCGACCTGTGCCGCCTCCTCGGCGACCTGCTCCGCCGCACCGGCCGCGTCGAGGCCGCCCTGGACGCCTATCGCACCGGTCTCGGCCACCGCGCGGCCCCGGGCACCACGACCCTGGGGTCGGCCCCCGCCCAGCCCCCGGTCTGAGCGGAAGCGCAGAAGCCGAAACCCTTCGGAAAGTGCCGCCCCGGTTGCCTAAGCTGCCGGAATGGACATGGTCGCCTTCCTCATAGTGTTCCTCGGCATTCTGACCATCAAGGTCGAGATCTCCCGGGCCGACCGCCGTGCCGCCCGTCTCGAGCGCAAGCTCGACCTCGTACTCGAGCACCTGGACCTGCACGAGGAGGTCCCGCGCCGGGAGGAGATCGTCGCGCTCGTGCGGGAGGGCAAGAGGATCCAGGCGGTCAAGGCCTACCGCGAGGCCACCGGAGCGGGCCTGGCCGAGGCCAAGGAGGCCGTGGACCGTCTGGGCTGAGCGGAACCGGGTGACCGGAACGGGGTGACCGGAACGCGGTCAGACCTCCGCGCGCCCCTGCTTCCTGATCTCCGCCAGCCGGTCCGCCCCGAACTCCGCGATCACCTGGGTGAGTTCGGAAAGAACCTCGCCGAAGCCGCCGTTGGTGAGGGTGATGGTGTCCTCGCCGATGCGGACCACCGCGACGTCCAGGGTGAGATGTGTCGACTCCCCGTCGGGCGCCTTGCCGGTCATGCTGACCCGCAACGCCTGCCGGGCGTCCCCGATCTCCGGCAGCCGCAGCGCGTCGACCTCGGCCTCCTGCACGCCGTCCCGCTTGGTCGTCGCCTTGAACTCCCCGCACTTCTCGGGCAGTCCGCCGAGCCACTTCAGTGTGCGGTCCACGTCGGCGGGCCGGTACGCGGCGACCTGGTAGCGCAGTTGGGCGCCGTTGTAGGCGTCGTCCAGGGTGACCACGGCCCGCGGTCCGGTCGGCGTGCCGAACAGCTCCTCCGTGTAGAGGACGTCGAGCAGACGCCGGCAGTCGGCGTTCTTCGTGCTCGCCTTGAGCAGCCCGTCCCGCCAGGTCGCCGCGCCCCGCGTCGGCACCCAGGGCTGTCCCAGGTCCGTCTCCGTGATCAGTGCGGCCCGGACCTGTTCCTCGCTCAGCCCGGCGTCGGGCGGTGACGCGGAGGGCTGCTCGACGGCCGGCGCGGCGGAGGACGGCGAGGCCGGAGCCGGGGTGGAGACGGCCGACGGCACCACCGTCCCGTCCTGCCCGCCGACGGAACAGGCGGCCGTGGTCAGCAGCGCGGACACCGACAGCGCGGAGGCGAGAAGGGCACGGGCGGCGGCCTGGGCGTGCGTCATCGGGGGTGCCTCCTGGTGGAGCCGGGCTGCGGCTGTGTTCTGCTCGCCCAGGGTCGGGACGTGCTCTTACGGCACCACCGAGCCGCCCGCCCCACCAGCGCGGCGGTCCGTCCGGGTGAGCGCGCGGGGGAAGCCGTCCCCGCCCCCTTCGCGGCTCCGCTGTGTCACCTTTGTGTTCCCTTCTCGTCCGTGGTTCCCGTCCGTGGTTCCTGTCCGTGGTCCCCGTCCGTGGTTCCTGCCCCTGGTCCCCGCTCCTGGCTTTTCTCCGCCCCGCCCCGCCCCGAAGGAGTACGCGCCGTGCCGAACCGTCTGCCCATCCCGGTGATCATCGACTGCGACACGGGTGTCGACGACGCCCTGGCCCTGCTGTTCGCCGTCCGCCATCCGGGGATCGACCTGCGCGCGGTGACCTGTGTGGCCGGCAACACGGACGTGGACGGCGTCGTCCGCAACACGCTCACCGTGCTGGAACAGGCGGGCGCGCCCGGTATTCCGGTCGCCCGGGGCGCCGAGCGCCCGCTGATCGAGGCGCCGCGTTCCGCACGTCACGTCCACGGCCACGACGGTATGGGCGACCTCGGCCTGCCCGCCCCGCGGCGCCTCCCGGCGGACGTGGGCGCGGTGGCCCTGCTGCGCCGCGAGATCCTCGCCTCCCCGCGCCCGGTCACCCTGGTGCCCACCGCCCCGCTGACCAACATCGCGCTGCTGCTGCGGACGCATCCCGAGGTCACCCGCAACATCGAGCGGATCGTGTTCATGGGCGGCGCGGCGGGCGCCGGCAACGCCACCCCGGTGGCCGAGTTCAACGTCTGGCACGATCCGGAGGCCGCCGCGATCCTGCTCACCGCGGGGGTGCCGATCACGATGTACGGCCTGGACGTGTTCCACCGGGTCGTCGTCCCGGCGGCCGAGGTGCGCGGGCTGCGCGCGAGTACCGAACCGGGCGCCCGGCTGGCCGGTGACCTGCTGGCCCACCGGCCCGCGACACCCGGCAGCGTCCCCGACGACCCCACCGAGGACGCGGGCGGGCTCGGCGACGCGGGTGCGCTGTGCGCGGTCGTCGATCCGGAGGGCCTGACCACCCACCGGCTCCCCGTCGAGGTCTCCCTGGGCCCCGGCCCGGCCCGCGGCCAGACCGTGGTCGACCGCCGCCCCCGGATCGGCGAGTCCGAACTGCACGAGGGCACGCGCGCGCAGTGCCTGGTGGACGTCGGGCTGGACGTGGACGTACGGCGCTACGTGCGGCTCTATCTGGCGACCGTGGCGGGAGGAGGGTCCGGAGCGCAGCGGTAGGCCCGCTGTCCGCCCCGGACCCGAACGCCCGGCCCGCGGGGGAACGGGCCGGGCGTGTATGCGGGCGCTACCGGTTACCGGCTGTCGGTGCCGGCGCCGGTGCGCTTGCGGCGGGTGACCACGACGAGCGCCGCGCCGCCCGCCAGCAGAACCGCCGCGCCGATCGCGAACGGGCCGGTGTTGCTGTCGGCGCCGGTCTCCGCGAGGTTGTCGCTGCCGCCGTTCGGCGAGGCGCCCGGTTCGGTGGCCGGCTCGGAGGGGGACTGGTCGGGCGCGTCGGCGCCGGGCGTCGTGGACGGCCCGCCCGGCGTCTCGGAGGACGGCGGAGCGGTGTCCTCGGCGGGCTCTGACGGCTCCGACGGCTCCGACGGCTCCGGGGCGGAGGTGGACGGCTCGGGGGCCGGCTCCTCGGCCGGGGTGTCGGCGGTGCAGTCCCTCGTGCCGCCGTTCCAGGCCGCGATCAGCTTGTCCTTGATGACCGGACGGTCCGGCCCCTTCGGCAGCTCACCGTGCTCGAAGCCGTCGTTCGCGTCCAGCTTGCCGTCGAACTTCACGGCGCCCCGGTAGAGGTCGATCTGCGCGAAGCAGCCCTTGTCCGGGACGGCGATGTCGAGGGAATCGGTCGTGCCGGGCTTGACCGTCACCGTGTCGAAGTCGACGAAGACCTGCTCACCGGAGGAGGCGAAGGTGGCGCCGTGCGCCAGGTAGGAGGCGAGCGAGGCGGTGCAGGTGGTCGCGTCACCGGCGGTGCGGACCTCGATGTGGACCTTGCCGTCCTCACTGGGCCGCAGGTTCTGGTCGTCGACCTTGACGGAGTCGAAGAAGTTCTTGCCGTCGAGCGAGAACTGGCAGCGGTCGGTCTCGGTGACCGTGCCGGCACCGGTCCCCGGCCGGTAGTCGCCGCCCGACTTCCAGCCGTCCCCGCCGGGAGCGCCGTGGGCGGAGGCGGAGGTCGCGGCGACGGCGGTGGCCGCGCAGAGGGCGAGGGTCGCGGCGCCCGTCCCCAGCAGGCGGCGGGTGAGGACACGTCTCGCTATGGACATGCGGATCCCATTCTTGGCGTGTGCCGGAAACCGGGGCACGGCGGCAGGGCAGCACGCGGCGGCCGGCCGTCCCGGGCATGAGTGGTCGAAGAAACACGAGGCTCATCGGTCACATGTGCCTCAGTGCGCCTTCATGGTGGCCGCGCCGCATCACCCTGTCAACCTGCGTCGACGCAAGGGGAGTTGTGCACTCTTCACGTCTCCGTCACACCAGGAAGGAATGCCTCCGCTCCGCCCGTGTGTTCACTTTTGCGGCGTTCTGGACAGATTCATGCTGTCACCCGCACTCACTCGGAGGAGACCGCGTGACCGACCGCACCGATCCGCCCGCCCCCCGGCCCGCCCCGCCGACCTCCGCCCCGGCCGCACCCGTCACCGGCGTCCCGTCCGACGCCGCGCCCGACTTCTCCTCGCGCGATCCCGACTGGTGGCGGCAGGCCGTCGTCTACCAGGTCTATCCGCGCAGCTTCGCCGACGCCGACGGCGACGGTCTCGGCGACCTGCGCGGCGTCACCCGGCGCCTCATCCACCTCGCCGCCCTGGGTGTGGACGCCCTCTGGCTGAGCCCGTTCTACCCCTCCGAACTCGCCGACGGCGGTTACGACGTCGCCGACCCACGGGACGTCGACCCGCGCCTCGGCACCCTCGACGACTTCGGCGCGCTGGTCGCCGAGGCACACCGCCTGGGCCTCAAGGTGATCGTCGACATCGTCCCCAACCACACCTCCCACCGGCACGTCTGGTTCCAGGAGGCGCTGCGCGCCGGCCCCGGCTCCCCGGCCCGCGAGCGCTACGTCTTCCGTGACGGGCGCGGCCCGCGGGGCGAACACCCGCCCACCGACTGGCAGTCCGTCTTCGGCGGCAGCGCCTGGCGGCGGGTGCCCGACGGACAGTGGTACCTGCACCTCTTCGCCGCCGAACAGCCCGACCTGAACTGGGCGAACGAGGACGTCCGCGCCGACTTCCGCACCACCCTGCGGTTCTGGGCCGACCGGGGGGTGGACGGCTTCCGCGTCGACGTCGCGCACGCCCTCGCCAAGGACCTGAGCGAGCCGCTGCGCGACCTCGGCGCCCCCGGACTGAGCGGCGAGGCCGCCCTCACCGAGTTCCCGCCCGGCACCCACCCGTTCTACGACCGGGACGAGGTGCACGAGATCTACCGCGACTGGCGCAAGATCCTCGACGCCTACTCCCCGCCCCGCACGGCCGTCGCGGAGGCCTGGGTCCCCGGTGCCCGGCGCGCCCTGTACGCCCGGCCGGACGGACTGGGCCAGGCCTTCAACTTCGAGTATCTGCAGGCTCCCTGGGACGCGGAGGCGCTCCGCCGGGTCATCACCGACTCGCTCGCGACCGCCCGCGCGGCCGGCGCCCCGGCGACCTGGGTGCTCTCCAACCACGACGTCGTACGCCACGCCTCGCGCCTGATGCTGCCGCCGGGCACGGACGACAACGCCTGGCTGCTGTCCGGCGGACACGCCCCGGCCGTCGACACCGACGCCGGGCTGCGCCGCGCCCACGCGGCGACCCTGCTGATGCTGGCGCTGCCCGGCTCGGCCTACGTCTACCAGGGCGAGGAAATCGGCCTGCCCGAGGTCGCCGACCTGCCCACCGAGGTCCTCCAGGACCCGATCTGGGAGCAGACCGGCCACGTCCGCAAGGGCCGCGACGGCTGCCGGGTGCCGCTGCCCTGGACGACGACCGGACCGTCGTACGGCTTCGGCCCGGGCGGCGCCTGGCTGCCGCAGCCGCCGGGCTTCGGCGCGTACGCCGTCGAGGCGCAGGACGGGGCGCAGGCGCGGGAGGGGGTGCCGGGCTCGACCCTGGAGCTGTACCGCGCGGCCCTGCGCCTGCGCCGCAAGCTCCAGGAGGGCGAGACGCTGACCTGGGCGGAGGACACCCCCGCCGGGGTGCTGCGGTTCGACCGCAACGACGGCTGGCGCTGTGTGGCCAACCTGTCACCCGACCCGGTCCCCCTCCCCGCGGGCGAGGTCCTGCTGTCCAGCGCACCCTTGACCGGCGGCGACCTGGGCCCGGACACCACGGCCTGGCTGCTCCCCGAGACACCCCCCACCCCGAGCCCCCGCGCCGGGGTGGGGTGAGCGGGAAGGCCGGGGGCGGGCCCCGAGCTGCACACGTGGGGACGCGACGGCCCGTCCCGGCCTTCCCACCGTCAGTAACTTGTCATGGCGCGGAGGCCACCGCCTGCCGGAGCGGCCGAATGAGCGGGGGGCGCCCACCGAGGCCCCCGGGACGGACAAGTAGGGCATTCGTGTGCTTTATCTCACTTTCTCGTCCATAATCGGACCATGAACACGGCATCGTATGAACTGCTGGCCGCGAGCCAGCAAGTGCTGAGTCTGCTCGCGGCCTTCGTCGGCGGGCTGGTCGTGGCCGGCGCGCTGATCTGGGCCGTACGTGTCGGCATGAAGGTCATGGATCAAGAGGAGCCCCGCCCCGACCCCGAGGACCAGCCGAAGCTGCCGGAGACCGGCGCGGTCCACGAGACGCGGGAGATGCGGGAGCCGGACGAGATCTCGATGGTGTCCAGGGACGGCGAACGGCTCATGCCCTACCAGCTCCATCACGCCGCGACCAGAACCGGGAAGGACCAGCAGCGGCGGCGCTGGCTGCCCGGTTCCAGCGGCGGCTTCGGCAGTGGAGGTCCCGGGCACGTGTGAGCGCTCCCCCTCGTGAGAGGGGGAGTCCTGTCTCCCCGTGGGCGGAACAGGGGCAGACGGGGACATCTGTGTGCGCCGTGACAGTTTTTCCGCCGAGGCGATTAGAGTTCCGATGTGGGGAACCCGTCCCCGTGGCGGTCCGTGTCCCCTGCGGTCCGCAGGAAGGTGCGCATGCCCTCGGAGAGTCAGCCGTATGCGGGCGCCTCGCAGTCGGACGACGCCCGGCTGCCCGTCGCCGACCGGCTCGACGACGACCACTTCCCGGCCTACACCATGGGCAGGGCCGCCGAACTGGTCGGAGCGACACCCGCCTTCCTCCGCGCCCTGGGCGAGGCGGAACTGATCACCCCGACGCGTTCGGAAGGCGGCCACCGCCGCTACTCGCGCCACCAGTTGAAGCTCGCCGCCCGGGCCCGCGAGCTCGTCGACCAGGGGACTCCGGTCGACGCCGCGTGTCGCATCATCGACCTGGAGGAGCGGCTGGAGCAGGTCGAGCGGCTCAACGAGGAGCTGCGCCGACGGGGTGCGGATACCGTGCACCAGTACCACTGAAAATCTGCTACCGCCGGAACAGAAATCCGGCGTCCGTCAGGGAAATCTATTTCCTTAAACGCGTTGCCGGCATTATTTCTCGGTGATTTTCCTCGCTTGCCGTGGATATGGGCCATGCTAGGCTGACGTCAGTTGCAGTTGTGGTTGCCAGTTTGCTACCGGTTCTCCGGGCAGGTGATCATCGCGACGATGAGGGAATTCGTGAAGTGCGTTTTCCCAGCACTGTCTCAGGAGATTTGATATGGCCACCGGTACGGTGAAGTGGTTCAACTCGGAAAAGGGCTTCGGCTTCATCGAGCAGGACGGCGGCGGCGCTGACGTGTTCGCCCACTACTCGAACATCGCCACCTCGGGCTTCCGTGAGCTCCAGGAGGGCCAGAAGGTGACCTTCGACGTCACGCAGGGCCAGAAGGGCCCGCAGGCCGAGAACATCGTTCCCGCCTGACCCGTACGTACGCGAGTACGCAGGGATTTCAGCAGGGGCCCCGCACATCGGTGCGGGGCCCCTGCTCTGTGTTTCCCGGGTTCCGGACTCCGGCTCCCGCACGTATTTCCGCTGCCCGGGAAAGAAGGGCCGGCGGATCGAGCCCGGCCCATTCCGTCGAGTGCCCGCTCGTCGGCTCGTACGCCTCCCCACAGGACGGGCCTCCCCGCCGGACGGGAGACCGCCGTGTACGCGGTTCGGGTGAACGCGGGGACGCCGTGGCGGCGGGTCAGGCCTGCTGGGGGCCGGTCTGCTGGACCACCTCGAAGGACCACAGCGTCGCTCCCGTGGCCGCGGGCTTCGGGCGGTCGCCCTGCGCGCCCTCACCGCCGTGCGCGGCCTGGGCGCGGCCCTCCATCCAGCGCTGGAAGTCCTCCTCGGACCGCCAGCGGGTGTAGACGAGATAGGTGTCGGTGCCCTCCACCGGGCGCAGCAGCTCGAACCACTCGAAGCCGTCCGAGCCCTCCACCGCTCCCGCCCGCGCGGCGAACCGCTGCTCCAGCGTCTCCCGCTGCTCTTCCGGGACCGTGAGTACGTTGATCTTGACGATGCTCATGTTCCGATTGTTCCGCAGCACGGCGCGGAACACGTGCGGGGGGCGGTCAGCCGAGGCAGATCACCAGCAGGCACAGCTCGGAGCGGGACGTGCCCGGTGAGTCGGGCGGGGGCGTCGAGGGGTCCGGCGCTGCGGGCTGCGAGCCGCTCTGGCCTCCCGGCTTCCCGCTCCCGCTGTCCTCGCCGCCGGCGGCCGCCACGGGCGGGCTCGTCGGACGGGTCGCCGCACCGGAGCCGGAATCGGCACCGGTGCCCCCGGCGGAGCCGGAGCCGGCTTCCGCGCCGGAGTCGGTGGCCGGCGAGGTGGTCCGCGGCGGGGACGTCGCCGTCGTGGGCGCGCCGGTCGCGCCGTCCGGCCGGGTGTCCGACGCGATGGTGGGGGTCGACGCGGCGCCGGTCGACTGCGGGTCCGGGGCGTCGTCCGAGGCCGACTGCGCGGGCCGGTCCGGGGAGGACCGGTGCGTGCCGGGCGGGGTCGCCACGGGCGCGGGGTCGCCGTACTGCTCCGCGGGCCCCTTCGCGCCACCCATACCGGTGACCTCGGGTGCCGACGCGGCCTGGGTGCGGTCGCCGGAACCCCGGTCCATCGAGGCGACGGTGAGACCACCGCCGACGAGGGCCACCGCCGTGGCGACCAGGGCGCGGCGCTGGGTCTTCTTCCACCGCGCCAGCTGCCGTCGCCGCGCCGCCCGCCCCGTGGGCGCGGACATCGCCGACGCTGCGGACACCGCGGACACGGATGCGGACGCCGCCACGGGATCGAGGTCGGGGCCGGGGCCGGGGTCGGGGCCGAGGTCGAGACCATGGAGCGTACCGACACCCGTGTCGACACGCTCCGTGAACTCGGCGCCCCCGGTGGCTTCCGCGTCCGGGGATGCGGTCCTCGTCGCCGGGCCGGGGGCCGTGCGGCCGCCCATGGCGCTCGGCGCGATGTCGGGAGCGTAGGCGCCGCATCCGGGGCACACCAGGGCGCCGTTCAGATGCCGGCGACACGTGGAGCAGTAGTCCATCCGTTGTCTTCCTGAGTCGGCATGCACGCACCCGCCGAGCCGGAGACGGCCCGTTCGTGTTCGCACGCGAGAGCGAGTGGAGCAGGAACAGGCAACGCTAACCACACCCGCGAGCCGCTGTGTGCAGTCCGTGTGTCACTCCTGCGCACGTTCTCTGCCCGCTTCGCGTGAATGCCGTGAGCATGTGCGGCGCTCGGTGCCCGGGACGCTCCCGACGGAATGATGTTCATCGAGAATTCCCTGACACGACGGCGGTTCCGGAGCGGAGCGCACAGCCCATTCGGGTCGTCGCAGCCACAAATCGGACCGGTGGCAGCCGCTCAGGACGTGGAACCGACGGATGGGGCCGCGTGGCGGGCACGGTTTGACGCTGCCGGGCCGCGCGGCGTTGGCTGCCCCTCACCGGTTGCCACGCTGCACCCTCGCCCGGAAGGCACCTGATGTGAACCCCTGCACTTCTCGCACCACCCGTACCCGCCGCACCACTCTTGTGACGGTCGGCCTCACGGCTCTCTCGCTCCTCTCGCTCTCCGCGTGCGGTGCGCTCGGCGACACCGACGGGAGCAGTGACTCCGCGTCACCGAGCGAGCGCAACGACATCACGGTGGGTCTCCTCCTGCCCGACAAGGACGCGGCGCGCTACGAGAAGTTCGACCGCCCCCTCATCGAGGAGCGGGTCGGTGTTCTCACCGGCAAGGAGGGCAGGGTCGTCTACGCCAACGCCGGGGGGAGCACGGCGGAACAGAGTCGGCAGTTCGGCCGGATGATCGCCGACGAGGTCGACGTGATCCTGGTGAACGCGGTGGACTCCGAGGCCGTCGGGTCGGACGTGAAGAAGGCCAAGGCCGCGGGCATTCCCGTCATCGCCTACGACCGGCTCGCCGAGGGCCCGATCGACGCGTACGTGTCGCACGACAACGAGCTCGTCGGCGAGGTGCAGGGCCGCGCGATCGTCGACGAGCTCGGTGGCGAGGGGGAGAAAGGCAAGGTCGTCGTGATGAACGGCGCGCCCGGCGACCCGAACGCGGCCCTGTTCAAGAAGGGCGCGTTCAACGAGTTGAACGGGAACGTGGACATGGTCAAGACGTACGACACCGAGAAGTGGAGGCCCGAGGTCGCCAAGGCGAACATGGAGAAGGCGATCGACGCCGTCGGAGCCGACAACGTCGACGCCGTCTACTCGGCGAACGACAGCATGGCCGGAGCCGTCATCGAGGCGCTGGAGGAGGCGGGCGTCTCCGACCTCCCGCCGGTGACCGGGCAGGACGCCGACCTGGAGGCCGTGCAGCGGATCGTCGGGGGCACACAGCACATGACGGTGTACAAGTCGTTCCTGCTCGCGGCGGGCGGCGCCGCGGAGATCGCGGTGGCCCGGGTCCAGGGGCGGGACATCCAGTTCGACTCGCTGACCGGCGACCGCGTCGACAGCGCGACGCGGAAGGACATCCCGACGATGCTGATACCGGTGGTCGCCCTGACGCGGGACAACATCAAGGACACGGTGATCCGGGACGACGTCTACGACGTCAAGGACATCTGCACCGCCGAGTACCGGGCGGCCTGCGCCTCGATCGGCCTCACCCCGTAGACCACCGGCCGGCCCCGTCCGCGCGCTACGTCAACTGGTCCGCGTAGCCGATGTCCCCCACCGTCCAGGCGCTCACCTCGGAGAGGGCGACGCGGTACATCCCCCCGGTGTCGGGGATGCCGTAGCTCCCCTGGAGGATGCGGGCGACGTGGAAGTGGAGGTGGGAGGGGCGTGACGGGTCCCCGCCTCCGCCGGCCTCCGCGAACGGGACGGCGAAGTGGGTCAGCCGCGCGGAGTCGCGCAGCACCTCCGCCACCCGCTCTCTCCACAGGGCCTCGGGGGCCAGCCGTCCGGTGATGACGGCACCGGGGACCACCACGGTGAGTGACATCTGGCTGTCCCGGTCCGCCTCGACCATCGCGGCGACGGCGACGAGCAGATCGTCAGGGTGCGACATGCTCGAAGAGCGTAGCCGAGCCCCGGCCCCGCGGGGGGCCGGCGGCCCGGATCACTTCGACGTGGCGGCACTCGCGGTGGTGGTGCCCGGCTCCCGGGAGCCGGGCACCAGGACCGGTGCCGCCGTCAGGGCTGTACGGGCATGCTCCGGCAGTCGGAGGTGGCCCGCTTGCCGGACAGCCGGTCGGTCAGCCAGTCGACGGCGCTGCCCTGGTCGGTCAGCAGCGGTGCGAAGTGGTTGAGCAGTTCGCTGCCGACGTCGGGCAGGAGGACGGCCTTGTAGGTGACGTCGGCGCCCTTGCGGCACCAGTCGACGGCGAGGTCGCGGGCCTGTCCGTGCGGTACGAGGTCGTCGCTGACGCCCGTCGCCAGGCGGACGGGACCGGAGGGTTTCAGCGTGCCGATGCGCTGGCCGTCCAGGAACGCCCGGAGGGCCGGCGTGGCGGCGATGATGTCGCTGATGGAGCGTCCGTCGTGGGTCCACTCGGTGCTCCTGGTGGAGCCGTGGCCGAAGAGGGCGTCGCCGACGCACATCGTCGACAGGTCGGTGAGAGCGGCCTTGCCGACGGCGTTCAGACGCGCCTCGGCGATGGGTCTCAGGGACGGGTCGGACTGGAGGAAGCCGTTCAGCGACCAGCCCAGCGCTCCCGCCAGTTCACTGCCGTCGATGGCCTCGGTGACCGAGGCCAGGTCGGCGGGCGGTGCTCCGGCGTACGTCCCGGCGAGGGGGACGTCAGGGGCGTAGGAGGGCTGGAGTTCGGCGGCCGCCGCACTCGCCCCGCCGCCCTGGCTGTATCCGAAGAGCCCGACCGGGGAGTCGGCGGTGACCGAGGCCCCGCGCACCGAGCGGGCGGCGCGGACGGCGTCCAGGACCGCGTGGGCCTCGTCGACCCGGTTCACGTAGGTGTGCAGCCGGTCGGTCGTGCCCAGGCCCGCGTAGTCGGTGACGACCACGGCGATGCCCTTCGCGAGGAGGCGGTGGATCGCCAGGTTCTCGTAACCGACGGACACCGTCTCGCCGTTGAGCGTCAGCGGGCGTTCGAGCCCCAGGGACGCGGCGCACTGGTCGCCCTGCCCCATGGTGCCCGGTGCCACCGCGACCAGGGGGCGAGGACCGCGGCCCTTCCAGCGGGCGGCCGGTTCGAGGTAGGCGCCGGTGACGGCGACCGGTTGCCCGTTGGAGTCGGTGGACTTGTACATCAGCCGGGTCGCGCTTCCCGGCAGCGGACCCTTGAGGCCGGGCAGGCTCAGGGCCAGGGGGAGGGGCTCGCTCCGGACGAGGGTGCCGTCGGCGGCGGGCAGGCGGGCGGGCGGGTGGTAGAACGCGGGGATGGTGACCCCCCGGGACACGACCTCGTCCGTCGCCGCGGCGGGGGTGGCGGCGACCGCTTGGGCGCCGAGGGAGGCGGCGGCGGTGACCGTCGCGGCCAGAAGCCTGGTGCGCGGGCGTGGGGGCATGGCGAACCTCCTGTGAAGCAACAGGCGGGAAGCGGCCTCCGCGCCGCTCGGGGGGTGGTTCGGCCCGAACTTACCTAGGAGTAAGTTACTCGCGGTAGCACCAGGGAGGTCACGGTTCGGCAATGTGCCGACAGGCCCAGGCCCAGGCCCAGGTCCTGGTCCTGGGCTCGGCGCGGCGGCTGCGCCCGGACGCATCGCGCATCCTGACCGGGCTCGACCTGCGTGGCCGAGCCCGCCCTACCCCTTGGCGGACGGGCGGCGGCGGCCCTGGCCGGGGCGGCCGCGTCGGCCGCGGGACGAGGAACCGGAACGCGCGGGCTTGGCCTGGGCGGGCGGCGGAGCGAGGACGACGGGCACGCCCGAGGGTGCCTGGGCTCCGGTGATGCGGTTCAGTTCGGTCCCGCCGGGGCGTACCCGGGTGGTCTGCGGGGTGATGCCGGCGTCGCTCATCAGACGGGTCATGTCGCGGCGCTGGTGCGGCAGGACCAGGGTGACGACGGTGCCGGACTCACCGGCCCGGGCGGTGCGCCCGCCACGGTGCAGATAGTCCTTGTGGTCGCTGGGCGGATCGACGTTGACGACGAGGTCCAGGTTGTCGACGTGGATGCCGCGGGCCGCGACGTTGGTGGCCACCAGGACCGTGACGTGGCCGTCCTTGAACTGGGTCAGGGTCCGGGTGCGCTGGGACTGGGACTTCCCGCCGTGCAGGGCCGAGGCACGCACCCCGACGGCGAGGAGCTTCTTGGCCAGCCGGTCGGCGGCGTGCTTGGTGTCCAGGAACATGATCACGCGTCCGTCGCGGGCGGCGATCTCCGTGGTGGTGGCGTGCTTGTCGTCGTCGTCCACATGCAGCAGGTGGTGCTCCATCGTGGTGACCGCGCCCGCGGACGGGTCGACCGAGTGGACCACGGGATCGTGGAGGTAGGTGCGCACCAGACGGTCGACATTGCGGTCCAGCGTCGCGGAGAACAGCATGCGCTGACCCCCGGGACGCACCTGGTCGAGCAGGGCGGTCACCTGCGGCATGAAGCCCATGTCGGCCATCTGGTCCGCCTCGTCCAGGACGGTGACGGCGACCTGGTCCAGGCGGCAGTCGTCCCGGTCGATGAGGTCCTTGAGTCGGCCGGGCGTCGCGACGACGACCTCGGCCCCGGCGCGCAGAGCGCTCACCTGCCGGCCGATCGACACCCCGCCGACCACGGTGGCGATGCGCAGGCGCAGCGCGCGTGCGTAGGGGGTGAGGGCGTCGGTGACCTGCTGGGCGAGTTCCCGGGTGGGGACGAGGACGAGGGCCAGCGGCTGCCGGGGCTCGGCCCGCTGCCCGTCGGTGCGGGCCAGCAGGGCGAGGCCGAAGGCGAGCGTCTTGCCCGAGCCGGTGCGCCCGCGGCCCAGAACGTCCCGGCCGGCCAGCGAGTTCGGCAGCGTCGCGGCCTGGATCGGGAACGGGGTGGTCACGCCCTCGGCTCCGAGGGCGGTCAACAGCCGCTCGGGCATGTCGAGTTCGGAGAAGGACTCGACCGGGTCCAGCGCCGGGGTGAGGGTGACCGGCGGGGCGAACTCCCCACCGGACACGGCGGGACGGCCTCCGCGGCCTCCACGGCCGCCGCCGCGCCCGGCCTTGCCCGAACGGGAAGCGGCGCCCGGGCGGCCCGACCCCTGCGAGCGGACGCGGCCGCCCCGGCCGGAGCCCGTGGAGGCCTTCTCCGTACGGGAGCGGGAGGAGTTGTTGTTCGAACGGGCTGTGTGGTTGCGGTTCATGCGGAACCTTCCTCGATGCGGCACGTATCGAGGAATTCCTCCCAGCGGGGACCTGCACGGCCGCATGAGGATTCGCAAGAATGAGCCGAAGTGACAGTGAGACGGAGAATCGGCCGGCGGCCGGGAGCGGCGGATCGCAAGAGCGGGAGCGGGGCGCGCCGCGGGTGCGGGGACGGCGCCGGCTTCGTTGCCGGGCCGAGGGCCGAGGGAGAGGGAGAGGGAGAACGCAGTGGGCCGGGGCCCGCATCACAGAAGTGCGGGTCCCGGCCACGCGGCGCGCGTCGGCGTCGACGTCGGTGTCAGGCGGGAACGATGTTCTCGGCCTGCGGGCCCTTCTGGCCCTGCGTGACGTCGAAGGTCACCTTCTGGCCCTCCTGAAGCTCGCGGAAGCCGGAGGTGGCGATGTTCGAGTAGTGGGCGAACACGTCGGGGCCGCCGCCGTCCTGCTCGATGAAGCCGAAGCCCTTTTCCGCGTTGAACCACTTCACGGTGCCAGATGCCATATTGAATCTCCCTTGAGGGCAGTGATCGGGGCCCACACCCTGTGGGCCCGTCGTTGCAGCAACGATCCACCCGGCCGTATTCCTGGCGAGCCGTGAAGCTTTCCAGCAACAAAAAAGAGTGCTCGTCGACGGAAGGCCGGAAGAGCACTCGAAGTCTCACTCGACGTCTCGAAGTGGCGAGGAGTCGAAGAATCGAAGTCTCTGGTAACCGAAACTGCAACTCTTCACGGTAGCACGGCCCCGGTGCGCGCTGGCTCGGCCGCACGTAGGACTGGACCAATGCTGCTCCGGCCCTCATGATGGTCGCGACATGGGAATGGGCATGACAATCCAATTCTCGGGTGGTGGCCGTGCGCGGACTCTTCGGCAGGGCGGCTCTGGCCGCCGTACTCCTTCTGGCGCCCCTGACGCCCGCCGCCGCGACCGCGGCGCCGCGGGAGCCCGCCCCCGGGCCGGCGTCCGCCTCTGCCGAGGACTGGACGGCGCCCCTCAGCACCCGGGGCCGCTGGATCGTCGACGCGGACGGTGACCGTTTCAAGCTGCGGTCCGGCAACTGGCACGGAGCCAGCGGCACCTGGAACGGCTCGGGAAGCAGGGACGAGGACGCCGACCACCACGCCGGGGAGAACGCCGGCCGGATACCCCTCGGCCTGGACCGCGCCCCCATGGCCGAGATCATCGCCGGCTTCCGGGAGATCGGGATCAACAGCGTCCGGCTGCCCTTCTCCAACGAGATGATCCACGACGGCCGTCCCGTCACGGACGACTCCGTCGCCGCGAACCCCGTCCTGCGCGGGAGGACGCCGCTCCAGGTCTACGACGTCGTGATCCGTGAACTCACCGCCTCCGGACTCGCGGTGATCCTCAACAACCACACCAACACGACCCGTTGGTGCTGCGGCGTCGACGGCAACGAACGCTGGAACGCGAGCCAGTCCACCCAGAAGTGGGAGAACGACTGGCTGTTCATGGCCCGCCGCTACAAGGACAACCAACGAGTGGTGGGCGCCGACCTGTACAACGAGGTCCGCCGCACCGTCTGGGACGACCCCAACTGGGGTCTGGGCGACCGGCACGACTGGTTCACCGCCTCCCAGCGCCTGGGCGACCGCATCCTGACGGAGGCGAACGCCGACCTCCTCATCATCGTCGAGGGCATCAACTGGACCGGCATCCCCGTGGACGGCTTCGCGCACGAACGCCCCACGCTGGAGCCCGTACGCCGGCTCTCGCACACCCTCGTCGACTCCGGCAAGCTCGTGTACTCCGCCCACTTCTACGGCTACACCGGCCCGAACCACAGCGGTGCCACCGGAGTCGGCGAGACCACCGACCCCCGCTACCAGGACCTCACCCCCGCCGAACTGATCGACGTGCTGAACCGTCAGGCCTTCTACGTGTCGGCCGAACAGGACCGGCACTTCACCGCCCCCGTCTGGATCAGCGAGTTCGGTGTCGGAGGCCGCGGGGAGACGGGCGCCGAGCAGCGCGCCTGGTTCGAGAACTTCGTCGACCACCTGATCCGTACCGACGCCGACTTCGCGTACTGGCCGCTCGTCGGCTGGCACGACAACCGCGCGGGCAACGGCTGGGCGCTGCTGCACTGGGATGCCGCGGGCCACCGCATGGGCCTCCACGACGGCGACGACTGGCGTGCCGCCGCCTGGACCCGGCTCATCGGGGCCTCCGGCCGCACCGGCCGCATCAGCCCCGTGGCCGACTGGTCGATGCTCAGCCCCGACCACGCCGACTTCGTCGCCTCGCGGCGCATGCGCGCGCTCCCCGACTGGGACTCCGGCGCCCGCAAGGCCGTCTGCCCCGACGGACAGCGCCTCCTCGGCCTCAGCCACACGGGCAACCGGGGCCTGTGCTCCGACGTGACCGCCGGGCCCCTGTGGGACCCGACCCGCGGACACGAGGTGGTCACCGACGAGCGGCACGTCGCTCCGGGCGGCGACTGGGCGTCCGGCTACACCAAACTCCAGTGCCCCGACGGGTACTTCCTCACCGGTTACAGCGTCCGCGGCTCCGCCGTCTCGGCCGCCCTGTGCGCGGCCGCCCGGCCCGGCGCGATCACCGCCGCGGCCGGCCGTACGGTCTGGTTCGACCGGGGCGACAACAGGGGTCCGGCCCCCGGCGGCGGCGACTTCGGGCACGGCCACCACAAGGGCCAGTGCGCGGACGGCGAGTACGCGGCCGGCATCGCCTACACCGGCCGCATCGGCTCCTTCCGGACCCCGGACGCGCTGTACTGCCGCCCCCTGGGCTGACCGGCCCCCGTGGTCGAGGGGTGGGCGGTCCCGGCGCTCGGGGGCGCGGCGGGAAGCACGGTTCCCGTCACGAGAAGTCGATCTCCTTCGCCGTGGTGACCCGGGCGCCCATGTTGCGCTCCATCATCTCCAGGGCGGCGGACTCCAGATGGGGATGGATGGAGGCGACGGCGTCCCTGGGCACGGTGACCTCCAGGTGGCGGATGTGCGCGTCCAGGGCGGAGTACAGGACGCACTGCTCGGTGACCTGACCGCTCAGCACCACGTGTCCGACGCCCAGCCGCCACAGGAGGTAGGACAGGGGTGTCTCGTAGAAGACGGAGTGGCGGGCCTTCACCACGAAGAGCGACTCGTCGTCGGGTGTTATCGGCTCGATCAGGTCGGCATGGGGCCCGGCCAGCGCGGTGTCCACGAGTTCCCCCTGGTGGGAGCGCCACAGGCCGAAGTTGTCGTTCGCGTAGATCACCGGCACGTCCGCCTCGCGGGCCCGTTCGACCAGCTCCGCCAGGACGGGTACGACGCGTCGGGCGGACGGTACGAGCAGCTCGGCGTCCTCGTGCTCATAGGTGTTGATCATGTCGATCACGACGAGGGCGAGGCTCGTCGCGTCCGCCGGCCGCTCCATGGCTCCACCGCCGTCCCTCGGCACGGGTCAGTCGCGCAGTCGCGGCAGGACCTTCGTGCGGTAGAAGTCGAAGAAGCCCTGCTGGTCCTTGCCGATCTGGTTGACGTACACGGTGTCGAATCCCGCGTCGACGAACGCCGACAGGGCCTCGACGTGCGTGTCCGGGTGGTCACCGCACGGTACGGCGGACGCCACCCGGTCCTCGGTGACCAACTCGGACGCCTGCTCGAAATGGCGTGGAGTCGGCAGGATCTGCGGCAGTTCCCCGGGCAGTTGCTCATTGGCCCACAGATGGTGCGCGGTGCGCAGCGCCTCCTGCCGGTCCGCGCCCCAGCACACCTTCAGTCCGCCGTACACCGGCTTGGTGCCGCCGCCACCGCGGCGGAAGCGCTCGACCACGGCGGCGTCGGGCGCCATCGTGATCAGACCGTCGCCGATGCGTGCCGCGACCTCGGCGGCCTGCGGGCCGAAGGCGGAGACGTCGATGGGCACCGGTTCGTCGAGCAGGGTGTACAGCCGGGCGTTCTCCACGGTGTAGTGCTTGCCGCGGTGGCTCGTCTGCTCGCCGGTGAACAGCTGCCGGATGATCTGGAGTGCCTCCTCCAGCATCTCCAGGCGTACCGGTGCCTCGGGCCAGGAGGTGCCCAGGATGTGCTCGTTGAGCGCCTCGCCGGTGCCCACCCCCAGTCGGAAACGGCCACCCAGCTGGACGGCGGAGGTGGCGGCCGCCTGGGCGATCACCGCGGGATGGGTCCGTACGAGTGGGCAGGTCACCGCCGTTTCGACGGGCAGCGAGACGGCCTGTGACAGGGCGCCGATCACCGTCCACACGAACGGGCTCTGGCCCTGCCGGTCGTTCCACGGATGGTAGTGGTCCGAGATCCAGAGGGAGCCGAAGCCGGCCTGTTCGGCCATTCTGGCCTGCTCGACGAGTTCAGCCGGGCTGTGCTCCTCGCACGACAGGAAGTATCCGAAGTCGGCCATCGTCTCTCCCGTCTCCCATGTGGAGCGTGTGGCGATCGGGGAACGTACCGCCGAGTACCCGGTGGCACGAGGCCTAACAGGGGACGCGGGCACGGCATGCGGGCACGGCGCGCGCGGTACGGGTCAGTCGTCCACGACGACCCGTACGGTGTTCAGGCGCCGGTCGGCCGCGTCCGGCAGGAACACACCGGCTTCGACCGCTGTGACCAGGTACTCCAGTACCGGCTCGGTCAGGCGTTCACCGGGCAGGGCCACCGGGATGCCGGGCGGGTAAGGAGTGATCATCTCGGCGGCGATCCTGCCGGAGGCCTCGGCCGCGGGGACCTTCGCATGCCGCGCGAAGTAGGCGTCCCGGGGCAGGAGGGCCTGGTCCATCCGCAGATCGGCCGGGGACGGCACGGCCACGTGCGGGGGGTCCCGCAGTTCGTCGGCGTGGTCGGCGAGATCACGCAGGGCGGTGAGGAGGCGCGCGGTGGTCTGCTCGTCATCGGCGTGGGTGAGCTGCGCGCTGACGCGCCGGTGGTCGAACAGATGGGTGTCGATGCGATGGTGCGCCCGCAGCCAGTCGGCGGCGCGGTAGCCGCTGGTGCCGAGGTCGCTGATGTCCATGACGACCGGGAGCGGGTCGAAGTCGGCTGCGCGACCGGGACCGCAGAAGTCCTTCGCGTCGTTGACGTGGAAGCCGTCGACCGCCTCGATGGCCGCACGCGTACGCTCGGCCGACTCCAGTGCACTACCCATGAGTTCCTGCCCGTGTTCGACCATCTGCCGACGCCACGCGTCGATGCCGGCGTAGATCAGGACGTTGGGGCTGGTGGTGCCGAGAAGGTCGGCCCGCGAGGCCAGTTCGGCGGGATCGACGAGGTCGCCCCGGAGGTGGAACACCGAGCCCTGTTCCAGTCCGCTGCCCATCTTGTGAATGCTCGTCACGCAGATGTCGGCGCCCGCGTCCATGGCCCACGACGGCAGGTCGTCGTGGAAGGGCAGGTGCGCTCCCCATGCCTCGTCCACGATGAGCGGTTTGCCGCGGCGGTGACAGACGTCGGCGATGCCCGCGAGGTCGGCCGCGGCTCCGTACGGGGTCGGGCTGGTGACCAGGGCGCCGTCGGCATGGGGATGTTCCGTGAACGCCCTGTCGTAGGCGGCCGCCGACGGGGGGTGGGCGAGGTGCCGGGAGGCGTCCCACTGGGGCTCCACCCACACCGGCTCGACGCCCGACAGGATGAGCCCGGCGACCACCGACTTGTGCGCGTCGCGTCCGACGAGGAGCGTGTGGTGCGGGCAGGTCACCGTCAGCATGGCGGCCTTCACCGACAGTGAACTTCCGCACGTCGAGAAGAACGTGTGGTCCGCGTGCACCGCGTCGGCCATGAGGTCCTCGGCCCGCGCCAGGACCCCGCCCCGGGTGAGCCGGTCGTCCAGACCGCCGTTGGCCAGGACGTCACCGAAGAAGACGGCGTCGCCCAGGACCGCACGGGCCCGTGGGTCCGCGCCGCGTGCCCGTTTGTGGCCCGGTGGCGTGAATCCCAACTCGTCCGCGTTCCCGTACCGGGCAAGAGCTTCGAGGATCGGGGCCTCGGCGTGGTTCGCACCCATGGGGGCCGGGTTCCCTCGGGCCCGGCCCCCATGCCGTCGGCATCACTGGTTGGGCTTCGCGGCGCTGATGTCGCCGAGAGCCGACTCGGGGTCGCGTTCGATAGCCAGGTCTCCGAGGGAGACGATGCCCACCGCGTGTTGGTCGTCGTCGACGACCGGGACCCGGCGGACCGCGTGCTCGCGCATCACCTGCACCACGAGGGTCAGGTCGTCGTCGGGGCCCACGGTGACCAGGTCCTCGCTGCACGCCTCGGCCACCGTGGTCCGGTTGGGGTCGCCGCCCTCGGCCAGGGCGCGCACCACCAGGTCACGGTCGCTGACCAGCCCGCGCAGCCGCTCGCCCTCGGTGACCAGAACGGCACCGACGTCCTGGTCCCGCATCATCCGGGCCACGGCCGTCACCGAGGCCTGGGGTTCGACGGTCGCCGGGGCACTCGTCATGACCTCGCTGACATGCTGAGTCATGGAACCATCCTTCCGTGTGGCGTGGGCGGTGCTCTCACCGCCGCTCGGCCTGCCGGGTACCCGTCGCAGTCCGTTCCCCACACCGTCGCCGGCGGATCCGGTCACCGGGAAGGGCCGGGAAGCCGGGAAGCGCCCGAGACGTCCCTGACGGCGTTACGGGAGTGGGGCGAGGGGTACCGAGGACGACGAGGCGGCGGACGCCGTCGGTGTGTCGGGAGGCGTACATGGAGGCTTCGGAGGCTTCGGTGGACCGGATCGCCCACCCCTGGGGCGGCCGTACCCCCTACGGCGCGCACGAGCCGTGGCCCGTACGCGTGGACACGTATCTCGAACCGGGGGTCGAGGCGAGCCGGGTGCAGCGATGGGTACAGGCCGCGTCGATCCTCCACTCCGACGGCGACGCGATGGACATCGCGGTCGTGGACGGGCGCATGGTGGGGGTGCGCGGACGGGCGGGCGACCGCGTCAACCGGGGCCGCCTGGGACCGAAGGACCTCTTCGGCTGGCAGGCGAACGCCTCGCCGGACCGGCTCACCCTGCCGCTGGTCCGCGAGGGCGGGCGGCTGGTGGAGTGCGACTGGGACACCGCGATGGAACGGATCGTCACCCGCTCGCGGGAGTTGCTCGAGGACCGCGGCCCGGGATCGCTCGGTTTCTACACCTCCGGGCAGCTGTATCTGGAGGAGTACTACACGCTCGCCGTGCTGGCGCGGGCCGGGATCGGCACCAACCACCTGGACGGAAACACCCGCCTGTGCACGTCCACCGCCGCCGAGGCGCTGAAGGAGTCCTTCGGCTGCGACGGGCAGCCGGGTTGCTACGACGACATCGACCACGCGGACGTGATCGGGATGTTCGGGCACAACACCGCCGAGACGCAGCCCGTGCAGTGGATGCGCGTCCTCGACCGGCTGGAGGGCCCCCGTCCGCCCCGCCTGGTCTGCATAGACCCGCGCCCCACCCGGCCGGCCCGCCGGGCGGCCGTGCACCTGGCTCCGCGGATCGGCACCAACGTGGCCCTGCTCAACGCGCTGCTCCACGAGATCATCCGTACCGACCGCGTCGACCACGACTACATCGCGGCGCACACGGTCGGCTTCGAGGAGCTGGCGTCCCGGGTGAAGGAGTGCACCCCGCTGTGGGCGGCGCGGATCTGCGACGTACCGGCCGCGCGGATCGGCGAGGCGGCGGAGCTCCTCGGCACGGCCGACCGGCTGCTGTCCACGGTCCTCCAGGGCGTCTACCAGTCCCACCAGGCCACCGCCGCCGCGGTGCAGGTCAACAACCTGCACCTGATCCGCGGCATGCTCGGGCGGCCCGGCGCCGGCGTGCTGCAGATGAACGGGCAGCCCACCGCCCAGAACACCCGCGAGTGCGGAGCCGACGGCGACCTGCCGGGATTCCGCAACTGGCAGAACGACGGCCATGTCGCCGACCTGGCAAGGGTGTGGAACGTCGAGCCGTCGGCCATCCCGCACTACGCCCCGCCCACGCACGCCCTGCAGATGTTCCGCTACGCCGAGCAGGGCTCGATCCACATGCTGTGGATCAGCGGCACCAACCCGGCGGTGTCGCTGCCCGAGCTGTCCCGCATCCGCTCGATCCTGGCGCAGGAGCGGCTCTTCACGGTCGTGCAGGACCTGTTCCTGACCGAGACCGCCCAGCTGGCCGACGTGGTCCTGCCCGCCGCGACCTGGGGCGAGAAGACCGGGACGTTCACCAACGCCGACCGCACCGTGCACCTGTCCGACAAGGCGGTCGAACCGCCCGGCGAGGCCAGGCCGGACCTGGACATCTTCCTCGACTACGCGGCCCGGATGGACTTCCGCGACAAGGACGGCGGCCCGCTGGTCACCTGGCACGACCCGGAGTCCGCGTTCGAGGCGTGGAAACGCTGCAGCGCCGGCCGGCCGTGCGACTACACCGGCCTCACCTACGACAAGCTGCGTGGGGGAAGCGGCATCCAGTGGCCGTGCGACGAACAGGCCCCCGAGGGCACGCAACGGCTCTACACCGACGGGATCAGCTGGGCACACCCCGACGTCTGCGAGAGCTACGGCAAGGACCTGCTGACGGGCGCGACCGCGGAGGCCGTCGAATACCGCTCCCTCAACCCGGACGGCAAGGCCGTGATCAAGGCGGCCGACTACCTGCCGCCCCACGAGGCGCCCGACGAGGACCACCCGTTCCAGCTGACCACCGGCCGCACCCTCTACCACTTCCACACGCGGACGAAGACCGCGCGTGCGCCCCAACTGAACGCCGCGGCCCCCGAGGTGTGGGTGGAGGCCTCCGTCTCCGACGCGGCCGCGCTCGGACTCGGCGAGGGCGACCTGGTCGAGGTCACCACACCCCGTGGCGCCCTGCGGGGGCGGCTACGGGTGACCGACATCCGCAGGGGGCTGCTGTTCGTCCCCTTCCACTACGGTTACTGGGACACCGAGGCCGGGCACGGCCCGGACGACGGGCCACCCGGGCGCGCCGCGAACGAGACGACGGTCACCGACTGGGACCCCGCGTCGAAGCAGCCGCTGTTCAAGACCGCCGCGGCCGCGCTGCGCCTGGTGGAACGCGCGGACGGTCATCACGCCCCCGCGCCGACCACCACCGCCTCGGCCGCCTCCCGCGCCGACTCCGTACCTCCCACCACCGGCGGGACGCCCGCCCTCGTCACCCAGTCGGGCGACATCTCCCCGGACCGTGAGGAGGGCGCCCGGTGAACGGTCTCACCCTCACCCTCCGCACGCTCCATCTCGGTGAGCAACGCCTCGCCGAGCAACTGACGACCGTGGCCGAACGCCACCGTGCCGAGCACGAGGTCCACCACGTCGCCACCGACCTCGCCGAGTGGTCCCACCGGCACATCGAGCGCCTGGCCGACGCCGCCCGCACCCACCACCTCGACCTCGCCCTCGACCCCCGGGCGGGAGCCGCCCGGGCCGCCGGGGCGGTGCCGCGACACCCCGAGCCCGGTCTGCTGCTCCTGCGGGACCTCCGGGAGCTGCACCTGGGCGCCGCGGAGAACTCCCTGCACTGGGAGATGCTCGCGCAGGTCGCGCAGGCCACCAAGGACGAGGGACTGCTCGCCGTGGTCTCCGAGTGCCATCCGCAGACCCTGCGGCAGATGCGCTGGACCAACACCCTGATCAAGACCCTCGCCCCGCAGATCCTGACGAGCCTGTGACCGGCCGCGGCCTCCCCGGGGCCGGAGCCGGAGCCGCTAAGCCGAAGCGCGGACGTCGGCTTCCAGCGGCCTGTCCCCGCGCAGTGCCGTGGCACCCTCGCGCCAGGCGCCGAGCAGCCTGGCCGCCAGGCGGGCCTCGAGATGGACGGTCGCGCGGATCCCGAACACCACCTCGGCGTCCAGGTGCGGTTCGCCCTCCAGGAGACCGCCGACGACGTCGTGCCGTACGACCTGCTCGTGCACCGCGTCCGCCTCCACGTGCTCGGCGTAGAACCGTACGGCCGCAGGGCCCGCGCCCACGCGGCGCAGCGCCTCGGCGAGGCGGCGCGAACCCGGGGACGAGGTCGTCTCGACGGCGGCGAAGTGCCCGACGAGCGCCGCGCGCAGGGCTCGGTGCAGACCGAACAGGGACATCAGGTTGACGGTGGCGAGCGCCTCGGCCGGGGCGGCGTCGACGTAGTGGCCGTACGCCGTGTCCAGCCGCAGGTCCTCCATGAGGTCGGCGAACAGTTCCGCGTGGATCTCGTCGGCGCGGCCCGCACCGAACTCGTCGAACTCGACGGCGACCATGGCGGCCTTGGCCCGCCCGTGCAGCCGCGGGAGGACCCAGGCGTGCGGATCCGCCTCCTTGAGGTGGTACAGCGAGCGCAGCGCGGCGTACTCACGCAGGTGCTCGAGGCCGCCCTCGTCGCGGAGGAAGTGGGAGACGCCGCCGTCGTCGCCGACCGGTTCGAGCTGGAGTTCGTCCAGCGCCTGCCGGGCCGTGTCCGTGCCGTCCACCGGCACGTCCTCGCGCAGCGCGCTCAGGAAGCGACGCTCGAGCGCACCGCGACAGGCCAGCAGGCCACCGTCCCACTCAAGGCTGTCGGGGACGCCCTGGAAGCCCTGGTAGTGCAGTTCGTAGAGGACGTAGAGGGCGAGTTGCAGGTCGTCGCCGTAGGCGGGACACCGCTCGGAGGACGGCACACTCCCGGGGGCCGTGCTCCCGGGGGCCGATCCCCGCAGGAGAGCGGTCACCGCGGCGGAGAGCGGGCCGCGCGGCTCGGGCAGCGGCGGAGGCAGCAGCCGGAGCCGGCGCCGGGGGGCGGGGCCGGTCATGGGGTGTCGCCCTCCTTCCGCTCGGTACGGGAGCCCGGGTCGGAGGGTTTGCAGCGGCGCCGATGGCTGGTGTCGCACCAGGGGAAGACGCGGCTCCGGCGACAGGTGCAGACAGCCACGGTGAAGCGCCGGGAGACCGTCACCTCGCCGTCCTCGCCCACCACTTCGACCGGCCCCTCGATGAGCAGCGGCCCGTCGCGCTGGACGCGGACGCGGCGGGGGCGTTCAGGCGTGTTCGGCACGGATGACCACCAGTTCCTCCGTCGTTCCGTCGGCCGCCAGACCCTGCTCGCGCAGCCAGGCGAGCCGTGAGCGCAGCACCCGGCCGAAGGGCAGCCGGGTCCGGTCGACCACCTCCGGGCGCAGACCGGCTTCCTCCAGACGGGTCAGGGTGGCGTCGACGCCGCACAGGTGCGAGTGCACGATCAGGAGCGTCCCCGTCGGCCGCAGGACCGTCGGCGCGCTGTCGCAGATGCGGTCGATCAACAGCCGGCCGTCCGATCCGGCGTCCCAGGCCCGGGCCGGGCCCCGCGGCGAAGCGGTGTTCGGAGCGGGCACATAGGGCGGGTTGGTGATCACCAGGTCGAAGCGGCGGCCGGGCACGGCCGTCGCCAGGTCGCCGTGGCGCACCCGCAGGGACTGCCCGTTCAGCCGGGCGTTCCACCAGGCGGTGGCGAGCGCCCTCCACGAGATGTCGACCGCGGTGACCCGGCCGCCGAGCCGGGCCGCCTCCACCGCGAGCAGGCCGCTTCCGGTGCCGAGGTCCAGCACGTCCGTGCCTCCCGTGATCCGCTCGCGACCCAACGCCCGCTTCAGGAGCCCGGTGTCGGTCTGCGGGGTGTACACGCCCCGGGGGACCCAGCAGCGGAGACGGGGAGCGGCGGTGGGGGGTTCGGCCTGCTCGGAGGCCGGGAGGGGGGCTGTCATGGGCGCCTCTCTCAGCCACCTGCCCGCAAGGGCAGCGCCGACAGGGCCCGCGCGACACCGAGGAGGTTGTCGGCCATGGCGTGACCGGTGCTGTGCGCCCAGTCGCGGCCCCGCTGTTCGTCCAGGTAGTCGGGACCCGGGCCGGGGCCGAGGTGCCAGTACGTCCAGGCCTGGCCGGGAATCGTGTAGCCGATGTCGGCGAGGCCCCCGGAGATCTCGCTGATGACGTGGTGCGCGCCGTCCTCGTTCCCGGTGACGACCACGCCGGCCACACGGTTGTAGGCGACGGGACGGTCCTCGTCGTCGGTCTCGGACATCATCGCGTTCATGCGTTCGAGGACGCGCTGCGCCACCGAGGACGGCCGGCCCAGCCAGGTGGGCGAGGCGATGATCAGGATCTCGGACTCCAGGAGTCTCGAGTGGACCCGGCGCCACTCGTCGCCGTCGCCGGCGTCGGTGACCACGCCGGGGGCGATGTCGAGGTCGACGGCCCGTACGGACGTGACCTGCACGTTCTGTTCAGAGAGCCGCTTCGCCACCACGGAGGCCGGCGTCTCGGTGTCGGAAGGCTCGGGGGACCGCTTGAGAGTGCAGTTGACGACGAGTGCTTTCACGACCGCTCCGACGTCGGGGACAGGTGGCCCGCTGCGCGCACATCCACCGGCAGCGCCCCACGAGTACCCCGTGGCACCGGACGTAACGAGCTCGGAGAAGACACCGGCCCGCCCCGGGCGGCCCCCTGCGACGCCACCCCGGCTCCGGGCCGTGGCGGACGTCTCGACCGGCGACCGCCCTCAGGGGCGCAGGTGATCCAGGAGCCCCTCGGGAACCGGGTAGGGGAGTTCTCGGGGAAGAAGCCGCCGGGCGGCTTCCAGGTCGCCGCCCCGGACATGCCCGTGGATCTCGTGCGCGAGAGCGGTGGTGTCGGTGACGGAGACCGTCCACTCGTCCGCGTAACGGCGTGCCGCTTCGCCGGCGAGCCCGAGTTGCAGCGAGCGGTGGGCGAGCGGCCGCAGGTGCACGTCGCGCTCGGGGTCCCATTGGACCCGGGCCGGGGCCCGCTGCAACTGCCGCTTCCAGGCGGCCCGGTCGGTGTGCAGTCCGCGCTCGTAGTGGGACAGGCAGGCGTGCTCCAGCGCCCACTCGAAGCCCTCGCGGGTGATCTCGACCGCGAGGACGACCTCCTGCCCTTCCTTGGCCCCCCACCCGCAGCGGTACATCATCCAGAGGAAGGACGGCTTGATCCACGTCATCCGGTCCCGCTTCCAGGCCGCCGGGAAGCGGCCCTCCCGGGCCGCGGGCAGGCCGATCTCCGGTGGATACGCCTGGTGGACGACGACCGTGGAGTCGGTGTGGCGGGCGCGGATCCGGTGTTTGGGTTCTTCCACGGTGACAGCGTGCGGAACCCGCCCGACGCGCGCCATCGAATTACCCGGGCACTCGGTTGCCGAGCCTTTGTCCACGGGGAGGCGCTCGGCGCGAGGCCGCTCATGGGCCAGCCAGGTGGGGACGGTCCTCGAGTGGGGGATCGCTCAGCGACTGTCCCCGCCGGTCGGCGTTCGGCTCCGCCCGGGCCGGTGGGCCGGTGCGGAGGAGGCGTGTCCGAGCATCCGGCGACAGAGAGGGGCTTCAGCGGCCGGCAGGGCTGCCCGGCGCCGGGCCGGGACGGCCTTGTCGGCGGTGCGGCGGGCGTGGGCGGGCCCGGGGTCGTGGGCGCCGCGCCCCCGGGGGAAACCCGGGGGCGTGCCGGAGACGACTCGTGGCTCTCGGCTACCTGCCGGGGGCGCGGAAGGTGACCTCTCGGCGGGTGGCCTCGTCGATCTCGTCGAGGGTGAGGAGCGGGGTGGCCCGGGTCTGGAGGGCGCCGCTGGCCTTGACGGCGAGACTGACGGCGGCCATGGAGACCGCGTCGGGGAAGTCGACGATGAGCACGGTGTCGCTCTCCCCGAAGGCGAAGTACATGGTCTCGACCTTCCCGCCGAGGCCGGTGACGACCTGGTCGACGGCGGCGCGGCGGCCGCTCGCGCCGTCCTTGAGCAGGCCTTTCGCGCCCTCGGGCGTGTAGGTGGCCTGGATGAGGAACTTCGGCATGGGGACGCTCCGTACTCATCGGTTGTCGGTGTGCAGAGTGACCTTCCCGCTGCCACGTCGGCCGTCGGCCACCGGGCGGCCGGATTCACCCGTTGGAGGCTGAACCGTGGCGTAGGGCCGAGAGGGGCGCGGGCACGGGGCCGGCCGGGGCAGGGCTCCGGCCGGCGCAGCTCAGTCGGACGGGTGGAGGGTGGCGCCGGCCACGACCGACCTGTCGGCCGCGAGCAGGTGCACCTCGGTCACGGGCGACGAGCCGGCGGGGTAGGGGGCGACCCAATGGGTGTAGCCGGTGGTCAGGGAGAAGGTGCCGATGGTGGTGGTGGAACCGTCTGCCCGTTCTATCCGGCAGGTGAGTGTGCCGTGCAGGGCCGCCCGGGCGTGTGCGGGAAAGTCGGCGACGTCCACCGACATGTACAGCCAGTGCGGCTGACCCGTGTAGGCGAAGACGCGTCCGACGTCCCGGCTGTGGGAGGTGAGGTCGGCGCTGAGCAGCCGGTCGGGCCGGGCGGGTCCGGTGTCGGACGGTGAGGGCGCGGAGGTGACGCCGATCGCCCATCCGCCCACGGCCAGCGCCGCGGCTGCCACAGCGGCTGCGAGGCCGAGGGCGAACCGTTGGCGCAGTGTCCGGCGACGGCGTCGGGGCGACAGTCCGATGCGCTGGAGCACGCGGGTCTCGAACCCCTCCGGCGGCTCGTGTCCGGGAATCAGGTGGAGCAGTTCGTCGGCCGTGCGCGCCAGCTCCCGGACGTTCTCCCGGCAGGTGGGGCAGCGCTGAAGGTGGGCCAGGGCCTCGGCGCGCTCCTGGGCGGGCAGTACTCCCAGCGCCACTTCGGCGGCGCTGTCCCGCAGCCGTCGGCATGCGAAGGTGTCGTCGCCGGTCATGATGTCGTGTCCTGCCTGTGCGTCAGGGTCGCGCGCAGCTTGGCCAGCGCCGTCCTGATCCGGGTCTTGGCGGTGCCGAGGGGGATCTGCTCCAGGTCCGCCACTTGCTGTGCGGTCATGCCGTAGATGCCGGCCATGACGATGGCGCGGGCCTGGCCCGGCGGCAGCTCCGCGATGGCCCGCCGCAACTCGGCCGACTCCTCGTCGGCCACCGCCAGCCGCTCAGGGGTGTCGGTGGTCCCTTCCAGCAGCGGCGCCATCCGGGTGGGGTCCACGGGAACAGCCCTGCGGGAGCGTACGGCGTCGATCGCCAGGTTGTGGGCGATGGCCGCCAACCAGGTACGGACCGATCCGCGGCGCGAGTCGTAGACCTGGGCGTGGCGCCAGGCCTGTTCGAAGGTCTGCTGGGCCACGTCCTCCGCGAGCTGGGCGTCGCCGGTGACCGTCATGGCCACCCCGAAGACCTTGTGCTGGAAGCGACGGACGAACGCCACCGCGAACTCGGGGTCGTCGGTCGTCAGTCCCGCCAGCAGCGCGTCGTCGGGCATCTGCTCCAGGGAAAGCCCCAAATGCCGCATACCACTAATACGTAGCATCATTGCGGAGGGATTGTCCGAGGGTCTGCTCGGGCGCCGGTGGCTCCACGTCCCTGCGGTGGGAGGGCAGCAGCGCGTCGAGCGCCGCGGCGAGGGAACCGATGCCCGGCCGGGCGGCGGGGTCCGGTTCCAGGCACGCGTCGATCGTGGTGGCGAGCGCCCGCGGCAGGCGGCGCCGGGTGCCCACGGGCGCGGCCCTGCCCTCCAGTTGCGGGTACCGGTGCGGTCGGCCGCAGGTGTCGCCGAGGCTCGCGGACGCCGGCGGGGCGCAGGGGCTGTCGGCGGGCTCTTCGTCCGTCGTGGCGGAGGTGACCTCGGGGAACGGGAGGTCACCGGTGGCGGTCTCGTACAGGGTGATGCCCACCCCCCACACATCCGCGGCGGCGGACAGGCTGCCCCCGCGTGCCTGTTCGGGGGCGAGGTAGCAGCGGGTGCCGATGCCGGCGGGTGCGGGCCCCGGCGGGCGGGCGACGCTGAGGTCGAGGAGTTTGGCGCGCCGGCAGTCGATGATCACGTTCGAGGGCTTCACGTCCAGGTGCAGCAGGTCCCGGCCGTGCAGGTAGTGCAGTGCGGAGCACAGGTGCAGGCCCAAGAAGGCCACGTCATGGGCGGCGAGCCGGCGCCGCAGGCGGCCGATGAGGTGGGTGACGGTCTCGCCGGTCAGTGTCTCCAGGACGACGAGGGGCTCGGGCGTCTCGACGGTCTCGTACGCGCGGACCAGATGCGGGTGGCTGAACGCCTGCAGCCAGCGGCCCTCGCGCAGGAGCCGTTCGCGCAGTCGTGGTTCGTGCCGGCGGTCCGGACGCAGCGTCTTCACCAGGCAGCGGCAGTCCCGCTCGTGGCTCCAGGCGTCGTACACGTCGAGCCATCCGGTCCTGGTCAGGTGGGCCAGGATCTCGTAGCCGGCGACCGGGGTCGCTCCCGGCGGCAGGGGCGGGGCCGGCGGGGCGGCCCGGTGCCGGGGGACCACTCGAGGCGCGGGGCTGTTCCCGTGGATCCCGTCGGGACGGCTCATGGGAAGGCCTTGATCACGGAAGCCGCGGCAGCGGGGTCCGCGGGGGTGTGCAACCGGTGCAGTCGGGCACATGACGACGGTGATCGCGGTGCTGGGACATCCTTCCCTTCCTGTGCCCGGTGGACGTGTCCTGCCTGTCTTCGGAGTGCCTCCTGGCGGGTGCCAGGTGACTGGAGAACGACATGATCCTTGCCTTCATCTCGCACGGTTCACTAGGACATACGTGCGATCTCCCTCGGGGGATGGCGTTCGGCAGGGTTTTTTCCGCGTACGGAATCCTCTTCGGCGCTCACGGGCGACCTGCGCCGGCACGTCGTGTCCGACGAACGTGAACCGGGCTCGATCCGGGTCTTCACGTCTCCGGGCCCGGGTACCCGGCGTCGTGCCCGAACGACCGCACGTGAGGAGGAGTCAGTGAGCACGGTGAAGGAAACGGTGGACGTCGAGGTGCCCGTCCGCACCGCCTACAACCAGTGGACGCAGTTCGAGGAGTTCCCGGAGTTCATGGAGGGAGTCGAGGAGGTGCGGCAGCTCGACGAGCGGCACAACCACTGGAAGACCAGCATCGGCGGGGTGCGGCGCGAGTTCGACACCGAGATCGTCGACCAGTTGGCGGACGACCGGATCACCTGGCGGGTGGTCGACGGCGAGACCCGGCAACGGGGATCGGTCAGGTTCGAGCGGCTGGACGACACCCGCACCCGCGTGGAGCTCACGATGGACGTCGAGCCCACCGGCATGGCCGAGAAGGGCGCGGACGTGCTGGGCGTGATCGACCGCCGGGTCAAGGGAGACCTGCACCGCTTCAAGGACTACATCGAACAGCGCGGCGGAGAGACGGGCGCCTGGCGAGGACGCATCCGGCCCGAAGAGCCCGGCTCGGCCGTCTGACGACTCGGGACGCGAAACGGGAGGCCGCGCCGGACGAGCAGCTCGGCAGCTCGTGAGCAGCCCGACTTCCCCCGGCTTCTGGAAACGGCCGGATCCGTCGACCCCGGCGGCCGAGCGGCTCGGCCGCCGGGGTCGACCGGCGACCGAAGCGCTACGCGATCAGGGACACCACCATGGCGACCAGTCCGATCGCCACCAGCACCACCACCACCATGATCAGGACGAGTGCCAGCGGCCCCCACCCCTTGCGCGGTTCGTGCGGCTCCGGATACGAGATGCCGGAAGTGCCGCCTTCGGCGGGTGGCGTCTCACCGGGGGACACACCGCCGCCTGGTGTGATCCCCGGGGTCCGCCCCGGTTCGGGATCGGGAGTCGTCATGGCGCACGCTCCTCTCGGCGCTCGTCTGCCATGTGCCTGTGGGTCGGTGCGACCACTCGCCCCCGGTGACCGGAACGGCACCGACGTCCTGGTCCCGCGTCGTCCGGGCCACGGCCGTCACCGAGGCCTGAGTCCGACGGTCGCCGGGGCGCTCGTCATGACCTCGCTGACCTGCTGAGTCATGGAACCACCCTTCCGTGTGGCGTGGGCGGTGCTCTCACCGCCGCTCAGCCCCCGAGTACCCGTGGGCGACCGGTCCTCACGCTGTCACCAGGGACATGCGGAGGACGGTCGGAACCGGTGATCGCGCACGGGCTCCGTACGCACCGGCCGGGCGAGGAACCACGGCCGGCCCCACCACCTGTACGCGGCGCTCGTGCCCGGACGGGAGGCTTCCCGGCCGCCGTGCCGGGCTGCGTGCCGTCGGCCGGGGTGCTCGTGACCAAGCTGGTCTCCCTCGTCCCGCGCGATGACCGGGGCGCCGCTGCCGACCCGTCAAGCGGTCGTCGGTGTGTTCGATCCGGTCACCGGCGCGCCCGCCGCACTGCTGGACGGCACGATCGTCACCGCCGCCCGGGTGCGGGCGGTCGGCGAGGACATCGCACTGGCTCGATCTGCTCCCTGAGCCGAGAGGGCGCTTGCCCGGGACGTGTCAGGTGGGGGCTGAACATCGCTTCGTGGGCATGCTGTGGGCGGGCTGTGGGCGCGCTACGGGTACGCGTCGGGGGTCACCGAACCGAGCGCGGCGCCCAGCGGATCGCGGTGAGCCCGACGCCGTGCCACAGGGGTCGCCCGGAGACGGCCCGGCTCGGCGCGAGGCGTGGGACCGAGGCGCACGTGCCAGCGGCCGTTCCGGGAGGACAGGCACACCGTGGTCGAGGGCGCCACCGTGACGTGCCAGAACGCGCTCACCGGTTCCGACAGGGCGTGGACCAGCGCGGCCCGGATCACGGCCGGTTCGGTGACGGCCACCACGCGCCCCGCGTGTGGCGGCAGGCCGTCCAGCCAGTTCGCGACCCGACGGCAGAACTGGCGCACGGATTCGCTTCCGTGGGGTACGGCGTCCGGGTCCGTCAGCAGGGCGGAGAGCCCGTAGGGATCGGTGGCGGCGACCTCGGCAGCGGTACGGCCGCGCCACTCGCCGTAGTCGAAGTCGCGCAGCGCAGGCTCCACCTCGGTCGTGAGGGCGAGGGCATGAGCGGTCCGCGCGCAGCGGAGGGAAGGCGCCCGGACGGCCATCGAGTACCGGGGCAGGACCGCTGCGACGGCGTCTGCGCCGACCGGGCCGTGCTCGCGCACCGCAACGTCACCGAAGAGCGGCCTGCTCGTTTCGCCCCCGGCGATCGAACAGAGAAACGTCAGACTGATCGGCATCCGGCTGGTCTCCTTCCTGCGACGAGGTACCGACTGCTGCCTCCACCGTCGGGCACTGCCGCTCGTGAACCCATCCGGCACATGTCCGGAGCCGTCCCGCCGACCGGCTGGAACAGCCCCGCCACCTGGCGGCTGTCGGTCCCGGCACCGGGAAGCGCGCCCGGTGGCGGGTACACATCGGACAGTGGGACCCGATGGCGAGTGGAGCACGCATGATCCGGGTGATGGTGGTCGACGACGAGGCGCTGATCCGTACCGGTTTCCAGCACATTCTCGAGGCGGCGGACGACATCGAGGTCGTGGCGGCGGTCCCCGGCGGCCAGGCGGTCCGAACGGCACAGGAGCGACGCCCCGCCGTCGTACTGCTGGACATCCGCATGCCCGACGTGGACGGCCTCACCGTCCTGGCCGACCTCCGCGGACTGCCGCACCCTCCGGTGGTGGCCATGCTCACGACGTTCGGCATGGACGAGTACGTCACCGCGGCACTTCGCTCGGGCGCCGCCGGCTTCCTGCTCAAGGACACCGACCCGGAGCAACTGCCCTCCCTGGTGCGGACTCTGGCAGACGGCGGCACCGTCCTGTCGTCGGAGGTCACCCGAACCGTCGTGGACGGCTACCTGAACGCCGGCCCGCAGCAGGAGGCCGTCCGCAGCCTCGACCGGCTCACCGACCGCGAGCGTGCCGTACTCGCAGCCGTTGCCGAGGGCCTGACCAACGCCGACATCGCCGCACGGATGCACCTGAGCATCGGCACGGTCAAGGACCATGTGAGCGCCGTCCTCACCAAGCTGGAGGTGGGCAGTCGCGTCCAGGCCGCCCTGCTCGCGGAACGCGCCGGCTTCCTCAGACCGCCGAGGGACCAGGAGGAACCATGAGCGCCCGCCGCCCGCCCGCCCCGCTGCTGGACGCCGCCCTCGTCGCGGCGGCACTGCTCGACGTCTGGGCCCATGCCGATGCCTCCGAGCCGCTGCGCTTGGCCTGCGCCCTGCTCGCCGCGTTCGTCCTTCTCCTGCGCCGGCGCCTGCCGAAGCTCACGTTCCTGCTCACCCTTCCCGCCGTCATCCTCTCCGACTCGGTCTTCGCCGCCCTGGCCGCGCTGTACACGCTCGCCTCGCTCACCCGTGGCCGCACTCTGCTGGTCGTCTGCGCCGTGACGTTCACCTTCAGCGATCTGATCTCGTTGCCCTCGCCGGGATTCGACTTCTCGACACCGTCGACCTTCATCGCCCTGGGCTACACGGCGGCGACGGCGGCCGCACCGGTCTTCCTCGGTCAGCTCGTGCAGGCCCGGCGCGATCTGTCGTTGCGACTCGCGGAGATCTCCCGGGCACGCGACCACGAGCGGCAGCTGACCGCCCAGACCGTGCTGGCCAGGGAACGCACGACACTCGCCCGCGAGATGCACGACGTCGTCGCCCACCAGGTCAGCCTCATCGCGGTGCGGGCCGGGGCCCTCCAGGTCGGCAGCCACGACCCCGAAGTCCGGCAGGCCGCAGCCACGATCCGGAAGCTGAGTGTGCAGACGCTGGAAGAACTGCGGCACATGGTCAGCGTCCTGCGCACCGCCGGGGGCGATCCGGTGGAACTGGTTCCGCAGCCCTCTCTCGCCGATCTCCGGCGGCTGGTCGACAACAGCGGTATCGAGACCGAGCTGCGGACGGACCTGCCGGACAGTCTGCCACCGCCGGTCCAGCGCGCCATCTACCGCACCGTCCAGGAGGCGCTGACCAACGTGCGGAAGCACGCGCCCGGCGCGACAGCGGTCGTACGCATCCGCCACGAGCACGCGGCGGTCCGCGTCACCGTCACCAACTCACCGCCGACGCGTCCCGCTCTTTCCCTTCCCGGCGCCCACCACGGTCTGGTCGGCCTGCGCCAGCGTGCCGAACTGCTCGGCGGCACCGTCACCTGCGGCCCCACGACGGAGGGCGGCTACCGACTGAGCCTGACCCTCCCGGCCGTCGGCACACGGTGACGAGGCGAGCCGAGTGTGCTCGTCATCGTGGCTCCCGGTGTTCCCGGCCTTGCCTCTCGTCTTCCTCGACGGCCTGGATCTCTTGCCTGACACGGAGAGAGAAGCAGCGAGTGAGTACTGCGACCAGTGCGGCACGTCCGGCCCCGACCCGCGACGCCACCTTCAGCTCCCTCGCACCACCCGTAGGGACACCGTCGCATGGGGCGGGTGAGGGGGAGCGAACTCGCGCTCCCGGTTCGGAAGCCGCGATCGCTTGCGGCCGGTTCGGGCGCCGACCCGGGCGGACGGCCGAGCCGTGGACTCGCCGGCCTCGGCTGCTTTCACCCTGACTCCCCGTCGGCCACCGCTCCGTCCGGTGCGCTGGTGGTGCGCGTCATGGGCGGCCGCGGTGGGACGTACGGCAAGGGCCGGCTCTTGGCGGACGCCTTCGAGGAACGCGGAGTCCGGCTCCGGGTGTCGAGGTCGGGGTCGGTGGAAGCGGATGGGTTTCTCCAGCGGTTCGCTGCTCTCCACCGCACGGTTCCGGGTGTCCGACATCAGTGCCATGTCGCCTCTCGGGCCCTCCGGTGCGTGACGGAAAGGTGAAGGTTCACCGCATGTGCCGGGTGGGGCGAGAAGTTTGAGGTGAGCATGATGACTGTCGCCCGGGGTGGAAACCCCGCCGGCGTCTCGGCCGAATTCCTCCCACGTGCGTCGGCCGGTCATTCCCCCACTTGAAGGGCGAACCGTGTCACTTCGTTCCAGGGCGAGCCGTCGAGCTCGCCTCGCCTTGGCGGCAGTCGCCGCCGGTGGTCTCGCCGTCGCAGGCATCACGCTCCTCCCCCCGTCCGCGACCGCCGCCGCGACCACCGCTTCGACCGCCTCGCTGTCCCGGGCCGGTTCGGTCCAGGCGCAGGCCGGCACCGTCACCCCGGCCGAGATGCTCCGCCGGGCCGGCACCTGGCTCACCGCCGACAACGGCTCCCAGGTGCCGTACAGCCAGACCTCGGTCTGGTCGGACGGCTACCGGCAGGACTGTTCCGGCTACGTGTCGATGACGCTCGGCCTGTGGAAGTCCGGTCCGAACACCGTCGAACTCGCGAGCAACCGCAGCCTGACCACCCCGATCTCCCTCGGGGACCTCAAGCCCGGCGACCTGCTGATCGACGCGGACGGCTCCAACACGACCCGGCACGTGGTCATCTTCGAGAAGTGGACCGACTCCTCGCACACCGCCTACTGGGCCTTCGAGCAGCGCGGCGGCCACGGCACAGATCACCGGGTGCGCACCTACGGGCTCGACTCGGGCAGCGAGTACAAGCCGTACCGTCCGGTCAACCTGTCCGGTGAGACCCCGCCCGATCCCGGACCGCCGGCCGCGGACTGGCCGCTGCTGAAGGTCGGGTCGCAGGGAACGGACGTCACCACCGCGCAGTACCTGCTCCGTGCCCGCGGCTACGGCACGGCCGTGGACGGCTCCTACGGCCCGAAGACCGCTGCGCAGGCCAAGGCGTTCCAGAACGCCGACGGACTCGTGGCGGACGGCGAGATCGGGTCCAGGACCTGGCCCCGCCTGGTGGTCGACGTCAAGAGCGGTTCGCAGGGCGACGCCGTCCGGGCGCTGCAGACCCAACTGGTGGCACACGGTTACCAGCTCACGGTCGACGGCCAGTTCGGTCCGCTGACCGAGAAGGCCGTCACCGATTTCCAGAGCAGCGAGAAGCTCGCCGTCGACGGCTCGGTCGGGCCTCGGACCTGGGCCGCCCTGATCTGATCGACGGAGCCCCGGTGGCCGCCCGCGATCCACGCGCGGCCCGGCGGACCCCCCGTCCGCCGGGCCGCGCGGCGGCTCAGCCCCCGAGCCGCACCGGCAGCGTCGAGGAACTGTTCGAGAACAGGGACGGCACCGGCACGAGGGCGTCCGGATCGACGGCCAACGACAGATCCGGATACCGCTCGAACACCGCGGGAAGGGCCAGTGCCGCCTCCAGCCGCGCCAGTGGTGCGCCGAGGCAGAAGTGCGGACCGTTGCTGAAGGCCAGGTGCCTGCGCTGCTCCCGGGTGATGTCGAAGCGGTCGGCGTCCTCGCCGTGCTGAACCGTGTCACGTCCGACAGCGCTGAACGGAGCCATGATCGCCTCGCCCTTCGGGATGCGGACTCCGGCGATCTTGACATCCTCCAGGGGGTAGCGGAACGGGAAGTTGCCGATCGGAGCGTCCCAGCGCAGCGTCTCCTCCACCACGTTCGCCCAGGTTTCCGCGTCCCCCCGTACGGCGAGCTCCCGCTGGTCGGGATGGGTCAGCAGCGCGCGGACCGCGTTGGTGATCAGGCTCAGCGTGGTTTCCTGTCCCGCCGAGAGCATGAGCAGCAGCGTGCCGACCAGCTCCTCCTCGCTCAGCGCGTCCGGGTCGGCGGCACGGGCCGCGATCAGCGCGCTGGTGAGGTCGTCGCCCGGCTCACGCCTACGGCTCTCGACCACCCGCGCCAGCAGCTCGTACTGCTCGATCTGGCTCGCCTGGACCTCCTCGGGCCGCAGATCGGAGCGGAAGATGTTGTCCATCAGCTCCTGCAGACGGGGACGCTCGTCGACCGGCACCCCGAACAGTTCGCAGATGACCTGCATGGGCACGGGGTGCGCGAAGTACCGGCGGAGGTCGACGCTGCCGTCGGCCGCGGCGTGCGACGGCAGGTCGTCCAGCAACTGCCCCACGATCTGCTGGATACGGGGACGCAGGTCCTGCACCCGGCGCGGGGTGAACGTCTGGGTGACGAGTTTGCGCAGGCGGCGGTGCTCCTGGCCGTCCGAGGTCACCATGTTGGTGACCTTCACCATGCCGATGAGCGGCCAGCCGTCCGCTATCTCACCCCGGATGATGGCGTTCCAGTTGCGCCAGTCCTTGCTGAAACGAGCGTCGGTGACCATGTCGTTCAGCAGGGCGTGGTCGGTCACCGACCAGGCCAGCACCTCCCCGGGCAGCCGGACCCGCACCACGGGGCCCAGCTCGCGGAGCCTGGCGGCCTCGCCGTGATGGTCCTTTCCGTGCGGATCCAGGGTGATGACAGGTACGTGCCCCTCGGCGGAGGAGTTCGTGGACGACGTCATGCTGGGCTGCTCCTTGGCTTGAGGTCTCGAGGTCTCGAGGTCTCGAGGTTTTGGGGTCTTGGGGTCTTGAGGACCCGCCGCCGTGCGGGGGCCTCTTCGGATGTGGGGGTTCGAGGATGCGAGGATTCACAGCCCCGTGCCGGTCGGCACGCGGGCCGATACGCGGGCCGCGGAGAACGCCGTGGGCAGTGCCACCGGCACCCTGGTCCAGGGAGAGGGGCGCCAGGCCAGCTCGTCCGCGGAGACGGCGAGCCTCATGTCCGGCAGCAGATGCAGAGCGGTCTGCACCGCGGTACGGGTGATCAGCCGTGCCGGCACCTGTGCGGGACACATGTGCGGGCCCGCGGAGAAGGCCAGATGAGAGCGGTTGCCCCACCCGTCGTCCGGACCGTCCTGCCGGACCTCCGGGTCGTCGTTCGCGGCGGCGAGCCCGAGGACCAGGCAGTCGCCGCGGCGGATGAGCCGGCCTCCCAGCTCGGTGTCGTGGAGCGCGTACCGGGCGGGCATGTTGTTCATGGGCGGATCGCGCCACAGCGCCTCGTCGAGGGCGTCGTCCACACCGAGCTGTCCGCCGTGCAGCCGGGCGGCGAACCGCGGATCCGTGAGCATGAGACGGAGCGTGTGGGATATCCACGCCGTGACCGTCTCGTTGCCCGCGGAGATCATCACGACGATCGACTGCAGCCGCTCCGCCTCGTTGCGCAGATTCGGGTGGTTGATGAAGACCGTCGTCATGTCGTCGGCCGGATTCCGCCGACGCTCGCGCACCGTGTCGAGAAGGATCTGTTCGAAGGTGCGGTTACCCGCCTGGGAGTCGTCCGCGCTGCCGAACAGGGCGATGAGCGCGTCGAGCAGCTCGCGGCCCTCCTCACCGTCCAGGCCGAACAGCGAGGCGAGGGAGAGCATCGGGACGATCGTGGCGTACTCGTTGACCAGGTCGGCGCTGCCGCGCTCGGAGAACGCCGCGATCAGATCCGTGCACAGCGCCTCCACCTCACGACGCACCCTGCGCTGGTCCATCCGCGCGATGCCGTCGTCGAGAGGCTTGCGCAGGCGCCGGTGCTCGGGGCCGTCGGCCCCGATGACGTTGGCACGCCAGCCCATCATCGGCAGGAGCCCCGAATGCGGCGGGACGACCCCCTCGTCGAGATCGCGCCAGTTGCGGGCGTCGCGGGAGTACAACTGCTCCTGCCGGGTGATGGTCAGCATCTCCCGGTACCCCATCACCAGCCAGGCGGGGACACCCGGCTCCAGCTCGACCTTCGCGAGGCTGCCCCACTTCTCGCGGAGGTCGCGGTACACCGCACGCGGATCGGAGGACCCGACCACGGCGGCGAGCGGGACCGGACCGGTGCCGTGGTGTGCGTGCGCCGGGCACCCCGGCGGCGGCAGCATGCTCACGAGGCGGCCCCCGCCGCACCCATGCCCGACACGTGTTGCACCAGGGTGATCAGGGCATCGACCGATGAGGTCTGCTGGCGGGCGTCGCAGGTCACGATGGGTGTCTCCGGGAGCAGATCGAGTGCGCCGCGCAGCTCCTCGTCGGAGTACAGCTCACTGTCCGGGAACTGATTGACCGCCACCGCGAACGGCAGTCCCCGGATCTCCAGTTGCTCCAGGACGTCGAAGCTGTCCTCCAGTCTGCGGGTGTCGATCAGCACGAGCACCCCCAGTGCGCCTTCGGCCAGTCCCTCCCAGAGATCCCAGAACCGCCGCTGCCCCGGGGTCCCGAACAGATACATGACCAGCCGGGAGCTGAGCGTGACACGGCCGAAGTCCATGGCGACGGTGGTGGTCGTCTTGCCTTCCAGACCGGCCAGTTCGTCGACGCCCACACTCGCTTCCGTCATGACCTCCTCGGTGCGCAGCGGTTCGATCTCGCTGACGGACCCGACGAACGTCGTCTTGCCCACACCGAACGCGCCCACGACGAGGATCTTGACGGCCTGCTGCACCGTGTCGGGCAAGTAACGGTCAGCGGAGCCGGCGGAGACCATCCAGTACCTCCTGTAGCAGTTGCTTGTCGGGCTGTGCGGCCCGTGGAACACCGGAGCGCGCGGACAGGTGTCCGCTGTCGACGAGGTCGGACGCCAGCACCTTCACCAGACTGACGGGCAGTTGGAGATGGGCGGCGGCCTCCACCAGCGACAGGAGCCGCTCGCACATCCGTACGAGGGCGATCTCCTCCCTGGTGGCGGAGAGGGGGAGGGCCCGAGGAGGGTCGACCGCGATCAGGAGTGTTTCGACGCCGATGGTGTTGCGGGAGGGCCGGGAGCGTCCCTTGGTGATCACGTACGGGCGTAATGCGCCGTTCGTGAAGCCCGCTCCCGACCCGCTCACGCGGAGTCCTGGCGCGGCGGGCTGCTGAGGTTGTGCGCGCCGATCTTCATCACCTGCGCCTGCATCTGCCGCGCGACGAGCTTGGGGTCGACCACCGGTCCCGTCACCACGGCGAGATGCGCGCCGCTGGCACTGCGCATGAACAGGAAACCCCCGTTGAACTCCACCATCTGCTGGTGCACGGTGCCGCCGTCCTCACCGAACTCCCGCCCGAGACCACGGCCGAGCGACTGAAGACCCGAACAGCTGGCCGACAGCCGGTCGGCCAGGTCACGGTCCACCCCCTCCGAGTTGGCCAGCAGCAGACCGTCGGAACTGAAGACGATCGCCAGCCGGACGCCGGGCACCGCGGTGACCTCGGAGATCATCCAGCCGCGCTGCTCGGGGTTCTCCACGTAATTCGTGCTCACTTCTGTCCTTCCGAGGAATCTGTGTCGGGGGAGGTGTTGTATGGGGGGCCGTACGAGGTGGGGTGCGGAGGCACGGCTCCGGACGGCGGGGGTGCGGCTCCGGTCGAGGGGGGCGTGGTCCGGCCGCCCTCGAAGAACTGCTCCATCCAGTCGCCCGCGTCCTCCGGCGAACCCGGCGGAGTGACGGCGGTCGGCGCCTCCTCCACCGCGGGGACGTACCCGTCACGCCGCGAGCGGCGCTGGGGCAGCCGGCGGGGACGGGCGCCCGGAGCGCGCGTGGCGGGCGGGGGCGGCTCGGCCGGCGGGGCGGGCTCGGCGGCGGACTCCGGGGCCCGTACGGGAACGGCGTGATCGGAGGCGGCGGCCGGCGGGGGCTCGGGGGAGGGCGCGGCGGCCGGCGGCGTCGGCACCGGTGGAGCGGGGGGCTGTGCGGGGAGCACACGCCCGCCGGGCGCCCCGGCGGGTTCGAGGGTCTTCAGGAGTTCGAGAGGCACCAGGATCACCGCACGGACGCCACCGTACGGTGACGGACCGAGGTCGACGCCGAAGCCGTGACGGTGCGCGAAGCGGCCGACCACCGCGAAACCGGTCTGCGGGATCTCGCCGACGTCTCCGACGCCCAGAAGACGGCGGCCCGAGACGATCTCGCGCGCCTCGGTCAGCCGGTACTCGTCCAGGCCCAGGCCGCCGTCGTCCACCTCGATGACCGCGCCGCGCTGCACCGTGCGCACGGTGACCGCCACGCTGGTCCTCGGCGGTGAGTACTCGGTCGCGTTGGCGAGCAGTTCCGCGACGAGGTGGATCAGGGGTTCGACCACCGACGCGGTGATGCCGACGTCGGGATCGCCGGTCACCTCGACACGCTTGAACGAGACGATCCGGCCCGAAGCGGCGCGCACCACGTCGACCAGCGCCAGCGGCTTCTGCCACTGCTGGCCGGGCCACTCCCCGCACAGCACCTTGAGACTCTGGGCGTGCCTGGCCTGCTGCGTCGCCGCGTGGTCCACCTGCATCGTGGCCTCGAGCAGGCCCGAGTCGCCGGGGTGACGCTCCGCCACACCCGTGATCGTGGCCTGGATCCGGTGCGCCGAGGTCTGAATCCGGCTCGCCAGCTCCACCAGCGCGACGCGCTGCGACTCCTCACGGTCGTCGATCGCCTCGGACACATCCGAGAGCAGCTTGTCGAACCACTGGGAGAGCTCCACCGCCAGCGGCTCCTCGCTCTTGGGGGGCGAGGGGACCTCGTCCCTGGCAAGAGCGGCGGGAAGCCGCTTCGTCACGAGGAACTCCGCTTCCTGGAGGGCCGCACCGGATTGCTTGCGCACATACGTGTGCCAGTGGGCATCGCGGCGCGCGGCCTCCGCCTCCCGCTCACGTATCCCGGTGTGCAGGCGTGCCGCCTCCGCCACGCTTGCCCGGTGCTGCCCGCTCAGGCGGGCCAGGCAGCCGAGGACCAGAAGGGAAACGGCCGCATGGATCACGGCCGCGGCCACGCCGATGCGGGCGACGGGCACCACGGCCGCCGAGAACGCGAGGAACGTGAGCACGAGAGCCACTGCCCAAAGGGCTCTGCTCCCTCGGGGTTCGAGAGTGGACGCGGGGGAACGAGCCATGGAAAACCTTTGAGTCGGCGGTGGGTCGGTGTCCGGTGGACGCGAGGCGTAGGACGTCAAGAGCTGTGCGATGGAGGGAGGACCGGGGGAGCGGCGGTACGGGGGCGTGAAGCCCCGGACGCACCGTCGGCATGGCCCGGGTCGGTCATCGTCTTCATGGAGGAACCACTTCTGCACCAGAGGTTGTTTGAAGATCGTATCTTCGATTCACCGCAACGGAAGAGTGACGTTCCGTGAACTTTCTTTGCCTCCTTTCCACTTGGGTACGCCGACCCGCGGGGCACCGGGTGCGGGAACCCTGTGGGGCGGGCCAGACAAGGGAAGGGGTGCGGTGAAGGGCGACCGGCCGACAGCCCATCGGGCGGTGCGTCTTCCACCCGTCTCGCTTCCTGACGAGGACGTCGGGCCCAGGGGCCGGCCTGTGCCGGTCATGGATGCAGGGGGCCGGGCCAGGTGCCCGGCCGCGCCCGCACCCGCCCAGGAGAACCCGCCGCCCGCGGTTGCCCGTGGTCCGCTGACGCGCCGTCCGGCAGGGGTGGGGAACTGCTGGGTCGGTCAGCCCCGGCAGCCGCAGCCCGAGGCGGTCTTGGCTGCCACCACCGTGGTGGAGGGGTCGGCGGCCCGCTCGTTTGGAGTGCAGCAGGCGGTGACGCCGCAGCACGCGTCCGTTGCCGCGTTCGAGCCGCCGGGCTCACCGGCGGCGGAGGGCTTGACCGCGCGGACCACGGCGGAGTGCATGCCGTCGGCGACCGGGTGGGTCGGGGTGATCTCGACGCCGGTGAACCCGGCGGCTTCGAGCCCCTCCCGGTATTCGGCGAAGGACAGCGCGCCGGCGATGCAGCCGACGTGGTCGCCGCGTTCGGCCCGCTCCTCGGGTGAGAGGCCGTCCTCGGCGACGACGTCCGAGACTCCGATACGGCCGCCGGGCTTGAGGACGCGGAAGGCCTCGGCGAAGACGGCGGGCTTGTCGGTGGACAGGTTGATGACGCAGTTGGAGATGACGACGTCGATCGTGTTCGCGGGCAGCGGGACGGCCTCCATGGTGCCCTTGAGGAACTCGACGTCGGTGGCGCCCGCCCTCCTCGCGTTGTCGAGCGCGAGGGCGAGCATCTCCTCGGTCATGTCCAGCCCGTAGGCCTTGCCGGTCGGGCCGACGCGGCGGGCGGAGAGCAGGACGTCGATGCCGCCGCCGGAGCCGAGGTCGAGGACGCGCTCGCCCTCGCGGAGTTCGGCGACGGCGGTGGGGTTGCCGCAGCCGAGGGAGGCGGCGACAGCCTCGGCGGGCAGTCCGTCGCGCTCGTCGGCGGCGTAGCGGGTGGAGCCGAAGTTCTCGTCGACCTCGACCGGCTCGGGCCCGCAACAGGCGGTACCGCCCTCGCTGACCTTCACGGCCGCCGCCGCGTACCGTCGGCGGACGGTTTCCCGCAGGTCGGTGGGCTGCTCGCTCATGACTCACTCCCTGGTGACGGGGCGCGGCAAGGCCCCGGAACGGCTTGTATTGACGTTCATTGATTCAACCTTGCGCCTTGATTCGAAAAACGTCAACATAGGGGCATGTCGAAACAAGAGCTCGAGGTGATCGGCCGGGACGCCGCCTGCTGCCCCGGCCTGTCCACCGCACCGCTGGACGAGGACCAGGCGGCCGACCTGGCGAAGGTCTTCAAGGCCCTGGGCGACCCGGTCCGGCTGCGCCTGATGTCGATGATTGCCTCACGCGGTGAGGGCGGTGAGGGCGGTGAGGGCGGTGGGGTCTGCGTGTGCGAGCTGACCCCGGCCTTCGACCTGTCCCAACCGACGATCTCCCACCACCTGAAGCTCCTGCGGCAGGCCGGACTCGTCGACTGCGAGCGGCGCGGGACCTGGGTGTACTACTGGGTGCTGCCCGGAGTCCTGGACAAGCTCGCCGCGTTCCTGACCACCGGGCGGCCCGCCGGAGTCGGCGCGTGAACGCGCCGCTCGGCCGCCGGATCGCGGCCGAGGCGATCGGAACCGGACTGCTGGTGGCGGTCGTGGTCGGCTCCGGCATCCAGGCGACGGAACTCTCCCGCGACGTCGGCGTGCAACTGCTCGCCAACTCCCTCGCCACCGTCTTCGGCCTGGGCGTGCTGATCGCCCTGCTCGGGCCGGTCTCCGGCGCGCACTTCAACCCCGCCGTCACCCTCGCCGCCTGGTTCACCGGCCGCCGTGATCCGCACGGCCCCACCCTGCGGGACGTCACCGCGTACGTACCCGCCCAGATCGTCGGCGCCGTCGCGGGCGCGGTCCTGGCCGACGCGATGTTCGCCGAGCCGCTGGTGAAGTTCTCCACCCACGACCGGTCCGCCGGCCATCTGTGGCTGGGTGAGGTCGTGGCCACGGCCGGGCTGATCCTGCTGGTCCTCGGTCTCGACCGGATCGGCCGAGCCTCGCTCGCCCCGGCCGCAGTGGCCTCCTACATCGGGGCCGCCTACTGGTTCACCTCCTCCACGTCGTTCGCGAATCCGGCGGTGACCGTCGGCCGCGCCTTCACGGACACCTTCGCCGGCATCGCCCCCGCCTCCGTCGCCCCCTTCCTGGTCGCCCAAGTGCTCGGAGCCGTGCTGGGTCTGGGGGCCCTCGCAGTGGTCTACGGCCGGCCCGCTCCCTCCGCGGACGCGGTCGTCCTCCCGCACCGCGAAGCGGAATCCGCCGCCTCCTGACCGGTCCGTTCTCCCGAGAAAGCCCCTGCTCATGAGTTCTGCCGTCCAGCGCCCGTCCGTGCTGTTCGTCTGCGTCCACAACGCCGGCCGCTCCCAGATGGCCGCTGCCTTCCTCACCCATCGCGCCGGCGACCGCGTCGAGGTCCGCTCGGCCGGCTCCGCTCCCGCCGACGCGGTCAACCCCGCCGTCGTGCAGGCGATGGACGAGGTCGGCATCGACATCTCCGCCGAGACCCCGAAGATCCTGACCACCGAAGCGGTCCAGGCCTCGGATGTCGTCATCACCATGGGCTGCGGCGACACCTGCCCCGTCTTCCCCGGCAAGCGCTACCTCGACTGGAAGCTCGACGACCCGGCCGGCCGGGGTGTCGAGGCCGTCCGCCCGATCCGGGACGAGATCAGGGCCCTCGTCGAGGACCTGGTCGACGAGATCACGCCGGCCTGAAGGGCGAGGCGGCGGTGACGACGGGCCCGCCGCAACCCTGGCCGTGGTCTTTCCGTCTTGCTTCGAAGGGCGACTCTTCATGAAGGGAAAGCGGTTCCGTCCGGAAGGTGACGAGCGAAACCCGCCCTGACATGACCGACATCTGACGAAGCAGCCAAGAAGTGAGACACATGCCACCGCGGGACTTTTCGCGAATAAACCGGAGGGCCGCGTTCTCCGCGGAGCGTCGACCACGGGCGAGACTCTGGGCCGTGGCGGGTGTCGCGGCCCTCGGATTCCTCATCCTGCTGGAGTTCGCCGCGCGTCGTCACGGCCTGCCGGGGCCGATCGCCGGCCAGGTGCGAGAGCTGGTGGCCGCCCCCAAGTCGGGCGGCCTGCTGTACGCCGCCATGGCGTTGATGACGGTGGTCCTCACCTGGCGGCAACGGTTCGTCGCGGTGGGTGCGGCGATCGGTATCGACATCGTCTTCTCGCTGGTCCGGTGGGCGGTGGACGCCGGGACGACCGGCGGCCACCCCTTCGGCAACGGCGCGTTGTGGGTGATCCTGGGCCACGCGGTCATCGCGGTCACCCGCCGCACCGGCCGGGAACGTGTCCTGCTGCTGAAGGGCGTCGGGCTGGGCCTGCTGCTGGTGGCCGGCCGCAAGACCGGCGACACCTGGCTGCTCATCACCTCGAAGACCCGCCCGGTGGTGCTCGACCAGTACGTGGCGACAGCCGATCACGCGCTGGGCGATCCGTCGTGGCTGGTGGGCCGGGTCGTCACCGCCACCGGCCCCATCGGCTTCAACGTCCTCGACATCGTCTACGGCCAGCTCGCGGTGGCCGCGGTCGTCGTCGCGCTGTACCAACTGCGCGGCGTGGCGGTCGAGCGCCGCTTCCCGGGCCATCACCTGGTGCGCACCTTCCTGGTGATCGGCCTCCTCGGGCCGGCCTTCTACATGGTCTTCCCGGTGGTCGGACCGCTCTTCGCCTATGGCACCGGCACCGAGTACTGGGCGACGGTCAGCCTGTGGGCGCCGGACATTCCGTCCAGCGAGCACTGGGCGGTGGCCGACCTGTGGCCGCGGACGCCGCCGCCGATCAGTACCCCGCACCCCATGCCGTTCGACGGGATCACCCCGCGGAACTGCATGCCCAGCCTGCACACGGCGTGGGCCGTCGCGCTCTTCATCCACACCCGGAAGGGCCCACGCCTCCTGCGGTACGCAGGAACGTTCTGGCTGATCGCCACGCTCGCCGCGACACTGGGATTCGGCTACCACTACGGCGTGGACCTCATCGCCGGCGTGGTGTTCGTGCTCACGGTCGAGGCGGCTCTGCGGTCGTTCGACCGCGGCTGGGACCGGGCGGGGATCCGGCTGGTCGCTCACGGAGCGACGGTCTTCGCCGCGCTGCTGCTGTCCTACCGCTTCCTGCCGTCGCAGATGGCCGAGCATCCGTGGGTGTCCGGACCCCTGCTCGTGCTGGCGATGGCCTCCGTGGTCCACGGCTACGTACGGACCACCGGGGCGTGGGAACCGAGGGACACACCAGCACGACAACCGGAACCGCAACCGGAACCGCAACCGGAACCGATCTGAACCGCGGTGCACCGGGTTGCCGGCCGCTTCGCGTGACGGACGTACGGCAACCCGGTACATGGACCGTCGTCGGTACACGTCCATGTCGACGGCCCGTCAGGTGCGAAGCCCGTCCTGCGGACTCCCGCACTCCCCCGGACGGTCGGTGGGGGCCGCTCACCGCATGGCCTCCGCCTCTCGGGCCGGCATCGCGCCAGGGGCTTCTTCCGGCGACTCCAGGTCCGCGGCCGGTGTTGTGACCAGTGGCCGGCCCGCTCGGTCTGGTGCGCCACGGGTGCGTACGGGGCGTTCACCTGCGTTCACGGGCGGCTCGCCACCGGATGGGGACCGGCTTCCGGTCTCGGCCGAACGACGGTGAACCGGGCGGAACGAGACGGAGAGCGAGACGGGCGCGGCGGTCGTCGCCGGTACGGCCTCGTACCGGGCCGTACTCGGCTGTTCGGTCGACGAAGCGAGATGCCGTGCCGGGCGTCGCGAGCGTCAAAAGCCTTCGACCTGTGACCATGGAGCGCTCATTGAAAGTGATCGCCGAGGAGCTCCAGGCCACGGGGCCGATGTGTCGCCGCCGCGGGGTGCTCGTGTAAACGCACTGTGGGTGATGTGGTGGACTGGTTGACCTCGCTGCCGGCGGTGGTGCTGGTTGTGGGCGGGCTCCTGCTCGCCTTACTGGTCGCGGCCGTGGCGCGGATCGGCGTCCGGATGCTCGTACCGGTCGAGGAACGGGACCGGGTGCCGCAGATCGCCACACCCCTGATGCCGACACTCGGCGCTGCCTTCGCGATCTTCGCGGCACTCTCACTGGCCAGCGAGGCCGGCTACCTGCGCGCAGCCGAGGGCCTGGTGAGCGACGAGGCGGCCGCGGCCTCCCGCCTGGCATGGGCGGCGACGAGTCCGCGAGTCCGGTCGGAGCCGATCCACGCGGCGCTGCTGGACTACTTGCAGGCCACGCGTGCCAAGGAATGGAAGAGCCCGGCAGCGGCGTCCGGTGACGAACCGGCCACCGCTCGCGCGATCGCGGGGCTGGAGCGGAGCGTGCGCACCGAGGCGGCCCGGCCCGAGGTGGGAAGCACGACAGGCACGGAGCTGGTGGTTTCCCTGGACGGTGTCACCAACAGTCGTCGCGCCCGCATCGCGGCCGCCTCGCGTGACGTTCCCACGCTCTACGTCGTCACGCTCGTGGTCAGTGGACTGGCCCTGATCGTGAACTCCGGCGCACTGGTCTTCCGCAGCAGCCTGCGCACCTCCCTGCTCATCGTGGGTGTGGCGAGTGTGGTCGGGCTGAGCCTGGCGTTGCTCTTCGCACTCAGTGCGCCCTGGAGCGGGCCGCTGATCGTCAGCGGGCATCCACTCGACGCCGTCATCGGGGACCTGAAGTCAGGCTTCTTCCACGGCGGGTCGTAGGCGGTGGGCGCGATCAGAACGCCGACTTCCTGCCCCGGTTCCTGCCGGGGATCGTGGTGAGCCGGGTTTCGGCTGCTCAGGGTGGTGCTCATGAGCGACCGAGTGGTCGTCATCGGACGACCGTCGCCCACCGGGCCCTCCTTCTCCCTGGGCAGCAGATCTCCCCGGGCGGTGGATGCGGCCTCGGGCCGGCAGGAAAGAGGTCAGTGGATGATCGGGGACACGGGAGGGGCGGTGCTGCGAAGGGCGTGTACGGCTGTTCGCGCTGCTCGCTCCACCGTGGAGATGCCGTGAGACATGCTCGGGCTGCCGTGCGAGAGGATGACCACGTAGAACGTGCTCCCGTGTGCTTCGACTCGCCCCATGCTGTTGATGACCCAGCGTTGCGAGTGGGAGCGCTGCAGCCAGCCGTTCTTGAGTTGCCAACGGCTGCCTTCCGCGGACACTCCCCAGTCCTGGTCGGCGTCGATCCGGCCCATGAAGGTCTGGATCAGGTGGCGTGAGGCTTCGCTGAGCGGTGAAGAGTCGGCGAACACGTCGGTCAACAGGGCCAGTTGGTCCGCCGCGGTGGTGCGGGTGAGGCCCCAGTGGGTACCTGGTCCTGATCGGGTGGAGGTCAGCCCCAGGGCCTTGTTGGCGTCAGCGAGTCCTGGGCCGCCGCCGATACGTCGCCACAGGGCACCTGCGGAGTCGTTGTCACTGCTCTGGATCATCGAGGCGGCGGTGGACGTCTCCCACGGGGTGAGCGACCGTCCTTCGTGCTGGGCGCGCAGCAGCAGTGCCGCCAGGATGTTCACCTTCACCACGCTCGCGGTGATGTGCGTTCGTGAGCCGTACACCGCCCGGCGGCCGGTCTTGGGCTCCAGAACCGCGACCGACACCTGAGTGCCGCTCTGTGTTCGGATCGGTTCGAGCAGACGGGTGAGCGCCTTGTTCACCTCCGTCGGGGCCGGCGTCCGCGTGCCGGGGAGGCCTGGCGGTGCTTGGGCCGGCTTGCTGTTCGCCGGCGTCACAGGTGCCTGGTTCTGTGCCGGGGGGCGTCCGGCCCGGTCACCGGTTGTGGTGTGACCGGCGGCGAAGCAGCCCGTGAGCAGCATGCCCGCTGCCGAACACGCCAGCACCAGCCGTATCCGCTCCCGCCGCGCGCAGGCCTTGTCGTGTCCGCTCGGGCCGGGCGGGACAGGCTGGTGCTCCGTTCCGTGGGGTGGACGGGCAGCATGACTCGGATTCATCGGGAACCTCGATCGCACAAGCGGGAGACAGCCGGAGGGGGAACCACGCCCACAGTTTTTTCCGGGGTGAGGCGCGCCGCATCCCGGGACGATTTACCCCTAAAGGCGTAACGGGCTCGCGGTGGACGTCATCTGACGGTCCCTTGGAAATGAAGTGAAGGCCCGTCTCCCGTGGCCCTGTGCACCTGCCCCGCGCCGTCGTGTCGTGCGACGCGCCGCCCCTGGCCCCCGGGTGCGGTGGGCTGTCCGCGCCACTCTTCCCGGTGAGCGCCTTGCAGCGTTTGGGGGAGTCGCGCGGCGTGGCTGCGGGTGTCGTCGAGGTCGGTCCGGGCGTGGAGCACGTCGGCTGTCTCAGGTGCCGGTGAGGGACGCTGTGCATGCGGGGTGCCTCGCCGTGCCCTCACCGGCCTCGGCCGCGCTGCCGCTGTTTCATGGATCTGGCCGCACCGCTGTCGAGCTGGTTGTCCGCGCTTACGGGCACGGATGGGACACGGCCTCGAACTGTGCCGTTCGGCATTCCCCTCTTGCCGGTGGAGAGCTGTGCCGGCGGCACGTCGACAGTCGCCCCCCCCGGCCGTCACGGCGACCGTCATGCTCTCAGGCTTCCGCCTCCTCGGGTGCGGTCACCACCGGGTGAGCAGCAGGTGGTTGAGGAGCAGGGCGAGCAGCGCCTGGGCGGTGAGCCAAGCGCGGACGGGGGTCCTCCCTGCTCGTGGGGGTCCCCCCTGTTCGAGCGAAGTCGAGAACTTGAGGGAGGAGCCGAGAGCCGGGGCGGGGGTGAGGAACGCGCACGCCGGAAGCAGCCACAGTGCGAAGGGAAGCCAGATGCGTTCCGTCTCCGCCTTGCTCATGCCGGACAGGTCGGCGACCAGCAGGGCGAGGAGCGCCGCGGACACGAGGAGTGCGAGACGGGCCTCGGCAGCGGCGGCCCCGGGGCGGGAGAGCACGTCGCCGCGGTGCCGGACGAGCACCGCGCCGGTCCGTCGCAGGCCCGCCGCCGTCGCCAGGCCCGTGACGAGTACCGTGCAGGCGAGGTTGGCCCACACCCAGTAGCCGTAGGGGCGGACGCCGCCCACGCCCTGGTGGTAGCGCGTGACCAACAGGTGGTACGCCTCCCACCAGTTGAACCCGGCGAGCGTGAACACCGTCGGGACCACCGCCAGCCCGGCGAGCAGGGGCACCAGCAGGGCGGGACGCCCCCGGATCCCGTGCCGGCCGAGCACCAGGACCGCCGCCGCGATCAGCGCGACGAGCGTGAGGCCGTACGACAGGTAGCAGGTCAGGCCGAACAGCAGCCCGGACACCCCCGCCCACCACAGGGACCGTCCGGTGACCGCCAGTGCGAGCAGCGCCACCGCCCACGCGGCCACCGCCGCGAAGTACGCGTCGGCCGAGGTGCCCATCCACACGGCGGCCGGCGCCAGGACGACGAAGGGCGCCGCCCCGCGCGCGAGTCCCTCGCCGGCCAGGGCGCGGACCGCGACCAGCACGGCCACGCAGGCCGTCGCCCCGACGGTGATGCACCACACCCCGGCCCAGCCCCCGCCCCGCAGTCCGATCCGGTCGAGCAGGACGAAGGTGAGCGTGGCCGCGGGCGGGTGGCCGGCGGTGTGGGCGGGCCAGTGGTCGGGGGAGCCGAGCAGGATGTGCCCGGTGAAGCCTCGCAGTGCCGCCGGGACGTCGTGGAAGCGGTCGATGGCCCGGAGGTACTCGTGGGGGGTGGTGAGCCGGCCGGCGATGCCCCGTTGCCAGCCGTCGACCAGGGCGAGGGAGGAGGTCCACGCCGTGGCCGTGCCCCACGTCAGGGGAACCAGGGCCCGCCAGGGGAGACGGGCCGCGAGGGCGGGGCCGTACGCCACGGTGGCGACCGCCACCAGGACGGCCGCCGGAGTGCCGGGGCCGAGGTGGGGTTCCCAGGACGCCAGCAGTGGGGGCCAGTCGGCGAACAGCGTACGGCTGGTCCCCTGGATGTGGCGGCCGACCAGCACGGCCGTCGTCACGAGCAGCACGGCGGCCCCGGCCGCGCACAGGTCACGGCTCGGGCCACGGGGCACGCCGGAGTGCTCGGTGCCGGGCTCGGTGGAGGGCAGGGGGCGGATCACACCGGAACGCTAGGCCGCCCGGCCGGTCCCGGACCGCCGTCCGGGCCCCATGCCAGCGTTTCGTCATGGGTCGCTCACCCTTTCGCGGGGTGGTTGCGGCCTACCGTCGGGACATGCGCGACCCCGATGCCCCACGGCTTCCCTCCTCGCCCGGTTTCTGGCGCAGCCCCCTGCGCGGTCCCTGGTTCACCTCGGTGCTGGGCCTCGTCCTGCTCGTCGGCATCACCGTGCTGTTCGTGACGGGCCTGGTCTCGTACGCCGCTTACAACCCCGACCTGTCGCCCGTGAACGACAAGACACCGGACAAGGGGATCCTCGGCTTCTACCTCTTCGCCTGGCCGACGGACCCGCACTGGCTGTACCGGCTCAACCAGGGCGTCCACGTCACCCTCGGCATCACCCTGATCCCCGTCCTGCTCGCCAAGCTGTGGTCCGTGGTGCCGAGGCTGTTCACGCTGCCGCCGGCCCGCTCGCTCGCGCACGCCCTGGAGCGGGTCTCGCTGCTGCTCCTGGTGGGCGGCGCACTGTTCCAGTTCGTGACCGGTGTGCTCAACATCCAGCTCGACTACGTCTTCCCCGGCTCCTTCTACCCGCTGCACTTCTACGGGGCGTGGGTGTTCTTCGCCGCGTTCGTCGTCCACGTGCTGCTGAGGCTGCCCACGGCGCTGCGCAATCTGCGGCACCTGCGGGAGGAGAAGGACGACCTGGTGTCTCCGCGTCCCGCCGAGCCGACCTTTTCCCGGCGGGGTGCCCTGTGGTTCGTCGGGGGCGGCTCGCTGCTGCTGTTCGCCACCACGGCGGGGCAGAACTTCGACGGTCCGCTGCGGCGCACCGCCCTCCTCGCACCGCACGGCGGCGGCGATCCCGGCAGTGGCCCGAACGGCTTCCAGATCAACAAGACCGCCGCGTACGCCGGGATCGACGCGGCGGAGACGGGCGAGGACGCGTGGCGGCTCGTCGTCAGGGGACGTACGGGCACCGTCCGCCTGAGCCGGAACGAGCTGCTCCGGCTCCCCCAGTACAGCGCGGCGTTGCCCATCGCCTGCGTGGAGGGCTGGTCGACGTCGGACCAGTGGTGGCGCGGGGTGCGGCTGCGCGACCTCGCGGCGCTCGTCGGGTACGACGACGACCCGCCGGACGCGTTCGTCGAGTCCCTCCAGCGCAGCGGCGCCTTCCGGGAAGCCGCCCTGCGCGCCAACCAGGTGGCCGACCCGCGCTCCCTGCTCGCCCTGTACGTCAACGGCGAGGAGCTGTCCCCCGACCACGGCCACCCGGCGCGGATCATCGTGCCCGCCGCACCCGGGGTGCTCAACACCAAATGGGTGGCCCGGATGACGTTCGGAGACCTGTGATGCGTCCGCGGCTTCCTCGGCTTGTGCGCGTTCCGGTCGGCAGCCCCCTGCAACTCCTGCTGCTCGCTTGCTCGTTCGCGCTCGCCGCCTACGCGGGCGTGCGACTGCTCGCGGACGACTGGTTCGGCGTGGCGCTGTGGTTCGTGGGGGCGGCGCTGCTGCACGACCTCGTGCTGCTGCCCCTGTACGCGGTCGCGGACCGGGCGGTGGTGCGGGGGCTCGGTGCGGTCCGGCGCCGGGAGTGGGTGCCGTACGTGCGCGTACCGGCGGCCCTCTCCGGGCTGCTCCTCCTCGTGTGGTTCCCGCTGATCAGCGGGAGGGTGGAGTGGCGTTACCGGCTCGGCACCGGGCTGTCGGTGGACGTGTTCCTCGCCCGCTGGCTGCTGATCACCGCCGTCCTCTTCGGCGGCTCGGCACTGCTGCTGACGCTGCGGCTGCTGCGGCTGCGCAGGGCGGCGGCGTAGGGGCCGGCAGTCGCCCGGGCGAGGGCGGTGGTGGGCCGGTCAGTCGTTCGGTGGGTCGTCCCCCGTGCCCGGCCGCGCATCCGGCCCCGCGACCGCCGTGCACCGGGCCAGCCGTGCCGCGAAGCGGCCGTGCGGGGCCAGGGCGGCGACGGCGTGGGCGTCGGAGGCGGTGTCGACGTCACGCAGGGGCGGCAGGTCGCGTACCCGCAGGCCGGCGGCGAGGAGCCGGTCCCGTTGGGCCGCTCCCGTCACCGAGGTCGACATGGGCACGCCCCGCAGCAGGGCGGGATCGGGGTGCGCCAGGCCGAGGGCCCAGAAGCCGCCGTCCTCGGCCGGGCCGAAGTGGGCGTCGCAGCCGGCGAAGTCCACGGTGAGCAGCTCCGGCGTCACCTGCGGGGTGTCCATGCCGATGAGCAGGGCCGGGCCGTCGCAGCGCGCGAAGGCGTCCGCCAGCCGCTCGTCCAGCCCGCCCGCGCACTGCGGTACGACGTCGAAGCCGGGCGGCAGCCAGGGGCCGGGGGTGCCGTCGAGGACGAGGACGCGCCGGGAGGCGGGCGTGGCCGCCACGGCGTGCAGCGTGTCCACGAGGGCGGCCTCGGCCAGCTGAGCCGCCTGGCGGGGCGTGAACGGCGGGGTGAGCCGGGTCTTGACCCGGCCCGGCCGCGGCTCCTTGGCGATGACGAGGAGCGTGGTCAACGGACGGTTCCTCCTCCGGGCGCGGCGGGTTCCCCGTGCACGGGGGGTTCGTTCAACACGCGGCTCATGTCCCGTACGGCCTGCCAGGTGCCGCGCCAGGTGCCCGTGACCTTCGAGGCTCCGGTGCGCGGCAGGTACGGCACGTCGTGCTCGGCGATCCGCCAGCCGGCGTCGGCCGCGCGGACGACCATCTGGAGCGGATAGCCGCTGCGCCGGTCGGTGAGGCCGAGAGCGAGCAGGGGCTCGCGGCGGGTGGCGCGCAGGGGACCGAGGTCGTGCAGGTGCAGCCCGGTGCGGCGGCGCAGCATCCGCGTGAGCGCCAGGTTGCCGGCGCGGGCGTGTGCGGGCCACGCGCCCCGGCCCCGCGGACGCCGCCGGCCGAGCACCAGGTCGGCCTCGCCACTGCGAACTTCACGGACGAAGGGGACGAGGAGCGACGGGTCGAGGGAGGCGTCGCCGTCGCAGAAGCACACCACGTCGGCGGTGGCGGCGGTCAGCCCGGCGTGGCAGGCGGCGCCGAAGCCCCGGCGCGACTCGTGCACGACGGTCGCACCGCACGCGCGGGCGACCTCGGTCGATCCGTCGGTGGAACCGTTGTCGACGACGAGCGCGCGCCAGCCCTGCGGGATCCGTTCGAGCACCCAGGGAAGGGCCTCGGCCTCGTTCAGGCAGGGCAGCACCACGTCGACGTCCGAAGGAGTCGTTGTCACGGTCGTACCCTACGAGCGCGAACCGGTGCATACCGGACTTCCGCTCCTTGTGGAACGCGGGCCGCCGGAGCCAGGGTGGCGTTCGGGGGATCGTGCAGGCGCATCAGGGCCGGGCCGCCGTACGCAACGCTCCCGGCGATCGCCGTGTCGAGGTGGTGCCGCCTGCCGCCGCTTCCCGGGCGCGGGCGGCACCACCGGTCCACCGCGGTCCTACGCCCCCCGCGTTCCGGCCCGCGCGAACTCCGCCATGCCCTCCTCGAAACCGACCTCCGGCCTCCACCCCAGCCCGGCCCGCAGCCGCGACGAGTCCGCGGTGATGTGCCGTACGTCCCCGAGCCGGTACTCACCGGTGACGACCGGTTCGGGCCCGCCGTACGCGGCGGCCAGCGCCCGTGCCATCTCGCCGACGGTGCGCGGTTCACCGCTGCCGGTGTTGTACGCCGTGAGCACACCCCGGGCGGCCTCCGCCTCCAGCGCCACCGCGTTGGCCGCCGCCACGTCCCGGACGTGCACGAAATCCCTCAGCTGCCGCCCGTCCTCGAACACGCGTGGTGCCTCACCCCGGGCGAGCGCCGAGCGGAATAAGGAGGCGACACCGGCGTACGGGGTGTCGCGGGGCATTCCGGGGCCGTACACGTTGTGGTAGCGCAGCGACACCGCCGATCCGCCGGTGCAGCGGGCCCAGGCGGCGGCCAGGTGCTCCTGGGCGAGCTTGGTCGCCGCGTACACGTTCCGGGGATCGACCGGGGCGTCCTCGCCGACCGGGCCGGGGGAGAGGTCGTCCCCGCACGCCGGGCAGGCGGGCTCGAACCGGCCCGCGTCGAGGTCGGCGACGGCCCGCGGCCCGGGCCGTACGGTCCCGTGCCGCGGGCACTCGTGCCGCCCCTCCCCGTAGACGACCATCGACCCGGCCAGCACGAGGCGCCCGACGTCGGCCTCCGCCATGGCGGCGAGCAGCACGGCGGTGCCCAGGTCGTTGTGCGAGACGTAATCCGCCGCGTCGGCGACCCCGTTGCCGAGCCCGACCATCGCGGCCTGGTGGCACACGGCGTCCACACCGGACAGGGCGCGGCCGACGGCTGCCGGGTCCCGCACGTCGGCTCCGGGATCCTCCCGCACGTCGAACACGAGCGGCTCGTGTCCGCGTTCCCGGAGCGCGGCGACGACACGGGACCCGATGAACCCGGCACCGCCGGTGACCAGTACGCGCATACGGCCACGCTAGGCCCGAACCGGCGCCGCATCACGGGAGCGCGCCCGTACGCCACGACTCCGCAAGGCGTACGCGGGTGCGTCAAACCAGGGCAAACCGGAAGCCGTGCGAGAGGCTGTCACCCATGACGGCCTCACCCTCCACCGACACCCCGTACCGCTACGACGACCTGACCGCCCTCTACGTCAACTGCAGCCTCAAACCGTCCCCGCAGCTCAGTCACACCCAGGGCCTGATCGACAGGAGCCGGGCCGTCATGGACGCCGCCGGCGTGACCACGGACCTGATCCGCGCCGTGGACCACGACATCGCCCCCGGCGTGTACCCGGACATGACCGAGCACGGCTTCGCCACCGACGCCTGGCCCGGACTGTACGAGAAGGTGATGGCCGCCGACGTCCTCGTGCTCGCCGGCCCGATCTGGCTGGGCGACAACAGCTCCGTCACCAAGCGGGTCGTCGAGCGTCTCTACGCCTGCTCCTCGCTGCTCAACTCCCAGGGGCAGTACGCCTACTACGGCCGCGTCGGCGGCTGTCTGATCACCGGCAACGAGGACGGCGTGAAGCACTGCGCCATGAACGTCCTCTACAGCCTCCAGCACCTCGGCTACACGATCCCGCCCCAGGCGGACGCCGGCTGGATCGGCGCGGCCGGCCCCGGGCCGTCGTACCTCGACCCGGGCTCGGGCGGCCCGGAGAACGACTTCACCAACCGCAACACCTCCTTCATGACCTGGAACCTGATGCACCTCGCCGCCCTGCTGAAGCGCGCCGGAGGCGTCCCCGCCCACGGCAACCAGCGCTCGCAGTGGGACGCCGGCTGCCGCCCGGACGCGGACAACCCCGAGCACCGCTGACCGGTCCCCGGCGGACGCAGGGGTTCCGTCATCCGCCGGGCGGCCCGGATCCACGGCTCCGGGGCGTCGGCGGCGCCGAGCACGGCCGCAGCGGCGACGGCCGGGCGGAAAATCGCCGTCCTGGCGTCCTTTCCGACCCTGCCGGCCGGCGAGGCCGCCCTCATTGAGGCACCGGTATTTCTGCACTCCGTAAGTGAATTATCGATTCGGCTTCTTTTCTCTTTCCTCATCCGTCCCTGCTGGATCTGTCGTCCGTCAAGAGGGACCCGAGAAAGCCGAATTTTCGTCGGACGGTGCGATCGGCGTTTTTTGGACTTTATCTGCCGGGAAAACCGGAAAACCGTTTCTCCGTCTCTACGATCGCAAGTCATGACCGACATTCCACGGGAGAACTCGGCCATCCGTGCCCGCTGGCAGACCTGTCTCAGGCTTGCCCGCGAACTCCTTCTCGTCGGGCCGGGCGACGAGGACCTCAAGCTCGGCTGTCTCCACACCCTGATCGACACGGGCCACCTCGGCCCCACCCGGCACCCGCGCAAGAAGATCCTCGTCATCGGCGCCGGCATCACCGGCCTCGTCGCCGGCCGCTTCGTCGGCGACGGCGCCTTCCAGGAGACCTGCCAGGAGATCTCCACCCACACCCGGCTCGGACTGCGGTCGGTGGTGTTCGTCATGGACAACGGACACTTCTACGGCATCGAGCAGATGCTGGTCCACCCGTCCTACTACACCGAGCCGGGACCCACCGGCCCGGACTTCTACAACGTCCTCCATCCGTGGCACTACGACCGCCTCGCGGCCCTCTTCGCCGGCAAGGACACCCCGGCGAACGGGGTCGTCGTCGCGGACACCTCCGAGATGGACGCCCTGCTGGCCCGCCTCGCCGACCCGGCCGACCCGGTCAACGCCGGACCGCTGCTGGTCCGCGTCCGCCTGCGCCGGCACGACTACCCGCGAGTGATGGCGTACAAGGTGCCGAAGCCCACCGCGACGGCCTGAGGGGCCGGAGAGGTGAGAGGGAAAAGGCGCGTCAAGACGGCGCGTCTCAGGTAGTTCTCGTGTTCGCTCGTGTTCGAAGGGGCAGGAAATGGCTGATCTCAACGTACTGATCGCGTTCGACGCGGCCACGATCCTCGAGCAGAATCCCAACGCGTCGAGGAACCCCGACGCGCCGACGTACGTCGACCACCGCCTGATCTACATGACGACGCGTCAGGACCACATCATCGGCACGTCGGGGGCCGAGTTGAACCTCCGGGCCGAACCCGGGGACAGCGTCAGGTGGCGGGAGACGACGCTGTCGCTCGGCAGCGACTACAAGGCACTGCTGTACAAGTACGTGAGCAGCGACAGCAGTCACGTGCTCATCAGGACGCCGGAGATCGAGGTGATCGACGGCGTCTATCCGATGCCGCAGGAGGGAGCCGAGGGCAGGCCGGAGTTCGTGACGCAGAATTACCAGGATCACTACTGGCGGACGACCGTCAAAAGGGCCGGCAAGGTCGTGTACCACTTCTCCTTCCAGATCCTGGACCGCCACCGGCAGTTGAAGGGGTACTTCCAATGGGACCCCTTCATCACCATCGAAAACCCCTGACACCTCGGGTGAGGGCGGCGGCCGGCCCGGCCCCGCCCTCACTGCCGGGGCAACGCCCACGCTCTCGCTGACGCCGCAGGAGCCGCCACCGCCCCCCCGCCGGCGACGGGGACGGTGGCGGCTCCGCGGACCGCCGCTGTGCGGAGACGACCACTCCCACGCAAGCACAGGAGAGGAACCCCCAGGCCACTGACCCGGGGGTTCCATCACGGAGCGGGTGACGAGAACCGAACTCGCGCCCTCAACTCGGGAAGCGACGGCGCTTGCGCGGCTGTACGGCTGCTGACCTGGGTGTATCGGTTGATCTGTGGCAGGCCTGAGGGTCTGGTGGCACCGCTGTTGACCGTGGTTGTCCGCTTAGGAGAGCACGCTATGGGCACGACACTGCGTGGTGAATGAGTGCCGCGTCTGTTTGGTTTTCTCTGCGTTCGGGGCTTGTCGAGGCGTGGGCCGACTGAGGCGAGTCGTCGCAACCGCACAGGAACCCGGCCCATGGCCT